>JBAXIA010000172.1:0-5961 GCA_037138615.1 Mycobacteriaceae bacterium | reverse complement strand
TGCCCGCGCCGACGGTCGCCGTGGCCGCACCCGCAGACCTGCCGCCGGGCACCTCTGTCGTCGGCTGGGTCACCGGACCGGACAGTCCGAACAAGACCGTGGCGAACTTCGCCGTCACCGGTACCGACCTCGGGATCATGTGGGACAACGGCGATCCCGCCAACTCTCAGGTGCTGATGGCCTTCGGTGACACCAAGGGTTTCTGCCAGATCCCCGGCGAGCAGTGGCGCTACAACGTGCTGATGCGCTCCTCCGATCGCACTCTGGCCAATACGGTGGCCGTCGGGGACGGTGCCGTCGGTAACCGCTACTCCGGAGCGCCGGTGTGGCGTCCGGGTATCGCCAAGCAGATCGTCAACACCATCAACGCCGCCCCTGAGGAGACCGGCATCATCCCCACCGCGGGTGTCGGCTTCGGCGGGAAGCAGTTCCTGAACTTCATGTCCATCAAGACCTGGGACGGCGACGGCACCTGGACCACCAACTACTCCGCGCTGGCCGTTTCATCGGATAACGGCGAGACCTGGGGTGTGTACCCGGGCACCATCCGCAAACCGGAAGCCGGTAACGAGAAGTTCCAGATGGGCGCATTCCTCAAGCCCGGGCCGGGGGATCCGTACCTCTATACCTACGGAACTCCCGGCGGCAGAAGCGGTTCGGCGTATGTGGCGCGGGTGTTGCCGGCGGTGGTGCCGGACCTGACCAAGTACGAGTACTGGAGTTCGGATGCAGGCGCGTGGGTGCCGGCCAACCCGGCCGTGGCCACCCCGGTGATCCCCGGGCCGGTGGGTGAGATGTCGGCGCAGTACAACACCTATCTCAAGCAGTACGTGGCGCTGTACACCAACCGCTCCAACGACGTGGTGATGCGCACCGCACCCGCACCGCAGGGCCCGTGGGGACCTGAGCAGATGCTGGTGTCGTCGCTATTCACCCCGGGCGGGGTGTATGCGCCGTTCCTGCATCCGTGGTCCAACGGCAAGGATCTCTACTACAACCTGTCGCTGTGGTCGGCGTACAACGTGATGCTCATGCACACGGTGCTGCCGTAAGGCTTGGTCTAAACGGCGACGATCGTCAGAAGCTGCTCGAGGCCACCGAAGTCGTCGGCATTACGGGTGTAGAGCGGTAGGCCCGAGGCTAGAGCGGTCGCGGCAATGAGGAGATCGGCCGCGCGTCGACGCGGCTGGCGGCCGGCGGACAGCACGGCGGCGTAAATCCTCCCGTACGCCCGCGCGCAGTCACCGTCGAATGGAACGGGTTCCACCCACGACTCGAGTTGCTGCAACCGGTCCTGGCGGCGCGCCCGTTCGGCGGGGTCGTCAGTGGCGTGCGGGCCTGCGGACAGCTCGGCCATCGTGACCGCGCTGACGGATGCCTCAGCGGGCAGATCATCCGGTGCGATCACGTCGAGGTCGATCACCACTGACGTATCAAGCAGGCCGCTCGTCGTCTCAGCCACGCGGGCTGATGTCCTGATCGACGGTGCGGTCGAGATCTGCGCGCAACCGCTGATACTCAATGTGCGGGGCACTTCGGAACGCCGCCGCCAAAGCCGGTCCGTTGACGACGCGGCGACGCCGCAACGGCACCAGTTCGCCGACCGGAACACCATTGCGGGTCACGATGAATGCTTCGCCCTCGTCGAGTCGGCGCATGATGTCCCCGCTGTTGTTGCGCAACTCGCGCTGACTGATCTCGCTGCTCACAAATCGACCGTAGCACATGTGCGACACTACGGCTGAACTGCAGTTCAGCCTGGAAGCGGGGTGCGGATACCGAGCACCGGTTGGCGACGTCGGCCGTGGCTCCACCCGCGATCCCATGGCCAGTGCCGGAAGTCGTCGGTCCATACCAGCTGGAGGGCGCGAACCTCAGGTCCGCAGATCGCGACCGCGCATCTCAGGTGGACGTCCGGGTGGTCGACCTCAACGACTTCGAGCAGGAACTCGCCCTGATAGTCGATATGCATGGCCGGCCGGAGGACCGTGCCGTTATCGACCATGTCATGAGCGGTCGAGTTGAGCAGTCGATGCGATGTCCGCGGAGGCAGACCGGTGATTAACACCTCGGGCAGGCCCAGGTCGGTCAGGCCAACCGTGTATGCCAACGGCCGGTTCTCACTCTCGACGTACTGAATGGCCCAGCCGTGGCCGTCGATGATCTCCCGCACGACGTCGAGGTAATCATCGGTGGTGCGGTGGGGGTTGTCGCACTGCCAGCACATGGCCGGCTCCCTTCTGTCGTCGTTATCAAGAAGCCTGCACCCACCCACTGACACCGAAGCCGCGTAACTTGAACAGCTATGGCTGACTTTGACTTCGACGACAAGGCATCGCTGGATGCCTTCAACACCGGCATCGTGGAGGAATTCCGCTCCAACGCCGGCGTGGTCGGCGGCCCGTTCGAGGGCGCGACCCTGCTCCTGCTCACATCCACCGGCGCCAAGTCCGGCCAATCGCGGCTCAACCCGCTGGCCTACTTCGACATCGACGGCCGCATCATCATCGTCGGCTCGAAGGCCGGCGCCGACACCAATCCGGCCTGGGTGCACAACCTTCGGGCGCACCCGCGCGCCCATATCGAGGTCGGTACCGAGGCCTACGACGTGACTGCACGCGAGTTGCCCGATGACGACCGTGCTGCGGTGTTCGACCGGATAGTCGCCGCGTCGCCGGGGTTCGGTGACTACCAGGCCAAGACAAGCAGGGTGATCCCACTCTTCGAACTCGCACGGAACTGAGGACCCGATGACCGACCACACCGCAGACTGCTGCGCCCCGCATCCCGCCAACGCCGCCCGGGTGTCCATCGACGGGGTCACACCTGCCGACCGCGCTGCCCACCCGCACCGGCGGGAGTCCGCGGCCAAAGCCGACCTGCTCGTCACCGGATCGCTGATCACCATGGAGGACACCGCACCCACGGCTGAGGCGATGGCGGTCTCCGGTGGACGCATCCTGGCCGTGGGTTCCCGAAGCGACCTGGAGAGTTTCATCGGGCCCGGCACCACGTTGCTCGAACACACCAGCGGGGTGATCATGCCCGGCTTCGTCGAACCACACATCCACCTGGTGTCCTCGGCGCTGGTGTTCAACGGAGTGGACTGTTCGCCGTACACCAACAAGACCCTCGACGCGGTGGTGACGGCGCTGAAGGCCGCGGTCGCGAAAGCTCCTGCGGGACAGGCCGTTATCGGCCAGCTCTTCGACCCGAGCCTGATGCCGAACGAGGCCACGTTGACGTGTGCCGTACTCGATCAGATCTCGACAACCGTGCCGATCGTCGTGATGAACGCCTCGCAGCACTTCTTCTACGTCAACTCCGCCGCCTACGCCGCGGCCGGTATCACCGCGGACACACCCAATCCGCCCGGCGGCGACTACGGTGCGCGCAACGGAAAGCTCACCGGCATCGTGGGTGAGAACGCGGCCATGTTCAGCTTCATCAAGGTATTGCCACCGTTAACACCGGAGGTCATCGCGAGCGCGATCACCGGTATCGCCGCCATGGCCGCCAAACAGGGCGTCACCTATATCCACGAGGCGGCCACCGGCGCGCTGGCCGGAGTCAAAGAAGTCGACCTACTGCACCAGATCTTCGCCCAGGCGGGATTCCCGGTCCGCGGATCGCTGTCACTGTGGGGCGAGAACCTCGATGCGTTCACCGCGGCCGGGATCGTTCCCGGATCCGGTGATGACCGGCTTCGCTCGCAGACCATCAAATGGGTATCCGACGGATCCAACCAGGGCTACACCGGATTCATGCGGGAGAACTACCTCGGCCGTGACACCCGCGGCGCTGCTAACTTCACCGCCGAGCAACTGGAGGCGAACTTCGCCAAAACCGTGGCGGCCGGCTGGCCGATCATGTGTCACGGCAACGGAGATGCCGCCCTGGACATGGTGATGGCGGCATTCGCCTCGGTGGCCAAGTTGCCGTCGTGGGATCCGGCCAAGCGGCATCGCACCGAGCACTCGTCGCTATTGCACGATGAACACATCGCTGCGATGGCGTCGCTGGGAATCACACCGAGCTTTCTGATGAACCATGTCCGGTTGTGGGGCAAGGTCATGCGCGATGAGATCTTGGGGCCTGAGCGCGCGCAGCTGTTGGATCGCTATGCCTCGGCCGTCAAAGCCGGTCTGCGCGCCAGCCTGCACTGTGATTTCTCGGTCTCGCCGATCGGCCCGCTGAACTACATCGCCACCGCGGCCGCCCGCACGATGGCCGACGGGGGTGAGGTGCTCAATGCCGCCGAGCGGGTCAGCGTGGCCCAGGCACTCAAGGGCAACAGTATCGACGCGGCGTGGATGTGCCATGCCGACGGACTGGTGGGCTCGCTGGCCGCGGGCAAGGCCGCTGACTTCGTTTTCCTCGGCCGCGATCCGCTGGCACATGAGGCCGATCCTGATGCGGTGCGCGAAATCCCTGTTCTGGCAACCTATTCCGACGGTGCCGAGGTGCACTCCGCCTGACGGTCGGCTCAGGCCTCGCCCTGCGGGAATTGGTCCTCGCTGAGGACTTCCTCGGGTGCGCCCGGAGACATCCGGTGCACGACGGCGAGCCCGAGGGCGACCGCCTGTCCAACCAGCAACGCGAAGAGGGCGGTGCCGATTCCGACAATGCCACCCAGTGCCCACCCGGCCACCAGCACGCTCACTTCAATGATCAGCCGGACCCGTCCCACCGGCCAGCCGGTAACCCGATGCAGACCCGTCATCCAGCCGTCCCGCGGCCCGGGACCGTGGCCGCTGGTGAGGTAGAAGCCACTGCCCAGGCCGATCAGGGCGACCCCGAGGACTACCAACCCCAGTTGCCCGACCAACGACTCAGGCGTGCTCACCCTCGGATACGTGACGCCGATAGCGAGCGCAATCACGATGATGTTCATCACCGTTCCCAGTCCAGGGCGCTGGCGCAGCGGAATCCACAGCGCAAGAACGGCTACCGAGACACCGAAGGTGGTCCAGCCGATCCCAAGTCCGGTGCGCACGCTGAGGCCTTGCGCCAGCACCGACCACGGCGAGGCGCCGAGAGCCGACGCCAGGATCAGGGCGTCGCCGGTGCCGAACAACCACAGGCCGACGATCAGCGCGCTGAAGGATGCCGGGGTTGGTCGCCATACCGACGGCGCGGTGAACCGGGTGCGGGGGACGGTGCGGGAGCCGCGCAGCACCGAGGGCAGGCGGAGGTTCCATCTGGCGGCGTCCGGCACGCACCGAGCCTAGGTGTGAGGCAGTGCTTCCCGATTCGTGTACCCACCGCGTACCGTCGAGGTTGTCCTGTTGAGCCGGTGCCAGCGCACCAGGGGTGATCGGAGAGTGCACGTGACAGCGGTGGTCGAAGGCAACGCTCACGTCCTGGGTTTGGCGCGCGGCATGCGCGACCTGGTGGCGAATAAGGCGGCCGAATCCGAACAGCTGCGCACGCTCAGTCCGGCGATCGTCGATCAGATGTGGGCCAGCGGGCTGATGTCATCGCTGAACCCCGTCGAGGCCGGTGGCGTCGAACCTTCCTTCGCCGAGATGATCGAAACCTGGATCGAGATGGCGACCCAGGATGGCTCGTTCGGATGGATCGGTATCGCGAACCTGCCGTCGTCGTTCGCCGCCGCGGCGTATCTGCCCGATGAGGGTTTCGCCGAGGTGTTCACCGCGCACGACAACCACGTCACCATGGGTGGGCAGTTCTTCCCCAACGGACAGGGTGTGGCGGTATCCGGCGGCTACCGCGTCACGGGCGCGTGGAGCTTCGGCTCCGGCACCGGGCACTCCGAGTACGTCTGCGCCGGGTTCTTCCCAATGGATGACGGCGAGATGCGCTGGGCCAGTGAAGGTTTCCCGGAGATGACGGTGGCGGTGATCCCGCGCGATGAGATCACCTTCAAAGACGGCTGGCACGTACAGGGCCTCAAGGGCACCGGGTCCTATGACTACAGCGTCGAGGATGTGTTTGTAC
>JBAXIA010000171.1:0-5983 GCA_037138615.1 Mycobacteriaceae bacterium | reverse complement strand
CGCGTCGATTCACCCTTGGGTGCAGCGCCCTACAACCACCAGCGTTCAAGTACTCGTGCAAGTCCGTCATCGTTGTTGGATTCGGTGACCTCGTTTGCGGCCTCGATAGCCTCCGGGTGGGCGTTACCCATCGCGACGCCATGGCCGGCCCACAGCAGCATCGGGACATCATTCGGCATATCGCCGAACGCCACCGTGTCCTGCGCGGAAATATTCAGCGGCAGCGCAACCTCGTGTAAGCCGATCGCCTTGCTGATGCCGATCGCGCTGATCTCCACCAGACCATCATTGGTTGAGTAGGTGATATCACCAAGTACACCAACGTGTTTGGCCAGCATGGCCGCCAACTGTGAACTCGGGACACCGGGTTTGCGCACGAGCAGTTTCACGGCCGGTGCGCTAAGGACGTCCTCGAAGGACACCTCGGTGTTGTCCGGATTGAGCCAGGCATGTTCGTAGCCCGGTGCGCTGACGAACTGCGGTGTAGCCGAGTCATGTGCACTTCGGCCCACCCGTTCGGCCGCCAGACCGGCACCGGGAACCACGCGGAGAGAAATCTCGGCAAGTTCAGCCAGCAGATCCACCGACAGCGTCCGGGCCGAGATAACCCGGTCGGTATCGGCGTCGTAGATCACCGCACCGTTGGCGCACACCGCCAGCGGCGCAAATCCGAGTTCATCGACCACCGGGGAAATCCACCGCGGCGGACGGCCGGTGGCCAGCACGAATTGAGTACCGCCGGCTACCGCGGCCAGGATCGCCGCGCGGGTGCGATCGGTGATCCGGTCCTCGCCATTGAGCAGGGTGCCGTCGACATCGGTGGCGATCAGGGCGGGCAACATCAGGGGCCCTGCGCCGCGCGGCGGGCGCGTTCCGCGGACTCAGCCTCATCGAGACGGATGGCCTCGACCGGTGTCGGTGCGCCGCCGCCCAATCGGTGTGGAACCCAGTAGGCGCCCGCCGGGTGCGGGTAACGCTCCTGGACATCGTGGAGAATCTCGATCATTGCCGTCCGTAGTGCCGCATCCAATTCGGCAGGCGTGCCTGTCGGTGGCAGCGCCTTGCCAATCCTGACAACAATGGGAATCTTGTTGCGGCCCAGGTTTTTTGGGTGATCCTTGGTCCAGATACGCTGGGTTCCCCAAACAATCATGGGGATAATCGGTACCTGCGCCTCCACCGCCATGCGCGCCGAACCGCTCTTGAACTCCTTGAGCTCGAAACTACGGCTGATGGTGGCCTCCGGGTAGACCCCCACCAACTCACCGGCCCGCAGTGCGTGCACCGCCTGGCCGTAGGCGGCGGCTCCGGCTCGACGATCGACCGGAATGGCGCCGGTGTTTTTGATCACGAAGTTGACGATTCCGACCTTCTGCATCTCGGCCTTGGGCATGAGCCGGATCCAGCGTCGGCGTTTTCGTCCGGACAGCCCTACGGGAAGGAAGTCGATATAGCTGGTGTGGTTGGTCGCCACGACTGCTCCGCCGCAAGCGGGGATATTTTCCAGTCCTTGATAGGTGACCGTCGTCCCCAGTGCGCGCGCCGCAACGAAGGCCAGGACCTCAAGGGCTCGGTAAACCAGTTCCATCCGCTGTCAGCCCGCTGACCCGGTGCCACGCTGCTGGCGTCGGGCGGCCCGCTCGGCGAGCTCGGCGGTCTCGAGTTCGGCGGCCTCAGCGGGTGTGGGTGCGCCACCACCGAGCCGATGCGGCACCCAGAACTCATCGCGCGGGTGCGGGCCATAGGCGTCCTGAACCTGCTCAAGCAGATGTTGCATTCGGGAACGCAGCAGGGCGGTCAACTCAGTGGGCGGCAGGCTGGGCATGATCGGCTCGCCAACGGCGATCGAAATCGGCACCTTGGGCCGCCACATCTTGCGCGGGTGGTCCTTCGTCCAGATGCGCTGGGCGCCCCAGATGATGTGCGGGATGATCGGCACGTCAGCGGCGATGGCCATGCGCGCTGCACCAGACTTGAATTCCTTGAGTTCAAAGCTTCGGCTGATCGTCGCCTCGGGGTACACCCCAACCAGTTCGCCGGCCTTCAGCGCCTGGACGGCGGCGTCGAAGGACGCCGCGCCACTGGATCTGTCCACCGGAATATGGTGCAGGCTGCGCATGATCGGCCCGGTGATCCTGTGGTCGAAGACCTCCTGCTTGGCCATGAACCGCACCAAACGGGCTGGTTTACGACGGTAGGCGGGCAGGCCGGCGAAGGTGAAGTCGATGTAGCCGGTGTGGTTGATCGCCACCACCGCGCCGCCGATAACCGGCAAGTTCTCCATACCGGTGATCGTGAAACGCAAGCCCTGGGTTCGCCACAGCAGCCGAACGGCCGCGATGACGGTCCCGTATGCAGGCTCCACAACATTCAGCCTAGTGCACGGGCCGCTAAGCTCATGATCAGTCGCATCCACCATGGGGAAGGGCATTCGTGCAGCTCACCAGTATCGGCCATGCCGGCTTTCGAGTCGATACGCACGCGGGAAGCATCCTGTGCGACCCATGGCTCAACCCGGCCTACTTCGGCTCGTGGTTCGTGTTCCCCGACAACAGCAGCCTGGACTGGGCCACCCTCGGGGACTGCGACTACCTCTACATCTCGCACCTGCACTCCGACCACTTCGACCCCGCGCTACTGGCCGAGCACGTCAGCAAGGATGCCGTTGTGCTGCTGCCCGACTTCCCGGTGCCCGATCTGAAGCGGGAGTTGCAGGCGCTGGGCTTTCATCAGTTCTTCGAGACTGAGGACTCGGTGAAGCACCACCTCAGCGGCCCCAAAGGCGATCTCGACGTGATGATCATGTCGTTGCGCGCTCCCGCCGACGGTCCGATCGGCGACTCCGGCATCGTCATCTCCGACGGCACCACGACCGTGTTCAACATGAACGACTCCCGGCCGCTGGCCCTGGAGGCACTCACCGAGTTCGGCGGCGTCGATGTTCACATGACGCAGTACTCCGGTGCCATCTGGTATCCGATGGTTTACGACATGCCCGAGCGCGCCAAGGAGGCCTTCGCTATCCAGAAGCGCCAGCGGGGCATGGATCGTTGTAGGCAGTACATCGCCGATGTCAACGCAACCTGGGTGATTCCGTCGGCTGGGCCGCCGTGCTTCCTCGATCCGGCGCTGCGCTACCTCAACGACGACTGCGACGACCCGGGGAACATCTTTCCCGACCAGGTCGTCTTCCTCGAGCAGCTGCGTCTGCACGGACACCTGGGCGGACTGCTGATGATCCCCGGTTCGGTCGCCGATTTCACCGGCTCGCAACTGATCTCGCTGACCCATCCCATCGCGGACGACCACGTCGAGGCGATCTTCACCACCGGCAAGGCCGACTACATCGCGTCCTATGCCGAGCGGATGGCACCGGTACTGGCCGCTGAGAAAGCCCGTTGGGCGCCGGGAGGCGGTGAGCCCTTGCTGGAACCACTGCGCGCTCGCTTCGAGCCGATCATGCTGGCCGGCGACCAGATCTGTGACGGGATCGGCTACCCGGTCGAACTGAAGTTGGGAGCGGAAACCGTAGTTCTGGACTTCCCGAAACGTACTGTGCGCGAACCTGTTCCGGATGAGAAGTTCAGGTACGGTTTTGAGATAGCCCCTGAGCTGGTTCGCACCGTGCTGCGAGACGAGGAGCCCGACTGGGTCAATACCATCTTCCTATCCACCCGGTTCAAAGCCTGGCGAGTCGGCGGCTACAACGAATACCTGTACACCTTTTTCAAGTGCCTCACCGACGAGCGGATCGCCTACGCAGACGGCTGGTTCGCCGAGGCACACGATGACAGCTCGACGATCACCCTGGATGGCTGGCAGATGCAGCGGCGGTGCCCGCATCTGAAGGCCGATCTGTCGAAGTTCGGCGTGGTGGAGGGAACCACGTTGACATGCAACCTCCATGGTTGGCAGTGGGACCTAGAGTCAGGTCGCTGCCTGACCAGCAAGGGTCATCCACTGCGCTGTTCGCCGGCATGACCCGACCGCCGCGGCAGTACTACGACGACGGTCTCGTGCAATTGGATCGGCAGGCCCTGACGCTACGCCGATATCACTTTCCGTCCGGGACCGCGAAAATCATTCCGCTGCGGTCAATCAAGGGCTACGAGGCCGAACCCCTGGGCATCTGGATGCAACGCTTCCGCCTCTGGGGCACCTCGGATCTGCGGCGCTGGTTGCCATTGGATGCCCGCCGCCCCACAAGGTCCATCCTGATCACACTCGATTTACCGGGTGCCTGGCCCAGTCCGGCATTCACCCCGGCTGATCCTGAAGAATTCCTGGCGGTGTTCGACGAGGTACTGGGTCGCTGAGGCCGCCGATACTCAGGGCTGCCAAACCAGTTGGCGCAGTTCGGAGTACGCGTCTCCGGCGGTGTCATAGACCCGCACGATCCCCTCATCGCCGGATTGCAGGTAGGTCGACTCGCCAAAATCGGTGTACCGCGTCGCGCCGATCCCGATTAACGCATTGCATGGACGTCCGCACGCCACCATCAAGGCACCGACATCCTCCAGTGGAGTGTCGGGCGAACCCTTCTGGTTGGCCAGCCGTTCGGTGATCCAGTCGAGCAGCGTCTGGCCGTAATAGGAATAGCCCACAAGGGGACTGTCTGTGCCGTACTCGTGGTCCACCCCGTCGGCGGTCCGGAGATGGCACAGCAGTCGCAGGGTGGCCGTCGGCCCGTTGAGGGTGAGGTCACCGATGTCGAAGAATTCGCGCGCAACCCCTTTGGACGCCGGTCCCCAGTTCTTCTTGTGACTGATCTTGGGTGCGTTCGGCCGCCGGATCGAACAGTCATTGAACGCGCCCAGCGCGAACGGTTGCAACGTGACGACGGTGTCACCATCCCAGACCACCCGGCAGGCCAGACCCACCTCAGGTTCGATCTGCAAGTTGAGCGGACCGTCATCCTGGGTCATCTTGGGCGCAATCAGAGCGTCGTGCGACAAAGGGAACTCACCCAGGAAGCTGTCGTGGCCGGGGGCGTACCACGGGAAAATTCCCTTGGGCGCATCGCCCTTACTTGCCACGGCGGCGAAATCGACTGCTTCCCCGGCTTGTTCGAGATGTCCGGCAAAATTTCCCGCAACTCCGAATCCGAACCAGCCACGCACTTCGTCGAGGTCGATCTCGATCATCGCGGGGCTGGGCACGGTTCCAGAACCTCCGTACCGACGAAAGGCACCAGTGCTGCCGGCACTCGCACCGTGCCGTCCGGCTGCTGATGGTTCTCCAGAATCGCAACCAGCCATCGGGTCGTTGCCAGAGTTCCGTTCAGCGTTGCGGCGATCTGTGGCTTGCCTCCCGCATCGCGGTAGCGGGTAGCAAGTCGCCGGGCCTGGAACGTCGTGCAGTTCGAGGTCGAGGTCAATTCGCGGTAGGCCTGCTGGGTGGGTACCCAGGCTTCGCAGTCGAACTTTCGTGCGGCAGACGAGCCGAGATCGCCTGCGGCGACGTCGATCACGCGGTACGGCACCTCGATGAGCTCGAGCATCTGCCGCTGCCAGCCTAGTAACCGCTGGTGCTCTGCCTCGGCCTGCTCGGGTCGGCAGTAAACAAACCCCTCGACCTTGTCGAACTGGTGAACCCGAATGATTCCACGGGTGTCTTTGCCGTAGCTGCCTGCTTCCCGGCGAAAGCACGTCGACCAGCCGGCGTAGCGCAGCGGTTCGGCTGACAAGTCGAGGATCTCACCTGCGTGGTAGCCGGCCATCGCAACCTCTGATGTTCCCACCAGGTACAGATCGTCGGCCTCAAGACGGTAGATCTCATCCGCGTGCGCACCGAGGAACCCGGTTCCCGCCATGATCTCGGGACGAACCAGAACCGGAGGGATCATCAGAGTGAACCCGTTGTCCGCCGCGAGCCGGACGGCCAACTGCAACAAGCCCAGCTGCAGCAGCGCGCCGCGGCCGGTGAGGAAATAGAACCGCGACCCCGACACCTTGGCGCCGCGTTCGGTGTCGATCAGGGCAAG
>JBAXIA010000170.1:0-6021 GCA_037138615.1 Mycobacteriaceae bacterium | reverse complement strand
GCGGTGCCATCACCGACCAGGCCGCGCATCACCCCGGCAAAAGGATTGACCGCTACCGCACCAACCCTCGAGGACACCGGTGCCTGACCGGGCACCCTGCTGGCCGCTGCACGCGAAGCCCGCCGCGCGACACCACTGTGCGCGGTCGCCGGCCCACCGCGATCCACCGATCCAGGACTCGTCGAGTCCGCCGCGGGACCCTCGGCGTGGGCCACACCCGCCCCACCGGCCAGCGCCGCCCACACACCCACACCCACAGCTCCGGCACCCAACCAGCCATACGGAGTACGGGGACGACGACGAGCCGACTGGGGATTAGGCATTGGACATTCGTACACGACCCGGGCGCTGAATCAGCAATTTAAATCGCACCCACAGATCTATTCACCACCCCGACAGATTTCAGTGAGAGGACCCATTCGGCAGGGAGCCTGGCTGCAGCCACGATGAAGGCGATATGGCGCGCTGCCAGGTCCCCAGGCCCATGACATCTTCCACAACGCGATATCACCGGCGATATCGCTTTCGGGAAAGCATCAGTGGTCCAGGTTCGACGCGAGCGACGAATCCTGCAGCGTCACCCGGAACTGCATTACCCGGTACGGCCACCCCCGTGCGGTGTTCCACTGCGACACCACCAGTCCTACACCACCGTGAACTCCCAGCCGGCTGCCCGGCAACACATACCCGCCGTACAGCTGCGCCACCCTGCACCCATCGTGATCCTCGTCCTCCCAGGCGCACCCCACTACCGGACGCTGCACAGGCACCGAGCCCAGATCATCGGTCAGTGAAGCCAGGGTCCGATAACCCAGCGCATAACCCGACGACAGAAATCCGCCCAAAACCCACGTGCCGCAATCCAACCGCCGCAGTGACAGCTCACCCCAGGTCTCACCCTTCGGCGTGATCACGGCGGCCTCCGTGCCCCACCGGCTACTGCCCCAACCGAGGTAGCGGGTGCGATCACCGATGTGCTCGGGCCGAACGCGCCGCAGGATCAGTCCCCTGTTGCGTTGGAAGCCGGTGGAGACCACGTACACCCACCCGTCGGATGGGTCGTAATCCCACGACCAGCACTGCGCATACCCGCCGTACAGATCAGCCGGGAACTTCGCCGCGTCGCCTAGATTGCGCCATGACTCCCCGTTGTCGTCCGAGCGCCAGATCTCCGTCCACACCACATTGCCGAACCCGCGATTGACGATCGCGTGCAGATACAGGGCGTCGCCGACCCGCAACAGATCCGACGGAATCACCGTGCTGATCCCGCGGCGCAACAGGCCCGGATTGGGACGACGCCGGTAGTGCCACAGTTGGCGCGCGTATCGCGCGTCGCCACCACCGGCCGTGCGGTAGACGATCGGGTGAGCCGCGTCGCCTCTGCCGATCAGGATGACCGGTGAGCGCCAGTCACCGGCACCCACCCGGCCGCCGGAGAACGTGTCCCCGAACACGGACACCAAATTCCCGTCGGCCGCGTGCACCGAGGCGCCCAGATCGGTGCACGCGGCGCCGAAGTGATCGGTGATACCCGGCCCGGTGAGGTCCTTGACCTTGCCGACGAATGCCTTCGGACCATTAACCGCTGGCATGGGGCCCACGAGGTGGAACGACGTGAGGCACGGCATGTACCTTCTTACCGAATTGGTGACGTTCGGTCGCCGCGACAACCTCAGGGGTCGTAATGCTTGATGCTTTTCTCGCTCTTCCGCTTCCACTGATCGTGCTCATCAGTGTGGGCATTCCGGTGATGGTAGTCATTCCGATCGTGCGGTTGGTTCACAATTCCCATGTCACCAACGAAGGCGATGATTTTGATGGCCTCGTGGCACTATTCGGCTTCATCGGAACGGCATTCGCGCTCCTGCTCGCCTTCATTATCGTCAACGTGCAGGGGGATCAAGTTTCCGCGGAGACCTCATTGTTCAGCGAGACGTCGTCGATGGAATCGATACTCAAGCAGACCAAGGCCTACGATCCGTCGATCATCCCCCAGGCGAAGCCGATGATCCTCGACTACCTGGTGAAGATGCGCCGAAACGAAATCGACGCAACCCCGCCGATCGGTGGCGATCAGCAGGCTGAAGCAGCGTTCTCGGCCATTCTCACCTTCTACGACAAGCTCGACGCGGCGGACCCCGGCGATAACGGACAGGCTCTCTTCGATGAAGTAGCGAAACTCGCAGACCTCCGTAACAGCCGTGTCGACACACCGCCGGGCACTCTTGATGGCCTGACAACGGTCGTCTGTATTTTGCTCGCACTTCTGACCGCGATTGTGATGGCACTGCTTCCCGCCCCGCGGCGCTGGGTCAGATGGGTGCAGGCGCTGGGGGTTGCCGTCGCGGTCGGACTGGTGATGTCGTTGGTGTTCTACATCGCATCCGATGCGTACACCTTGGATTCCGAGAACATTCAAATGGCGCGGGTCGCAGCCGCCGTCTAGTGGTTCCCACCGGCGGTCAACTTATGACGAAGTCGGTACGCTCCGGCTCTCTCGTCCACGTCCAGTAGTCCACCAGCCGCCACGGACTCAGCGAGTTCACCACGCCGTCGGCATTCTTGTAGAAGCTGTGCTTGATGCTCGGCTGCGACCACACCATGGTCTTCATCTCCGCCTGGGAACGGTCGTACCAGTCGTCGCAGCGCTCGGGACGCGGCTCCAGTGCAGTCTTGCCGGACGCCAGCAGCAGATCCAGCGCGCCGACTATGTAGCGCATCTGGCACTCCGAGTGAAAGATCAGGCTGCCGCCGCTGGCCAGGTTGGTGCCCGGGCCGTACATGCAGAAGAAATTCGGGAAGCCCGGAATCGTGATGCCCAGATAGGCGGCGGGACGGTGCTCCCACACCTGGTGCAGATCCAGTCCGTCACGTCCGGTGACCGTGAGGGACGATAAAAAGTCATTGACCCGAAAACCGGTGGCGTACACCAGAACATCGGCCGGGTGCCGCACCCCGTCCGCGTCGACCACAGCGTCGGGCTCGATACGCTCGATCCCGCACCGGACCAGTTCCACATTGTCGCGCCGCAATGTTTGCAGCCAACTGCCGTTGTCCTGCAGGGTGCGTTTACCGGTCGCCGGGTAGTCCGGGATCACCTTGGCGGCCAACTCCTCGTCACCGTCGAGTTGGCTGGTGATCCACTGGGTGAACATCATTCGAGCCATATCGTTGGCCGCGCTGACAGCGCGCTGCTGATCCGGCCAGTCGGGGTCCACGATCGCCGCCGCCAGGCCGGTGTCGCAGCCCGGCCAGAAGATCAGGAACCGGTACCAGCGGCCGTAGAACGGCAGATGGCGCAATGCCCACCGCACACCGGCGCCCACCTTCGCGTGGTAATCCGGGTTGGGGAACATCCACTGCGCGGTGCGCTGGAAGATGGTCAGCTGCCCGACCGTATCGGCGATCGCGGGCGCCACCTGGAAGCCGCTCGCCCCGGCGCCGATCATCACCACGTTCTTTCCGGTGAGGTCGACCGAGTGGTCCCAGCGCGCGGTGTGAAACGACGGCCCGGCGAAGCTCTGGGCGCCCGGCAGTTCGGGGACATACGGAGCATTGAGTTGGCCGACGGCACTGATCACTGCCCGGGCCCGGAGGACTTCAGTATGGCCGTCCGCATTGCGCACGGTGACCGTCCACCCGTCGTCCTCCCACACCGCGGAGACCACCTCGGTGTTGAACCGCACGTGCTTACCCACACCGTGGCGCTCCATCACATCCGCGAAGTAGGTCTGCAACTCGGGCTGGCGGGCGAAGAACTCCGACCAGTGATCGGACGCCTCGAAGCTGTAGCAGTAGAAGTGGTTGCCGACATCCACCCTCGCGCCGGGATAGCTGTTCTCCCACCAGGTTCCGCCCACCCCCGGGTTCTTCTCGATCACCGTGTAGGGCACACCGGCCTGTTGCAGCCGGATCGCGGCCAGCAGTCCGGACTGTCCGCAGCCGATCACAATCACCGGAAACTCCGCGCGCGCGCCGGCAGCGGACTGGAACTGAGCCTCGCGGGCGTCGCGGCCGTCGAGTCCCATCTCCTCCAGCATCATCGGCACGTACTCGTCGCCAACCTCACCGGCGACCAGCCAGGTCATCATCTGCTTGAGGCGGACCGGGTCGATGGGCGCGGGTTCGGGACAGCCGCGGTCGCGATAGTCGCGAATGATGTCGAGGGCGAGTGTTCGCGCCGCGGCTTTGTCCTCCTCGGACATATAGCCCTGCACCTCGTTGAGGAATAGTCCCGCGGGTTTGAGCGGTCCTTCCAGAATCGATTGGCGCACCGATTCGTCATCGGTCATGTGAATGCACGACAGCAGCAGTGTCGGGATCGACACGTCCTGCAGCGCGGCGGCGATCGCGTCATCGGAGTCCGTGAACGGCTCACCGGCATTCGGGTTGCGCATGGCACCTCCTGGGGAACGGGGGATATTCAACTCGTCTCGCTGCGCCAGCCCGCGACGCCCACCGTGATCATCCGCAGTTGCTTGACCGCGGTGCGGGTGATCTCGTCGACCGCGGCCGCATCCGGCGCATCCTCGATGGCCTCGGCGATGACGATCATCGAGTTGACGAACAACCCGGCCCGGATGGTGAGATCTTCCGCGCTCCAGCTGTCCAGTCCGGGAATTCGGGAAAGATCGGTGGCGAGTTCGGACGTGATGAGCAGAATCTCGGCGCGGATCGCATGGCGCAGAACGGGAATGCCCGTGGACCGCTCCCGGACGATGAACCGCCAGTGCTCACGCTGCTGGGTGACACTCGCGGTGAGAATCTCGACGGTCGACTCGATCATCCGGTTGGGGTCGAGTTTGTCGGTGCGCGCCGAGCGCAGCATCTCCCGCAGCGAACGAAACGACTCGTCGATCAGCACCAGACCGAGTGCCTCCATGGACTCGAAGTGCCGATAAAACGCCGCCGGCACGATCCCGGCTTCGCGGGTCACCTCACGCAGACTCAAGGCACTGAAGCTGCGCTCATCGAGAAGCGTCAATGCTGCCGCGATGATTGAGCGCCGGGTGACCTCCTTGCGTTCAACCCGGGTGGGGGTGGCACGCGTCGGAGTCAGGGCGCCACCAGGATTCGGATCGGGTTACCGTCGCTGCGCTCGAGTGCGTCAATGCCGTCGACGATGTCCTCCAGCGGGATGATCCGGCTGATCGACCGGGACAGATCCAGCCGGCCCAGCGACACCAGCCGGGCCAGCGTCTCGATATCGGCGTTCTGATAGCCGAGATGGCCGAGCACCTGCTTGCGGGTCAGGCCGAACATCGACGTGGGCCCCACCGTCGGGCACTGGTCACTCATGCCCACGCCCACCAGGCGGCCCCCCACGGTAAGGCTTTCCAGCGCCTGCTCGAAGGTCACCTTGAGCCCGACCGCATCGAAGGCCACATCCAACTTGCGGCCGCGGGTTGCGTCGGTGATCTTGGCCATCAGATCGGGGTCGGTCGAGTCGAAGGCGTGATCGGCGCCGAGTTCCAGAGCGCGATCACGCACCACCGGGTTGATGTCCACGGCGATGATCGGCGCGGCCCCGACGAGGCGGGCCAGTTGCACGATGTGGGTGCCGATTCCGCCGACGCCCCACACGCCGACGGACTCCCCGATCATCACCTTCCCGGTACGCACCACCGCGCCGAACGGGGTGGACACCGCGTCGGCCAGGATCGCCGCCTGCTCCAGCGGCACGTTGTCGGGAACCCGGGTCAACCCGATCACCTGCGCGACGGTGTATTCCGCCCAGGCGCCGTCATAGGCGAAGGCCATGAGTTGCATCCGAAGGCAGTTCGCCAGATCACCGCGACGGCAGTTCGGGCAGCCCATGCAGGGCCGGCCGGCCGCGACCACCACCCTGTCGCCCTCGGACCAACCGGTGACGCCGGGCCCGAGTTTGGCGATCGTGCCGGATGCCTCGTGGCCCTGGGTGACCACCGGCCGCTGCGCGGGGAAGGTGCCGTTGACCAGGCTGACGTCGGAATGGCAGATACCGCAGAACGCCACCTTGACCAGAACCTCGCCCGGGCC
>JBAXIA010000169.1:0-6150 GCA_037138615.1 Mycobacteriaceae bacterium | reverse complement strand
ACGACGGGCAGGTTCGCCGCGCGGGCCAGTCCCATATTCGCCAGATCGGTTGCGCGCAAATTGATTTCGGCGGGTGATCCGGCGCCTTCGCAGATCACCACGTCGAACTCGGTTCGCAGCCCGGCGAGTTCCTCGGCGACTACACCGGCCAGTCGATCGCGATAGGTGATGTAGTTAGTCGCGCTGACGGTACCGATCGGCCGGCCGCGCACGAGCAGTTGGGAGGTCCGGTCACTGCCGGGCTTGAGCAGTACCGGGTTGAACCGGACACTGGGCGCCAGACCGGCGGCTCGCGCCTGCATACCCTGGGCTCGGCCAATCTCGCCACCATCGACCGCGACACAAGAATTGTTGCTCATGTTCTGCGCCTTGAACGGCGCGACCCGAATCCCCTTGCGCGCCAAAAGTCTGCACAAACCGGCGACCACCATCGACTTACCGGCATCGGACGTGGTGCCGGCGATCAAGAGTGCGCCGCCGCTCACGTGTTCGTGGAACTCACGGGATAGGTGTCAAGATCTCGGCGCCATCGTCGGTCACGACGAGCGTGTGCTCAAACTGGGCCGTCCACCTGCGGTCCTTGGTGGCCACCGTCCAGCCGTCATCCCAGATCTCGTAATCCAGGGTGCCAAGGTTGATCATGGGTTCGATAGTGAACGTCATACCCGGTTCCAGCACTGTCTCCACGCTGGGCTGGTCATAGTGCAGCACCACCAGTCCGTTGTGGAAGGTCGTCCCGATGCCGTGGCCGGTGAAATCCCGAACAACGTTGTAGCCGAACCGATTCGCATAGGCCTCAATCACCCGGCCGACCACCGATAGTGCCCGGCCGGGCTTGACGGCGTTGATGGCACGCATGGTCGCCTCGTGTGTGCGCTCAACCAGTAACCGGTGTTCGTCGCTGACGTCACCGGCCAGGAAGGTGGCATTGGTGTCGCCGTGCACACCGTCGATGTACGCAGTCACATCGATATTGACGATGTCGCCGTCGGCGACCAGCGTCGAGTCCGGGATGCCGTGGCAGATGATCTCGTTAAGTGAGGTGCAACAGGACTTCGGAAAGCCCCGGTAGCCCAACGTTGACGGGTAGGCGCCGTGATCAACCATGTAGTCGTGGGCAATGCGGTCGAGTTCGTCGGTGCTCACCCCTGGCGCTACCGCCCTACCGGCCTCGGCCAGCGCTCCGGCTGCGATACGTCCGGCCACTCGCATCTTCTCGATCACTTCGGGGGTTTGCACCCAGGGTTCATTGCCCTCAGCCGCAGTAGACCGTCCGACGTATTCGGGCCGCGGAATCGACTTCGGGACCGGCAGGGTCGGTGAGACGGTCCCGGATCGGAGGGGGCTACGCACTGGCATATTCCTCACATTAACGGCGGCGCAACGGCTTTAGCGGGCCACGACCGCGCGCCGACCGCTTGGGTCCACGAATGGTCACCGAGCCCATCACGATCCGGCCCGTCAACACCACATGTGGCCTGCCTTCGCCGGGTGGATCCTTCCGGCGGTCGCGGGCGCTGCCGCCGTAGACGACCACATCGTCGATCGAGGCGCTGGCCCCATCCGGGAGCCGAATGTCCACCGATCCGCGGACCATATCCAACTCGATCACCACGACGGGGCCGGCGAAGCGGGCGTTGGTCAGGTCGAGGTCCACCGAACCCACCCGGCGCACCAGAGCCAGCCGGGTCGGGACCATCCACTCACCGTGGCGGCGCAGTGAACCCAACCAGCCGCGTAGCTCGAGGCGGTCGGCCGACGACGTGGCGATGGCTCCCGGCCCCGGCAGGTCTTCGATCAACGCTTCGAGGTCGACCGGTTGGCGGGCCATCGACACCTGCGCCGAACGCTCCTCGAACTCACCGATATCGATCAGTCCGAGCGCCACGGCGTTGTGCAGCCGCCGCAGGGTGCCGTTCCGGTCGGCATCGGACAACCGCAGCGCGGGGGTGTTTTCGATCTCGGTCATGGCCATTTCAACTTACCTTCTGGATTAAACTGACCCACCATGTCCGACTTACCGAGAAGAACCGTCCTCGGTGCCGCCGTCGCCGGTGCCGCCGCCGTTCCCCTGGCTGCATGCAGCAAGTCCGCCGATGCGCCACCGGCGGAGACAACCCAGAAGGCCGGCCAGGTGCTTGCCGCCACCGCCGAGGTACCGGTGGGGTCCGCGATCGTCGCACACGGCACGCTGATCAGCCAGCCCTCCCCCGGGGTTTTCAAGGGGTTCGTCGCCAAGTGCACACACGCCGGCTGCGCAGTGGGTGTCAGAGACGGTGCCGTGGTGTGCCCGTGCCACGGCAGCCGGTTCAACTTTGCCGGGGCCGTGACCCAGGGCCCGGCGACCGAGCCGCTGACCCCTCGGGCGGTGACGGTCCAGGGCGGCGAAATCGTTGTCGCCGAAGCGAATTCCGCCGCCGCGGACCCCTCCGCATCGATCAGATAAAGGTGATGTCGCTGATCCTGATCCTGCTGGCCTGAACTCCGGTCAGAGTGATCTTGGTGCCGGCGAAGGTGATGACGGCATTGCCGTTCTCGCTGGTGATCCGCACCCCGTTGTTGCCGGGCTGCCCGAGGTTCTCGAACTGCAACTTGTCCTGGCCGACCCTGAAGTCGGTGATCACCGCGTTCACACCCTTTGTGCTGATGATGAAGGTGTCAGCACCGGCCGCGCCGGTCATCGTTTGACGGCCGGTACCGGCTATCAACAGATCGGCCTTGGTGCCGCCGATCAGGGTGTCGCCGCCGTTGGAGCCGATTACCAACTGAGGTGAATCCGGGTTCTCCATGACGCCACCGCCCGTAAGACCGCTACGACGCTCGTAGAACACGAACGCATCGGCTTGCATGTGCTGGGTATCGGTGTTTTTCAGGATTAACGAGGACAGCGTGGTCGATTCGATCGCCCGCATGGTGGCGGGGTCGAAGCCCTGGTTCTGGTACCAGAGCCGGTCACCGTCGCGCAGGTTAGTGAACTGCTGGGCGATGATCACGCCGAAGGTTTGACCCACCATGCCACCGGCGACGTGATTCTCGGCCAGTCCGCCGATCCAGAGTTCAACCTTGTTGACGTCTCCGTAGGCGGCTTGCAGGGCTGCCGCGGTGGTCGCGTCGGAGGTGATCTGGGCGAAGCTGGTGTAGGGCGTCAGTCCCAACGCAATTCGGGTCTCATTGAGGGTGCCCAGGCCCAGATCACGCCCGCGCTGCAGGTTGATAGCGGCCAGGTCCATACCTACCCCCGGTACGAACAGGAAGTTGCGCAGATCGTCGACGATGTGCACATCCAGGGAGTTGGACAGGTCGTTGGTCAGGTGACGCAGCAGGCCGTCGGCGCCACCGTCGGCAGCGAAGGCCGCCGGGTCCTGGAAGAACGCGTCTTTGAGCGTGACCGCCGTGCCGATCTCGTTGCCCAGCTCATCGGTCTTCTCCAGGTTGGCCGAGACGATCGAGTGCCCGAACCGGAATGCGGCGCCGGCGAATTCCTCGGTCAGACTCGGATCGACGCCCGCCTTATAGCCCTGATAGGGCTTGATCGCGTTGGCACCCAGCAGGTGCGGCAGGAACTCGGTGTAGGTGATCCGGGCGATCTCGGCGGTCACGATCGCGCGGGCCTGGTCGTAGAGCTGATCGCCGGTCCAGTCCGGATGGGCCGCCTGGAGCAGGTCGACCTGGCGGTTGTGCTCGCGCATGAACAATGTCTGCAGGGCGGTGAGATCGGGATTCTCCGAGACCCGGCTGTCCCCGGCGACGAAGGCACCATTCACGATCGGCAGGTTATTGCCGGCCGAGGTCAGCAGGCGGCCGTCGGCACCGCGCAGGCTGGCTGCGGTGGTCGCGTCCGAGCCGTAGACCATCGAGCCGTCGAGCCAACCCGTCACATTGTTGGTGGTGACGGCCGGCTTGCCGGCGACGCCGGTCAGCGGGTCGATGACAGCGCGGGTCATGGTGATCGAGCCGCTCAGGGTGGGATCGCCGGCCGGCACGGTGATGTCGATGTGAGTGACGTTGTCGGACAGCGTCAGGTTGATGTCGTGGTCGATGAACTGACCCCAGGCGTACATCATCCCGGACAGTCCCTCGGTGTTCGCCACGGCACCGTTGCCGTCGACGACGAGGTTGCTGACGGTGCGGGCGTTGGGCAGGTCGGTGCGAAGGGCCGAGGTGCCATCGCTGAAGTGGGCGGTGCCGATCCGGGCGAAGTCGGCGCCAACGGCATTGAGCCCCGTCGTGGTCAGACTGTTACCGCTGCCATCGATCGAGCGGTAGATAACGCCGGGCCGGGGCGGCCTGGGCGCGGGCGCAATGCCCTGCTGTGGTCTGGTGGCGGCTGCGGCCGCGGTGGCCGGAGTGGACGTGGTGGCCGCGGTCGAGGCGATTCGGGATGCCGTGCCGCGGGTCGCGCTGGCTGCTGACCGGGCGGCCGCACTGCGGTCGGTACGGTGCGTCGATGCGCTCGAGCTTTCGGTCGATGACGCCGACGGGGCGTCGTCGGCCCATGCCGACGTGGCTGCCGCCACGCTGCCGATCCCGAGGGCGATCGCGAGAGCACCGATTCTCCCAACAGTGATAACTTTCGCAGTTCCTAACATGGCTTTCTGCCTCTTTTCCTTAGCTTTTTCTGAGTTCATCAGTTGTGGGTCAAATATCTGGGCCAGTCCGCGCGATCGGAGTGAAAAATCCCTTTGATCTGCTGGTGTTATTGAATTAACGAGCCCATAACACCATCTCTTGCTGCCCCCGTCAAGTACTTACCGCTGCCAATTTATGACGCCGCTGATCAGCAACCTGAGGGAACGGGCGCTAAACCTCAGGTTCGGGATCGCGCCGCCACCGGCCAGGTTCGGGCGATTGGATGGTTGGGTAGTAGGATGCTGAGCAGGGTTGGATCAGGGCCGATTCGGCTGGATCCACATCCCTGAACTGCATGGTGAGCGGCCGAGAGTCGACGCCATCCCGGCGAGGAAGGTGCGGTGCTGTGCCAGAGCCGAAGCCCGACCCGACCGGAGCCAAGATCCTCGACGGGGCGATCCGCGTGCTCGGAGACTTCGGCTTCAAACGGGCGACTGTCGAGCTCGTCGCAAGTTACGCCGGCGTGTCGCACATGACGATCTACCGACGGTGGCCGAGCAAGAACGATCTCCTCAAATCCGCCATCATCGGTGAGTTCACGACACTGCTCGACGCCGCGTTCGATCACACCGGCAAGCCCGGCACCTCGTTCGCCGAGCGGACGCTGACCGCGTTCACCGAGACCGTCTGGGCGGTGCAGAGACATCCGCTGGCTCTTCGCGAGCTGAACATTGAATCCAGCGAGCAGTTGCCGATGCTGTCGAGCACGTCCAGCGCAGTCATGGAAGCGGGTGTGCCCCTGGTCGCTGAGCAACTCCAACGTCTCGGCACGACCGTCGAGCAGACACCGGCCGACCTTGATTCGGTCGCCGACGTGTTCGTCCGAATGGGCTACTCCCTGGTCGTCATCAAGCGACCAGGACAGCTGCTGACCACCCACGCCGAGGTCTCGCAGTACGCGGGCGAATGTTTCGGCCCCTATCTGCAGGGTCTGACCGAACAGACCAGTCTTACCGCCGATGACGCGGTCGTCGTCGACCTCGATCAGCGTCGCCTCGCGCGACAGCGATCCCAACGGCCATACCTCCAGATCGCTGTCGCGAGCATCTTCAGCGTCCTGACACTCGGAGCCGGACTGACCGCAGTTCTCAATGGCAACGTCAAACTTCCGTTCATCACCCCGGCCGGTATCAGCAAGCCCACGACCATTGAGACCCCCGCCGGCAACGCCCCCGGCTCCACACCGGGAGAACCTGGCTCGAACTACGCGCCGCAACTCCCCGATGCTGCACCGGCGGAGTCGTCGTCGCCCGGATCACCGGATCCGGAATTTGCAGCCCGGCCGTCCGCGATACCGGCACCGATCCCCCGGACCCAGCCGGATCAAAACGCTGTCGCAGTTGTCGGTGCAATCGGGGGAAATTCCCCAGACAGCAGTGGGCTCATTCCGGACAATCCGGTGCCGGCTGCTCCGGTACCCCCGAAACCGACTCCGGGACCTCAACCCGCACCGGGACCCCAACCAGGACCGGGACCCCAACCAGGACCGGGACCCGGGCCCAAACCCGCACCGGGACCTCA
>JBAXIA010000168.1:0-6173 GCA_037138615.1 Mycobacteriaceae bacterium | reverse complement strand
AACAACAAACAAAAACCACCAAACACACTATTGAGTTCTCAAACAACAAGACCCGCTAGAAACCCGCGAGCAGGGCAACCCTACCAGCGTACTTCAGTTGAAGATCGAGGTCAACTGGCCGTCTACCATCCGGAGATCGGCGCGACTGTCGGCTCGAGGCCCCTACTGTACGCGCTCGATCTCGGCACCCAATCCCTGGAGGATCTCGACGAACAACGGGTAGCCGCGATCGACGTGGAAAACGTCGTGGACCTCGGTCTCCCCGTCGGCTACAAGGCCGGCCAGCACCAGTCCAGCGCCGGCGCGGATATCTGAGCACCACACCGGCGCACTGGAGAGTTGCGCAATTCCCCGCACCACCGCGTGATGACCGTCGGTCCGGGCATCGGCCCCGAGTCGGATCATCTCCTCGACGAAGCGGAACCGCGCCTCGAAAACATTTTCGGTGATCATCGACGTGCCGTCGGCGATCGATGCCATCGCGATGGCCATCGGCTGGAGATCGGTCGGGAACCCGGGAAATGGCAGTGTCGAGATGTTGCACGCCTTAGGCCGCTCGTACTGCACCACCCGGAATCCTTCGTCGTGCTGGGTCACCGTCGCACCGGCATCGTGCAGTTTGTGCAATACCAACTGCAGGTGCGCTGGATCGACACCGGTGATCGAGATGTCACCTCGCGTCATCGCTGCGGCGATCCCCCACGTGGCCGCAACGATCCGGTCCCCGATCACGCGATGTTCGGTCGGGTGCAGTTTCGGCACACCGGTGATCGTCAGCGTCGGCGTGCCGGAGCCCTCGATCTGCGCACCCATCTGATTGAGCATCTCGCACAGATCCATGACATCTGGCTCGCGCGCGGAGTTGTGAATGGTGGTGATACCTTCGGCGAGGACCGCAGCCATCAGGATGTTCTCGGTCGCCCCGACCGAGGGGAACTCAAGCTGGATCTCGGCTCCGCGCAACCTGTCTGCGGAGGCGACGACGCAGCCGTGTTCGATAGCGCACTCGGCACCGAGTTGTCGCAGACCGGACTGGTGCATATCCAGCGGACGCGAGCCGATTGCATCACCACCGGGCAACGCGACCCTTGCCCGCTTGCAGCGGCCAACCAGAGGACCGAGCACACACACCGAGGCCCGGAATTGACGGACGGCGGCGAAGTCGGCCTCGTACTTCAGTTCATCGGGAGAGGTGATCCGAACGACGGATCCGTCGAGTTCGACAGTCGCACCCAGACCACGCAGCACTTCCGCCATCAGCGGGACGTCGAGGATGTCGGGGCAGTTCGTGATCGTGGTGGTCCCCTCGGCCAACAGGCTGGCCGCCATCAGTTTCAGGACGCTGTTCTTGGCACCCCCGACGGCAACCTCACCAGCCAACCGGCGCCCGCCGGTAACCAGGAAACGCTCGCCCACGGCCGATAGCTTAGTTGAGGCGGCGTGAGGTTCGGCCCGTGTCAGCCGGTACGGTTAGCACTCATGGCAGTGCACCTGACCCGCATCTACACCCGGACCGGCGACGACGGGACGTCCGGGCTGAGCGATTTCTCGCGCGTGGAGAAGAACGATCCGCGACTGATCGCCTATGCGGACTGTGATGAGGCCAACGCCGCGATCGGAGTTGCGGTGGCAGTGGGCCAGCCCGAGGCATCACTGCGCGCAGTCCTCACCCGGATTCAGAATGACCTTTTCGATGCTGGCGCCGATCTGGCCACGCCCATAGTGCCGAATCCCGAGCGGGCACCGTTGCGCATCACCGAGGGATACATCGAGCGACTCGAGCAGTGGTGCGACGAGTACAACGAGACCCTGCCTGCGCTGAACTCCTTCATCCTGCCGGGCGGCACCGCACTGTCGGCGCTCCTGCACGTCGCACGCACGGTGTCACGCCGTGCGGAGCGGTCGGCGTGGACTGCGGTGAAGGCGCATCCCGACACTGTCAGTCCGCTGCCCGCCCGCTACCTCAATCGCCTGTCGGATCTGTTGTTCATCCTGTCTCGGGTCGCCAACGCGGGCGATGATGTGCTCTGGAAACCGGGCGGACCCAGCGACGCCAACTCGGAGAAATAGAAGAGAACCGCCGAGCTCAAGCGGTGCTGCGACGCGTCCTCGGTGATGGCCGCGACTCGACCCAGGACTGAAAAGCGGTCAGAGCACCGCGGTCCAGCGCCATCTCATAGCCGCGGTTAGGACTTCCGGTGCTGTCGTGAAGTTCGAGGATGACGGTCTCCTCGGTCATGATGTCGAACTCGTCACCGCGTGGAGGGCGCCGAGCAATCACCTCAAGCCCGCGTCGGCCCAGTCTGCGATCGGGCCACAGCCGCAGACTCGACAGCCGATAGAACTGGGCTTCGTCGCCGCGGTACCGGAGCACGCCGTGCCGCCAGCCATGACCGCCGGCGGCGGGGGTATCGCGAAGAATGGCCGCTGTTCCGCCCTGCCCCAGATTCCAGAGCCGGATGATCATTGCGGGAACAATCAGCAGCAGAGCGCCGATGAGCGCGATCACGATCATCATCGACGCGCTCATCGGTCTAGTCGAGCTGGCCGAGAGCTCGCAGCCGGGCCCTTCCGCGGGCCGCCGTCTGCGGGTCATCCGAGGCGGCGTCAGACTTGGCGGCGTCCGCGTCGATCTCCGAGGCGAACTCGGCTGACTCCGCCAGAATCCGTACCCCGGCCTCGGTCACCGACATATAACCGCCGTCGACGGCGATGCGCAGATCGTCCTCACCCTCGCGCTCCACGCGCACCATCGCGTCATCGACCAACTGGGCCACCAGCGGTATGTGGTTGGGCAGAATGCCGATCTCGCCGGAGGTGGTCCTGGTGAACACGAAAGTGCCCTTGCCTGACCATATCTTGCGTTCCACAGCGACGATCTCGACGTTCAAATCGGCCATCTCACATCACCTTTCGAAGTCTGATCCGCATCGTCACAACTTGGCGCCGAGGCTCTCTGCCTTCTTCGCCAGATCGTCAAGTCCGCCGATCAGGAAGAAAGCCTGCTCGGGCAGGTGGTCGAAGTCGCCCTTGGCCAGCTTGTCGAAGGCCTCAACGGTCTCCTTCAGCGGAACTGTCGAACCGGGCTGCCCGGTGAACTGCTCGGCCGCCATCATGTTCTGGCTCAGGAAGCGCTCGATCCGGCGAGCCCGGTAGACCAACTGCTTGTCCTCCTCGGAAAGTTCGTCGATACCGAGGATGGCGATGATGTCCTGAAGATCCTTGTAGCGCTGCAGGATCCGGATGACCTCCTGGGCGACGCGGTAGTGCTCCTCGCCCACAACGCTCGGGTGCAGGATCGTCGAGCTGGATGCCAGCGGATCCACCGCCGGGAAGATGCCCTTGGAGAACACCGCGCGAGAGAGCTCCGTGGTGGCATCGAGGTGCGCGAAGGTGGTCGCCGGCGCCGGGTCGGTGTAGTCGTCAGCGGGCACGTACACGGCCTGCATCGACGTGATGGAGCGGCCGCGTGTCGAGGTGATGCGCTCCTGCAACTCGCCCATCTCATCGGCCAGCGTCGGCTGGTAGCCCACCGCCGAGGGCATACGGCCCAGCAGGGTCGACACCTCGGAGCCGGCCTGGGTGAACCGGAAGATGTTGTCGATGAACAACAGCACGTCCTGGCTCATCTCGTCGCGGAAGTACTCCGCCATGGTCAGCGCGGAGAGTGCCACCCGCATGCGAGTGCCCGGCGGCTCGTCCATCTGGCCGAACACCAGGGCGGTGTCCTTGAGAACGTTCGCCTCGCGCAGTTCGACCCAGAGATCGTTGCCCTCGCGGGTGCGCTCCCCCACGCCGGCGAAAACCGAGGTGCCACCGAAGTTACGGGCGATGCGGTTGATCATCTCCTGGATGAGCACCGTCTTACCCACGCCGGCACCGCCGAACAGGGCGATTTTTCCGCCGCGCACATACGGGGTGAGCAGATCGACGACCTTCAGGCCGGTCTCCAGCATCTCGGTGCGAGGTTCGAGCTCATCGAAGGCCGGTGGACGCCGGTGGATCGACCACTTCTCAAAGTCCTTGCCGTAGCCGGGGTCATCGAGGCAGTCGCCCAGGGCGTTGAACACGTGCCCCTTAACCCCCTCGCCGACCGGCACCGAAATCGAGGCGCCGGTGTCGGTCACCTCGGCCCCCCGCACCAGGCCGTCCGTGGGCTGCATCGAGATGCAGCGCACCAGGTTGTCGCCCAGGTGCTGGGCCACCTCAAGAGTCAGGGTCTTGGCCATCGCCGCCAGCGCGATGTCGGCGTGCAGTGCGTTGAACAACTCCGGCACTGCGCCGCGCGGGAACTCCACGTCGACGACGGGACCGGTGACGCGCACCACCCGACCGGAGGTTTCCTTACTGCCCGGGGTGCTGTGGGTCTCTGCGGTGACAGTCATGTTCTTTCTTCGCTTCCTGGAGGGTTCTACTTCGCTGCGTCGGACAGTGCATTCGCACCGCCGACGATTTCGGAGATTTCCTGAGTGATCTGAGCCTGCCGTTCCCGGTTGGCCATCAGAGTCAGCACCTTGATGAGATCGTCGGCATTATCGGAGGCCGCCTTCATCGCTCGGCGCCGCGACGCGGACTCCGATGCCGCCGCCTCGAGCAGCGCCGAGAAAATCCGGGTCGCCACATAACGCGGGAGCAGCGACTCGAAGAGTGTGGTGGCATCGGGTTCGAACGAGAACAACGTGTGCGGCCCGGTATCGGATTCCACATACTCGACGACCATGGGTGCGATCCGCCGCGCCTCCGCGCTCTGGGTGAGCATCGAGCGGAATTCGGTGAACACGATATGCAACTCGTCGACACCGAGCACGCCGTCGGCGCCGGCACCGTCACCCTCATCATCAGCGCCGGCCAGGAAGGCCTCCACCAATGTCTCGGCGATCTCCTGGGCGTTCTCGTAGGTCGGCTTGTCGGTGAAGCCGATCCACGACCCTGCCACCGTCCAGTTGCGGAAGGTGTAGTAGCTCAACGCCTTCCGGCCGACGGTGTAGAGCACCGGGGCCTTGCCCTCCTCCCGCAACAGTGAGAAGAGTTCCTCGGATCGGCGCAGCAGATTTGCGTTGTACGCACCGCACAACCCACGGTCCGAGGACACCACCAGCACCGCGGCCCGCTTTGGGTTCTTCCGCTCGACCAGCAGCGGATGATCCAGAGCCGACTCTGCTGCGAGGTTGGTGAGCATGTCGGTGATCTCGGCCGAATAGGGTCGAGCCGCCTCCACCCGGGCCTGGGCCTTGGCGATACGGGAGGTGGCGATCAGCTCCTGGGCCTTGGTGATCTTCTTGATCGACCCAGCCGATTTGATACGGCCGCGCAGTTCGCGCAGTGTCGCTGCCATTACTTCTTCTTCGGGGCGGGCTTACGGACCTGGACCGCCTCCTTCTCGACATCGGCTTCGTCCATGGCCGAAACGTGGGCATCAGGCACCACCGAGCTACCGTCGGAGGTTGCGAAGCCGCGCTTGAAGTCGGCGACCGCCGCCACCAGGGCAGCCTCGGTGTCTTCGCTCAGCTTCTGTGAGTCCCGGATCTCGGTGAGGATCCCCGGTTTGGCCGCCTTGAGGTGATCGATGAACTCCGACTCGAAGCGGCCGACGTCGGCGACCGGAACCGAGTCCAGGTGTCCCTTGGTTCCCAGGAAGATCGCAACCACCTGGTCCTCAACCGACATCGGGCTGTACTGCGGCTGCTTGAGCAGTTCGACCAGGCGGGCACCGCGCTCCAACTGAGCCTTGGAGGTCTCGTCGAGGTCGGAGGCGAAGGCCGCGAAGGCCTCCAACTCGCGGTACTGCGACAGATCCAGACGCAGCGAGCCGGCGACCTCTTTCATGGCCTTGATCTGAGCGGCACCGCCGACGCGGGACACCGAGACACCGACGTTGATGGCCGGCCGCACACCCTGGTTGAACAGGTCGGTCTCCAGGAAACACTGGCCGTCGGTGATCGAGATGACGTTGGTGGGGATGTAGGCCGAGATGTCATTGGCCTTGGTCTCGATGATCGGCAGTCCGGTCATCGAACCGCCACCGAGTTCGTCAGACAGCTTCGCGCAACGTTCCAGCAACCGGGAGTGCAGGTAGAAAACGTCACCCGGGTAGGCCTCGCGGCCCGGCGGACGGCGCAGCAGCAGCGAGATCGCGCGGTAGGCCTCGGCCTGCTTGGTGAGGTCGTCAAACA
>JBAXIA010000167.1:0-6264 GCA_037138615.1 Mycobacteriaceae bacterium | reverse complement strand
GCATGGCGATACCGGCGGCGGCGCCGGCATTGATACTGCGGGTGGAACCGAACTGGGCGATCGAGACCGTCAGCGCGGCACCGGACTGGGCTGAGGTGGAGATTCCGGGTCCCTCCTGGCCGAACACCAGCAGACAGTCCCGAGGCAGAGTGGTCTCCTCCAGACGCACCGCGCCGGGAACGTTGTCGACTGCGACCACGGCGAGCCCGGCGCCACGAGCGAATACCAGCAGATCCTCGGTGGTGTCGTGGTGGAGCAGTCGCTGATATCGATCGGTCACCATGGCGCCGCGGCGGTTCCATCGCCGGCGTCCGACGATGTGCACGGTGTCGACGGCGAATGCGTTGGCGGTGCGGACCACCGCGCCGATATTGGCGTCATTGCCAAAGTTCTCAATCGCCACATGGAGCGGATGTCGACGCTGATCGATATCGGCGACGATCGCCTCCCGCCGCCAATAGCGGTATGCATCAACGACATTGCGGGCATCACCCTGGGCGAGTAACCCGGGATCGTAGCGAGCGTCATCCGGGACGGGTCCGGTCTGGGTGGTGAGCCAGGGACCGACTCCCGGTCCATCCGTGGACCACTCGGTGGGACCGGGCTCGGACCCCTCGGTCGGCCCATTAGTCGACATGGTGGAAGGGTAGCCTCGGCCGCATGGGTTCCGACCACGCGCGGGCCGCACTGGTCCGCTACCCACGGGTGATGCTGACACCCGACGCAGATGGCCGCCGGAACGGCTGCGAGACCCTCACCGGCCACGACACGGACGCTCCGGGAGCCACGTGGAACGATGTCGTGATCCACGAATGGGAGCTCGAAAACGAGGGCTGGGAAGACCTGCACCCGCATGACGAGACCACCTACCTGCTGGCCGGCGAACTTGTCGTCGAATCCGAAGGCGAGTCAGTGACACTGCGCCCCGGCGATGCCGCAGTGGTACGCGGCGGTCATCTCGGCCGCTACCTCGCCAGGGGGTACGCGCGCATGCTGGCCATCTATGCGCCTAATCCGTCCGGCGCGCAGAGTTCACATTTTCGGTCGATCGTTCTCGACGACACCACCGGGACCTAGTCAGACGCCAGAAGCTCAACCCGGCCGAAGCGGCCAGCGGGACGACCAACGATCGCGACCTCGAGATCTGTGTCGCCCAGATCTGATCGAAGCGCCCAGTCGATATCGGATGCGGCTGTCGGAAGCGCCACCCCGTCCATGGCACGCACCAACAGCGTTCCGGAGCCGGTGAGCAGCTCGGCGCCCGCCACCCGGCCGTACTCGATGACCAGACGTTGCAAAGTCAGATCGGGATCCGGTTGCACATCATGTTCACGCGCCTGGGCGCACAGCCATTCCGCCAGCGGCCGATCCGGCCGATAGTGACCGACCACGGCCACCTCAATGCGCAGACCGTCATCGGTGATCATTGGTGTCGTATCAATGGCGAAGGGGTCGGTGTAGAGAACACCGAACGGCGTTGCCCAACACTGCCCCGCCCAGTACTGCAGGTGTGCGCCGACGAAAGTGTCGATCACCCGGCCGCGCGCAGGTTCGGCTTCGGTCGCCCGCGCACGAGTGAGCGGGAACGGCCGGCCCGGTTCCGGTGGCTCCAGGTCCGCGGTCATCTCGGTGACGTAGGCGGCGGTATCGGTGTCAAAGATCTCCGGCCTCGGGACGGCAAGCACCCGCCGACCGAGCTGGATGCTTGAGATCGCCTGTGCCGTTGGGCCGGGATCGGTGCCGACACAGATGACGTCGACGACCTCGTCCCAGTCAAGGTCTGACTCCGGTGGATCGTCCGGCTCCGGGAACTCAGCGCCCCGGGCCCGTTTCGTCACTGCTGCGGCAGGTCGAGTTCGGCAAGTCCGAGGATGCTGCGGTATGGCACACCCTCGGCCTCGATCGCCGCGGCTGCGCCGGTGGCACGGTCGACGACCGTGGCGACACCCACCACAGTGCCGCCCGCCTCACGTACGGATTTCACGGCTGTCAGCGCCGAAGCACCCGTCGTGCTGGTGTCCTCGACCACCAGGACCCGGTTACCGGATATCTCCGCACCTTCGATAAGCCGTTGCAGGCCATGGGTTTTGGTGGCCTTGCGGACTACAAACGCGTCAATGGGCCGGCCCGGGGTGTGCATCACAGCGCAGGCGACCGGGTCGGCGCCCATGGTCAGACCGCCGACGGCTCGATAGTCCCAGTCGGCGGTGAGCTCGCGCATCAACCGGCCGATCAGCGGGGCGGCCCGGTGGTGCAGTGTCGCCCGGCGCAGGTCGACGTAGTAATCGGCCTCTTTGCCGGATGACAGTGTCACGCGGCCGAATACCACCGACAGTCGGCGAACCAGCTCGGCGAGTTCGGTGCGGTCGGCGGCGTTGAGTTCAGGCGCGGTCACAGCTGCCACCCTAGCGGCTGACGAGGAGCCTTACAGTTGGTAGTTGGGTGCCTGGGTGCCAGTCCGCGGTTGCAGGATCGGCGGAGCGTCGCTGCGGCCTTGCGGAAGTGCTTGGGGGCGACTCGGTACGGCATTGCGACGTGCGGCCGATTGCGCGGCGGCGGCTTGGGCCGGGATGGGCGGCAGCACGCGTAGCAGGTCGTTGAATTGGCGAACCGTCCGAAGACCTTCGTCCCACTGTGCACGGGTGGCCGAGACCGGCATGGCCACCAGCGTCCAGTTCTCCTCGTTCCACATGATTTCGGCACAATCCGGCGCGGTGTGAGCGAAGGTCACCAGGCGGCGATCGCAGGCGCGGCGGGCGGCATCGAGATTGTTGGAGTACACCATCCGCGGGCCGATCGCGCCGAGCAGCCAGACGTCGGTCTCGCGTGGTTCCTTGATTCCCTTGAGTCGCAGATCCATCACCACGTTGGTGCCGACCTTGCGGTGCAGCGCGACGACGGTGGCTACGTCCTCGAGGTCAAAGACGTACACCGCTTCGCCACGAATCTGGCCGAGCACCACATTGCGTGCGCTGACCTCGCCGACCGTCGACATAACCCCGCGCTTCCAGCGGTCGACGATCTCGGTTGATTGCTGTTCGTAGTCGAACCCGTGCGAACGCGCCCACGACTTGCGGCGCCGCCCAAGTCCGCGGCGGCGTCCGATATCGACGTACAGCAATACGGCCGCACCCACGAAACAGAGTGCGGACAGCGTGAACCAGAACGGGACCATTAGTCGTAGCGTAACCGTTCACGGCCGGTCACCGAGAGGCTCCACAGATCACAACAGGGTCACCGTTGGTAAAAACCCCCGACACGCCGGGCGTGCGGGGGTTTCTACCTCTGGTGGCGCGCTCAGCCCAGGACGAGGCCGCCGCCATCGGGCGTGACGTTGACCGGAACCACGTCACCGTCATGCACCTCACCGGCCAGCAGTAGCTTGGCGAGCTGGTCGCCGATGGCCTGCTGGACCAGCCGCCGCAGCGGCCGGGCACCGTAGACCGGGTCGAACCCACGCTCGGCCAGCCATTCCTTTGCCGCCAGCGACACCTGAAGATCGAGACGACGCTGGGCCAGCCGCTTCTGCAGCTGGGCCAGCTGGATGTCGACGATGCGGACCAGCTCGTCGGGCTTGAGGCCCTCGAAGATCAGTACATCGTCGAGGCGGTTGATGAACTCGGGCTTGAAGGCGCTGCGCACCGCTGCCATCACCTGCTCCTCGTTACCGCCCGACCCCAGGTTCGACGTCAGGATGAGGATGGTGTTGCGGAAGTCCACCGTGCGGCCCTGACCATCGGTCAGCCGGCCCTCGTCGAGAACCTGCAGCAGCACATCGAACACATCCGGGTGGGCCTTCTCAACCTCGTCGAACAGCACCACCGTGTAGGGCCGGCGGCGCACCGCCTCGGTGAGCTGGCCGCCCTGGTCGTAGCCGATGTAGCCCGGAGGGGCGCCGACGAGGCGTGCGACGGAATGCTTTTCGCCGTACTCGCTCATATCAATGCGGACCATCGCCCGCTCGTCATCGAACAGGAAGTCGGCCAGAGCCTTGGCCAGTTCGGTCTTACCGACGCCGGTGGGGCCGAGGAACAGGAACGAGCCCGTGGGCCGGTTCGGATCGGCGACACCAGCCCGACTGCGGCGGACCGCGTCCGACACCGCTTGTACGGCCTTGCGCTGGCCGACGACCCGCTTACCGAGTTCGTCCTCCATCCGCAGCAGCTTGGCCGTCTCGCCCTCAAGCAGCCGGCCGGCCGGAATCCCGGTCCATGCTGCCACCACATCGGCGATGTCGTCGGGTCCGACCTCTTCCTTGAGCATGACGTTCGCTTGCGCTTCCGCCTGCGGCAGCGCCGCGTCGAGTTGCTTCTCGATCTCGGGGATGCGCCCGTAGCGCAGTTCGGCAGCCTTGGCCAGATCGCCGTCACGCTCGGCACGCTCGGACTCCCCACGCAGCGTCTCCAGCTGCTCCTTGAGGTCGCGCACGATGTCGATGGCATTCTTCTCGTTCTGCCAGCGCGTCGTCAGTTCCGCGAGCTTCTCCTTCTGGTCGGCCAGTTCGGCGCGCAGCTTCTCCAGCCGTTCCTTGGAAGCGGCGTCTTCTTCTTTCTCCAGCGCCATCTCCTCGATCTCGAGGCGACGAACCAGACGTTCCACCTCGTCGATCTCGACGGGACGGGAGTCGATCTCCATGCGCAGCCTCGACCCTGCCTCGTCGACGAGGTCGATGGCCTTATCCGGCAGGAACCGGCTGGTGATGTAGCGGTCCGACAGCGTGGCTGCCGCGACCAACGCGGAGTCGGTGATCCGCACGCCGTGGTGCACTTCGTAGCGATCCTTCAACCCGCGCAGGATGCCTACGGTGTCCTCCACCGAGGGTTCGCCGACAAACACCTGCTGGAAACGGCGCTCCAACGCGGCGTCCTTCTCGATGTACTTGCGGTATTCCTCAAGCGTGGTCGCACCGACCATCCGCAGTTCACCGCGGGCCAGCATCGGCTTGATCATGTTGCCGGCGTCCATTGCGCCCTCGCCGGTCGCACCCGCGCCGACGATCGTGTGCAGTTCGTCGATGAACGTGATGATCTGCCCGGCCGAGTTCTTGATGTCATCGAGGACGGCCTTGAGCCGCTCCTCGAACTCGCCGCGGTACTTCGCCCCGGCCACCATGGACCCCATGTCGAGAGAGACGACGGTTTTGTCGCGCAGGCTCTCTGGCACGTCGCCGTCGATGATGCGCTGGGCCAGGCCTTCGACAATCGCGGTCTTGCCGACGCCGGGCTCGCCGATCAGCACCGGGTTGTTCTTGGTCCGACGGCTGAGCACCTGGATGACGCGACGGATCTCGTTGTCGCGCCCGATAACCGGATCGAGCTTGCCCTCGCGGGCACGCGCGGTCAGGTCGGTGGAGTACTTCTCCAATGCCTGATACGTCGCTTCGGGGTCGGCGCTGGTGACCCGACCGCTACCGCGAACCTTGATGAACGCGTCGCGCAGCGCTTGGGGGGACGCACCCGCACCGGTGAGCAGCTTGGCGACATCGGAGTCACCGGTGGCCAGGCCGACCATCAGGTGCTCGGTGGAGACGTACTCGTCGTCCATTTCGGTAGCCAGCGCCTGCGCGGCGTTGATCGCGGCAAGGGATTCCCGAGACAACTGTGGCTGCGAGGTCGCGCCACTGCTGGTGGGAAGCCGTTCGACGAGGCGTTGCGCCTCGGCCCGGATGGTCGCCGGGTTGACGCCGACCGCCTCAAGCAATGGTCCGGCGATACCGTCGGTCTGGGTGAGCAGCGCCATCAACAGATGGGCTGGTCGAATCTCGGGGTTGCCGGCCGCACTGGCGGCCTGCAATGCGGCAGTGAGCGCCGCCTGGGTTTTCGTGGTCGGGTTGAACGAGTCCACGACACCTCCTTAACTTCTCGTCTTGTCAAGGATTACAACACTCACAGCCTTGAGTCTGTTCCGCTCAAGTTTACTGAATTCGCGCACGATTTCGATAGGGCCTTCCGCCATCTGTTCACAGGACGTAAATCGAACATATGATCGAACAATGGTCGACGGGATGCCGCACAGGCTGGCGTCGATCGGATACAACGGACAGCCGGTGCGTCCGCCGTTGCGGCCCCTGCGCCCGCCGGTCCGGGTTCTGGTCGATCTGGCCGCGCTCTTTCCCCGGCCTCCGCACCGGGTCGGCCGCTACCACCCACATGGCCTGCAGATGCACCGGATCGTGGCCGGCTCGCTGAGCTGCTGGGGCCTGTGCGAGCAGGGCGACTGGTGGGGGCTGGTCACCTACGACGTCAGCTTCGGTGCCGACAGCGC
>JBAXIA010000166.1:0-6291 GCA_037138615.1 Mycobacteriaceae bacterium | reverse complement strand
CAACGAGATTCAACAAAAAGAATGCGGTCCATCCGATGTAGGTGGCAATGAATCCGCTGCCGACCGCGCCCAGTAACAATGACAACTGGAACGCCGCCGTGCTGTAGCCCAGATACTTCTTCTGCTCGTCGCCCTCGAAATGCTTGGTGATCCAGATGACGTACAGCGTTTCGGCCGCTGCGAGACCGCAGGTCTGGATGATGCGACCGGCCAGGACTCCGCCGAATGATCCCTGCAGCGCGAAACCGATCAGCGAACCAATCGCCATGACGATGACGGCGAAGATCATGAGTTTACGGATGGCAATGGAGTCCGACAGGGCGGCGTACACGACGGCGCCGATGCCGATCAGGATACCGGGGAGGGTGGCCTGCAGGCTCACTGTGTTTTCCGACAGACCGAGTGATGACGCGATCGACGGCGACATGAGCTTGAAGCCGTTGTCCATGATCAGGGAGAACACGAACAGCGCCAGGAGAACCGGGATGGCCTGCTTGGGATTGGAGGCCAAACCGGTTCTCGGGTTGATGTGCGCGGCCTCGGTCACGCCAACTCCAGGGCGATCTCGATCATCTTGGTGAACGCGGTTTCACGTTCCTGCGGGGTGGTATGCAAACCGGCAGGGATGTTGTCGCTGACGGTGAATATTCCCAGGGCGTCTACCCCGGCGGCCGCGGCATTGGCGAACAGGCCGGCGGACTCCATTTCGACGGCCAAGATGCCCATCTTCGCCCACTTGCCGAGCGCCTCGGGGTCGTCGTTGTAGAAGATGTCCGAGGAAAGGATATTGCCGACGTGGGTGCGCTGTCCGTGTTCGTCGGCGATGCGCTTGGCCTTCTCCAGCAGCCGGTACGACGACAGTGGCGCGTAGGTTCCGGGCAGGTCGAACTGACTCAGGTAGTTGGAATCCGTCGAGGCGCCCTGGGCGATGACGACGTCGTAGAGATCGATGCCGTCTTGAATGGTGCCGCAGCTGCCAACCCGAATCAGGTTCTTGACGTCGAAGACGTGGATCAACTCATAGCTGTACAGCGAGATCGACGGGACACCCATGCCGGTGCCCATCACCGAGACTTTCCGGCCGCGGTAGGTACCGGTGAACCCGTACATTCCACGAACCTCGTTGAAGCAACGGTGGTTATCGAGGTAGGTCTCGGCGATGAATTTGGCGCGTAGCGGGTCACCGGGGAGCAGGATCGTCTCGGCGATCTCCTCCCCGTGTGGATCGATATGCGGGGTGCGCTTGCTGGACATGTGGCGGGTGCCCCCTTCGTCGTTGGTCGCACGAGCCAGTAAATGCCGTTCTGGCTGCTGAGGTTGTGATTCTGCGCTAATTCTCAGCCCGTTGGTTGGACAACGCCAACGCTGTTTCCGTAACCTTCGTCAGGTCTAGGCAATCGGACCGGCAGTTCGACGACGATGTCGACGGCAGTCAAAGGATGCGCAGTCTTGAAGTTTGACCTCTCTTTTCTGGCGAAGTTCGTTGTTCGCAAGCAGGTGGCTACGGCGATCGCCGGACTGACAGCCCTGATCACGATGTGGGGCGGCGTCGCATACGCAGATCCCGTCCAAGACAATGTGGCGAATTTCAACGAGTTGTCTCGACAGGCTGAACAGCTACTCGAGACCGTACAGGCGGCCCAGTTTGACCTCGACCAGAAGCTGCAGCTGCAAAGTGCGGCAGACACCAAGCATGCCAACGATCTGGTGGCGCTCGACGCCGCCAGGGTCCAGCTCGCGCCTCGCCAGGCCACCTTCGACAAACTCGCCGCCGCGATCTACGCGGGCGGGCGTGCTGATGGCACCTACGCGATTCTGACCGCCGCCTCGCCGCAGAGTTTCATCGACAAGTTGGCCGTCCAGCGCGTGATGACCGCCACGATTTCCGATGCGCTGCGCAGTGTCCGCCAAGCTGAGCAGGAAGCGCAGGCCATCGAAGCGGCCTCTGCCGAGTCTGCGGTCAGCGCCCAGGCGGCGGCCGCCGCCGCCGCAGCCGTGCGGGCGGACTTACAGACGAAACAGTCGGAAGTGCGCACTCAGATCGCTGTGCTCAAGACGCGCTACGGCATGCTCACTCCCGCCGAGCAGGCGCTGTTAGGTCCGGGGGCGGCCATTCCCACGGTCGGGATGAGCGGTCTGGTCCCCAGCGCGAGGCTCCTCGCGGCGTACATCATCGCCACCTACCCCGGTGTCCAGTCCATCGGGGGTGTGCGGGCTGACTACTTGCCCGATCACCCGAGCGGCCACGCTATAGACATCATGATCGGCTCAGACATGGGCCTGGGCGATGCCATCAACGCCGACGTGCAAAGTCAGGCGGGACGGTTCGGCGTTGCGTACACGATGTGGCGGGTGGCCAATCACTTCAACCACGTGCACGTCACGGTCTCCTGAGGCGTACGCGGTCTCATCGGTGACGCTTAGCGCATCGTTGACGTTTAGCTGATGGCCCCGTTGATGACGGGCTTGTCGATGATGCCGGACTCAACACCCCAGTTGGTGGCGATGGCCTTGTAGTCGCCCGTTTCGATCAGGTGCTCCAATGCCTTCTGCAGGGACTGGGCCAAGGCAGAGCCCTTTTTCACAGGCCAGCCGTAGGGCGCGGAGTCGAATACCGTGCCGGCGGCCTCCAACTTGCCGCCACTTTCTTTGATAGCCCAGGCGGTGACTGGAGAATCCGCAGACACGGCGTCGGCCTGGCCGAGCACCACAGCGTTGGTCGCCGCATCCTGGCCGTCGAAGGTGAGGATCCCGATCTCCGGCTTGCCGGCGTCGACACACGCCTTGCTCTTGGCCGGCAGTTCATCGGTGACCTGGGTACTGGCGGCCATCGCCGAAACCCTCTTGCCGCAGGCGTTGTTCGGGTCGACGGGTGCTCCGGCACGCGCGGCCCACTGGGTGCCGGCGGAGAAATAGGTGACGAAGTCCGCCTGCTGCTCGCGTTCCTTGGTGTCGGTGAACGACGACATCCCGACGTCGAAGGTGCCGCCCTCGATCGACGGGATGATCTTCGCGAAGTCGGACTCGCGGTAGTCGGTGGTCAGGCCGAGCGTGCCGGCGACGGCGTTGAGCAGGTCGACATCGAAGCCGACGATCTTGCCCTGGGTGTCCTTGAATTCATTTGGGGTGTAGGGGATGGTCACACCGACGACGAGCTTGCCGGACTTGCGAATGTCCTCCGGCACTCCGGCAGCGAGGTTGTCGACTTTCTGCGGCGCAACGGCAACGGTCGAGTTGGTGGGGCCGGCCGAGGTGGTCGATCCTGAGTCGTTGCTCTTCGCGCAGCCCGACAGGGTCAGCGCCCCCGCCAGGGCGACCACCGCGGCGGCCCGCCACCGGCGCTGTCCACTGTCTTGTCCTGCTAACACGTTCAACCCTCTCATTGACCGACCTGCCTGCGTTTTCTGCGGACGCCTCAAAAGGTACCCCCCGGCACGACCGTCGCCAGGTATCCGCGCAGCGTGATCTGATCAGCGCACACTGAACCAGCACTGCCGGGATGCTGCGGGCCATGAGGTAACGATGCCTGGCCGCGGGCTGGTTGCGCTATACAGGGACCGTGACTTCACTCGACGGCCTCGACCTGGGTGCATTGGACCGCCATCTACATGCCGTGGGAATTCCCCGTACCGGGGAGCTAGACGCGCGGCTGATCGCCGGCGGGCGATCCAATCTGACATTCCTGATCCATGACGACGTATCGAAGTGGGTGCTGCGCCGTCCGCCGCTCCACGGCCTGACCCCGTCCGCGCACGACGTGGTCCGCGAGTACCGGGTGGTTGACGCGTTGGCTGACACAGCCGTCCCCGTGGCGCGGGCGGTCACTGTGAGTGAGGATGACTCAGTGCTCGGCGCACCGTTTGGAATGGTCGCCTACGTTCCGGGCCGGGTGGTGCGGAGCCGGACTGAGTTGGAGGAGCTGGGCGGACCGGCTGAGATCAATGAGTGTGTCGACACGCTTATCCGGGCGTTGGCTGACCTGCATGCAGTCGATCCAACAGCGTTAGGCCTCGGTGAATTCGGAAGGCCCGCAGGCTATCTGGATCGTCAGGTACGACGGTGGGGTGCGCAATGGCAGTACGTCCGGCTGCCGGATGACCCGCGAGATGGCGATGTCGCCCGTCTGCATGAGCGGTTGGCGCAGTCGGTGCCGATGCAGAGTGAAATCTCGATTGTGCACGGCGACTTCCGGATCGATAACACCATTCTTGACGCACACGACCCCACTGTCCTGCGAGCAGTGGTCGATTGGGAGCTGTCCACGCTCGGTGATCCCCTATCCGACACTGCGCTGATGTGCGTCTATCGCGACCCCGCGATGGATCTGATCATCGACGCCCAGGCGGCCTGGACGTCGCCGCTGCTGCCATCTGCCGACGAACTTGCGCAGCGATATTCGGTGATGTCCGGGCAGCCACTGGCGCACTGGGGCTTCTATATGGCACTGGGGTACTTCAAGTTGGCGGTGATCGCCGCCGGTATCGACTTTCGGATGCGCATGGCCGCCGAGGCCGAACCGGAAGGGCACCCGGGCGGCGGATCCGATCGGATCGGATCGGCGGTGGCACCGCTGATCGCGCGCGGTCTGGCGGCGCTGCGTTAGCGGATCGCACACCGCGGCTACCTGTCCAATCCAGCTATCGGCAGGCAACGGTGAGTGAAACAACGATAATCACCGGATGGAACTGGAAGTCATCGGTTTTGATCTGGTGTCATGTCTTACAGCTGAGTCCCAAGGCGCCGACCGAATTGAATTGTGTGCAAATCCTCACGAAGGAGGCACCACCCCGTCCTACGGGATGATCGCGGTGGCAAAGGAGAACACGTCCATACAACTGTTCCCCATCATCCGCCCCAGGGGCGGTGACTTCCTTTTTTCGCAGCTGGAGTTTCAGTCCATGATCGCCGATGTTGAGCAGTGTGAGCAATTGGGTTGCGACGGTGTGGTGATCGGAATGCTCGTCGAAGACGGCAGAGTTGATGTCGATCGGTGCGCTGAGTTGATTCGGTATGCGGGCGCTATGCAGGTCACATTTCACCGGGCGTTTGACCGGGTGAAGGATCCGATGCGATCAATGGAAGAAATCATTGACCTGGGTTGCACCAGAATCCTCACCAGTGGCTTGCACCCCAATGTTGAACTGGGACAGGAAATGTTGAGGGCGCTGGTTGACGCTGCCGGGAACAGAATCACGATCATGCCGGGATCCGGTGTCAGGTCGAACAACATACTCGAATTAGCAAAGTTTACCGGTGCCAAAGCATTTCACAGTTCAGCCCGATCGGCACGCGCTTCATCAATGGAGTACACCAACCCCGATATGGACGAAACTCTCGATTCCGTGAGCATTGACGCCGGTGAGGTGGCGGAACTCAGACGGATACTTGACACCTACGCACAGGGTCAGCTGACGTAGGGCTCTCAGGACTCGCCCGGGTGGACTCCATGTGCTCGTACGGAAAGCGGTTGCCAGCGCTTCCATTCGGCTAGCCGGTCTTCGTACGCCGCCTTGGCCTGAGCGAAGGCGTCTCTGCCGAGGAAGACCCGAAGGGGTGGGTCGTCGGCGTCGACGATCTCGAGTATCGCCGACCGCGAGGCTGCCGGGTCGGCGAGGTCCGCCCTGCGTTCGGCGCGGGCGGTTTCGAATTCCTCTCGCTGCGCGGCGTAGGCATCCAATGGTTCGGCGTAGGGCGCCGCGGCGAGCCAGTCAGTGGCATACCCGCCGGGCTCGACGATCGTGACACGAATACCGAATGAAGCCACTTCGGCGGCCAGCGACTGCGACATCCCCTCCAGCGCCCATTTGGAGGCGTGATAGATGCCGAGGTTGGCAAAGGCGGTCACGCCGCCGATCGAGGAGACCTGAATGATGTGGCCGCCGCGTTGCGCCCGCAGGTGGGGTAACGCGGCCTGGGTGATCCACAACGGTCCGAACAAATTGGTGTCGATCTGGGCGCGGGCTTCGGATTCGGACAGTTCCTCAACGAAGCCGTACTGCCCGTAACCGGCGTTGTTGACGACGATGTCGAGTCGGCCGAACCTGTCGTGGGCTGCCTCGACGGCAGCGAAACACCCCTGGCGATCGGTGACGTCGAGTGCGATCGATTCGATGGCGTCGCCGTAGGTGTCGCGCAGTGTTGCCAGCGCGGAAGTGTCGCGCGCGGTGGCGGCGACCGAGTCACCACGTTCAAGAGCGGCGATGGCCCACTGGTTACCGAGGCCCCGCGACGCTCCGGTGATCAGCCATACCTTGCCGGTCATCTGCCCATGTCCTCTCGGAATCGCTAGCG
>JBAXIA010000165.1:0-6323 GCA_037138615.1 Mycobacteriaceae bacterium | reverse complement strand
ATTATGGGAAGCAAGCAGCGCAATCAGATCGTCATGACCGACGAGGAGATCACCGATTTCGTGGCGCGCAGCCGCACCGGAACCATGGCCACCATCGGTGCGGGTGGCCAGCCTCACCTGGTCGCGATGTGGTACGGCGTCCTCGACGGCGAGATCTGGATCGAGACGAAGGTCAAGTCGCAGAAGGTCGTCAATCTCCGCCGCAATTCCCGGGTGAGCTTCCTCATCGAGGATGGCATGACCTACGACAGTCTGCGTGGAGTCTCATTCGAGGGCACAGCCGAGATCCTCGACGATCCCGACACCATCTTCAACGTCGGCGTCAGCGTGTGGGAGCGCTACAACGGCCCCTACACCGATGACCTCAAACCCGCTGTCGACATGATGATGAACAAGCGGGTCGCGGTGCGTATCCGCGCGAACCGGGTGCGGTCGTGGGATCACCGCAAGCTCGGCATGCCCGCCATGCCACTGGCCGGTTCGACGGCGCCTCAGCAATAGTTGCGCGTCCCGATCGCATTGGTAGGGGAAAGAGAAACGGGAAAAAGTACCCCCGATGGGATTCGAACCCACGCTACCGCCGTGAGAGGGCGGCGTCCTAGGCCGCTAGACGACGGGGGCTAGAACAAAACGCAGCGCTGACATGAGCGCCGGTGAGCCAGCATATCTCAGCGGCATTTGCCGTCATAATTGCTGGGGTACCAGGACTCGAACCTAGAATGGCTGTACCAGAAACAGCTGTGTTGCCAATTACACCATACCCCATTGGCGACCTATAACAGCTGGTCAAGACCAGCTATCGACGGACGAACAGCAGACTACCAAAGATTCTCACATCGCCCTGTCACGGGCCGCGCGCAGCCGACCTAGGCTGCGCTCCCGTCCGAGCAATTCCAATGACTCGTACAGCGGTGGGCTGATGGTCGAGCCGGTCACCGCGACGCGGATCGGACCGAACGCCCTACGTGGTTTGAGCCCCAGCCCGTCGATCAGCGCGGCCCTGAGGGCCTCCTCGATACCGGCCGCGTTCCACGTCGGTACCCCATCGAGTGCCGCGCACGCGGAGTCGAGCACGCCGGCCGCATCGGCGCCGAGTTCCTTCGCCGCCGCCGCGGGGTCGATCGCGTAGCAGTCATCGTTGAAGAACTTCAACAGCTCCCACGCATCGGAGAGCACCACAATACGGGTCTGCACCAGCTGGGCGGCGGTCCCGAAACCAGCCTCGTCCAGACCGGTGTCATAACCGTGGTCAGCGAAGTACGAGCGCAGCCGGGCGGTGAAGTCCGCCTCGTTGAGGCGACGAATGTGCTCGGCGTTGATGGCATCGGCCTTCTTCTGATCGAAGCGAGCCGGGTTGGAGTTGACGTCGATGACGTCGAAGGCCGCCGTCATCTCTTCGAGGCTGAATACATCGTGATCGTCGGCGATCCCCCAGCCCAGCAGCGCCAGATAGTTCAGCAGACCCTCGGGAATGAAGCCGCGGTCGCGATGCAGGAACAGATTCGACTGCGGATCACGCTTGGACAGCTTCTTGGTGCCATCCCCGAGCACCGTCGGCAAGTGGGCGTACTCGGGAACGCACTCGCCGACACCGATCCGGATCAACGCGCGGTGCAGAGCGATCTGTCGCGGCGTCGACGGCAGCAGATCCTCGCCACGCAACACATGGGTGATCTTCATCAGCGCGTCATCAACCGGATTGACCAAGGTGTATAGCGGATCCCCGTTGGCCCGGGTCAGTGCGAAGTCGGGCACCGTCCCGGCGGCGAACGTCGTCTCGCCGCGCACCAGGTCACCCCAGCTGATGTCCTCATCGGGCATGCGTAGGCGCAGTACCGGCTTGCGCCCCTCGGTGACGTGGGCGGCACGTTGTGCCTCGGTGAGATCACGGTCGTAATTGTCGTAACCCATTTTCGGGTTGCGGCCGGCAGCGATATGTCGCGCCTCGACCTCCTCGGGCGTTGAGTAGGCGGGGTACGCATCGCCGGACTCCACCAGCCGCGCCACCACATCGCGATAGAGATCGCCGCGCTCGGATTGCCGGTACGGTCCGTGCGGCCCGCCGACTTCCGGGCCCTCGTCCCAATCCAGTCCGAGCCACCGCAGCGCGTCTAGAATCGCGGCGTAGCTCTCCTCGGAATCGCGCGCGGCATCGGTGTCCTCGATGCGGAACACGAACACCCCGCCGGTGTGCCGGGCGTACGCCCAGTTGAACAGTGCGGTGCGCACCAGGCCGACGTGCGGGGTTCCGGTTGGCGATGGGCAGAACCGCACCCGCACTCCGGTGCTCATCATTTGCCCTTCCGGACCACGGGGTTGGTCAGAGTTCCGATGCCCTCGATGGTGATGCTGACGGTGTCACCGTCTTCGATCGGTCCCACACCGGCCGGTGTCCCGGTGAGAATCAGATCGCCGGGCAGCAGTGTCATTACCGCCGACACCCACTCGATGATGGCGCCGATGCCATGGATCATCAGCGAGGTGCGACTGTCCTGGCGCAGCACGCCATTGACCTCGGTTCGGATCTGCAGGTCCGACGGGTCCAGATCGGTGACGATCCACGGGCCCAGTGGACAGAACGTGTCATGCCCCTTGGCGCGCGTCCACTGCCCGTCGGCCTGCTGCTGGTCCCGGGCTGAGACATCGTTGGCGATCGTGTAGCCGAGGATGTTCTCAGCGGCACGGGAAGCCGGGACGTCTTTGCACGGCCGGCCGATGACCACCGCCAACTCGCCCTCGTGGTGCACCGGGGAGGCGTTGGCGGGCAGTTGAATCGGTATCCCGGGTCCAATGATCGAGGTGTTCGGCTTGAGGAAAATGATCGGGTCCTCAGATACGGGGCCCGTCGTGTCGCCCATCTCGATGACGTGCTCGAGGTAGTTCTTGCCCATGCAGACCACCTTGCTGGCCAGGATGGGCGCCAGCAGGCGCACATCCGCCAGCGGCCAGGACCGCTCGGTGAAAGTGGGTGTGCCGAAGGGGTGCTCGGCGATCTCGCGGGCGACGGCGGCATCGCCCTCTCCCTCGATACTGACGAAGGCGACCCCATCGGGGCTGGCGATACGACCGAGGCGCATTCGCACGAGCCTAGTGCTAGAGCCGGGCGCGGATCCGCTCACCGACCTGTTTCGTCGACAGCTTCGCGTCACCGCGGGTCGCCAGATGGTCAGCGACCGCCGCATCGACTCGGGCGGCCGCGGCTTGCTCACCCATATGGTTCAGCAGAAGCGCCACGCTCATCACCGCGGCGGTCGGATCGGCGATGCCCTTTCCGGCGATATCGGGCGCGCTGCCGTGCACGGGCTCGAACATTGATGGGTTGGTTCCGGTGGCGTCGATATTGCCGCTGGCGGCCAAGCCGATGCCGCCACTGACTGCTGCCGCGAGGTCAGTGATGATGTCGCCGAAGAGGTTGTCGGTGACGATCACATCGAACCGACCCGGATCGGTGACCATGTAAATGGTGGCCGCGTCGATGTGCTGATAGGCCACCTCGACATCCGCGTACTCGGCGCCGATCTCGGCCACCACCCGTGACCACAGGCCACCGGCGAAGGTCAGGACATTGGTCTTGTGCACCAGCGTGAGGTTCTTGCGCCGCTTGCTCGCGAGATCAAACGCGTACCGAACCACCCGGGTAACACCGAACGCGGTGTTGAGGCTCACCTCGGTGGCCACCTCATGCGGAGTGCCGGCCCGGATCACGCCGCCGTTTCCGGTGTAGGGACCTTCGGTTCCCTCCCGCACGACGACGAAGTCGATCGTCGGGTCGCCGGCCAGCGGGCTGGTGACCCCGTCATAAAGCCGGCTCGGGCGCAGGTTGACGTGATGGTCGAGCTCGAAGCGAGTCTTCAGCAGCAGGCCGCGCTCGAGTACCCCGCTGGGCACCGATGGATCGCCGATCGCGCCCAGCAGAATCGCATCGTGGGTGCGCAACTCGTCGAGGACGCCTGCCGGGAGTACCTCACCGGTGGCGTGGTACCGCTGCGCCCCGAGGTCATAGTTGGTCTTGTCGACACCTGGCAGCACCGCATCGAGCACCTCCAGTGCCTCATCGATGACCTCCGGTCCGATGCCGTCACCGGCAATCACCGCCAGTTTCATCTGCGCCACTCCTCCTCATCGCTTCGCACTGCATCGTCGCCGGCGCAGTTCACGACAGGTCCACCACTTCAAGAGTCCCTGCGTCGACGGCCGCACCGATCGCAGTCCGGACATCGGCGGGTATGTCGCGATTCAATCGCAGCATCATCGTGGCACCCGGACCGCTGGCGTCCTGACTCATCTGGGCGGCAAGGATATTGACCCCGGCGCCACCCAGCAGCGTGCCGATCTTGCCCAGCACGCCGGGCTTGTCGCCATAGTGCAGGATCAGGTTCATGCCCTCGGCACGCAGATCGAAGTTGCGGCCGTTGATCGCCACGATCTTCTGCACTTCCTGCGGACCGGATAGCGTGCCCGAGACAGCGACCGTCGAACCATCGGACGCCACCACCTTGACCTCGACCAGACTGCGGTGGTTGGGGCTCTCACTTGACGTGCTCAATTCAGTGGCAAGACCACGTTCGGCAGCCAGTCCAGGGGCATTGACGAACGTCACCTGCTGATCGGTCATCGTTGAGAACAGCCCACGCAGTGCCGACAGTTTCAGCATCCCAACATCTTCGGACGCGATCTCGCCGCATACCCGCACCGAGAGGTTGTCCGGAGCCTCGGTGCCGAGCACACCGGCCAGCAAGCCGAGCTTTCGCACCAAATCCAGCCAGGGTGCCACCTCCTCGTTGACAACACCGCCGCCGACATTGACCGCGTCGGGAACAAACTCACCGGCCATGGCGAGCTTGACGCTCTCAGCGACATCGGTGCCCGCCCGGTCCTGAGCCTCGGACGTCGACGCACCCAGGTGCGGAGTGACTATGGCCTGGGGTAGATCGAACAGCGGGCTGTCGGTGCACGGTTCGGTGGCGAACACGTCCAGACCCGCCGCGCGCACGTGACCGCTGGTGATCGCATCAGCCAGGGCCTGCTCATCGATGAGGCCGCCACGGGCGGCGTTGACGATGATGACCCCGGGCTTGGTCTTAGCCAGTGCTTCCTTACCCAGCAGCCCTGCGGTCTCCTTGGTCTTGGGCAGGTGCACCGAGATGAAGTCGGCCCGGGCCAGTACGTCATCCAACGGCAGCAGTTCGATACCAAGCTGTGCGGCACGGGCCGCCGGAACGTAGGGGTCGTAGGCGATGATGTGGGTGCCGAAGGCGGCCAGTCGCGCGGCGACCAATTGCCCGATGCGGCCCAGGCCCACCACTCCGACTGTCTTGCCGAAGATCTCGGTGCCGTTGAACGACGAGCGCTTCCAGGTGTGCTCATGCAGGGTCGCATCGGCGGCCGGGATCTGCCGGGCGGCAGCCAGCATCAGCGCAATCGCGTGCTCGGCGGCGCTGTGGATATTGGAGGTGGGCGCATTGACCACCAGCACACCGGCCGCGGTGGCAGCATCCACATCGACGTTGTCCAGGCCGACACCGGCGCGGGCGATGATCTTGAGTTTGGGTGCCGCGGCGATCACTTCGGCATCGACGGTGGTGGCCGAACGCACCAGCAACGCATCGGCGTCGACGACCGCTGCCAGCAGTTTGGGGCGATCCGGGCCGTCCACCCACCGCACCTCCACCTGGTCTCCCAGGGCGGCGACGGTCGATTCGGCAAGTTTGTCAGCGATCAGAACAACGGGCAGAGTCACCGGGTCAGACTAATGGGGTCTAATCAGTAGGTGGATGTCACGGTCGTCGGAAGCGGCCCCAATGGGCTCAGCGCCGCCGTTGTCTGTGCCCGGGCCGGGTTGCGTGTGCAGGTGCTCGAGGCCCAACCCACCCTCGGGGGCGGCTCGCGCACCCTTGCCGACCCCGACTCCCCCAGCGTCGGTCACGACATATGTTCAGCGATCCACCCACTAGCACTCGCGTCACCGTTCTTCGCCGAGTTCGATCTCGCCGCCCGCGGCGTGGGCCTGACGGTTCCGGATATCTCCTATGCCAACCCGCTCCCGGGCCGACCGGCTGCGCTGGCTTACCACGATCTCGAACGCACCTGCGCCGGTCTGCAGCACGGTGACTCCTGGCGGCACCTGTTGGGTCCACTCGTCGCCGACGCCCACGATGTGGTGGGTCTATTGATCGGCGATAAACGCTCGATTCCCACCGATATACCGGCTGCCGTGCACCTGGCCCGGCGAATGATCGAGCAGGGCACTCCGGCGTGGGGAATGCTGCGTGGTGAAGATGCCCGAGCACTGTTCACCGGCGTTGCGGCACATACGATTTCGC
>JBAXIA010000164.1:0-6330 GCA_037138615.1 Mycobacteriaceae bacterium | reverse complement strand
CTCCTCCTCCGCCGCCTCCCGCGGCGGCATCGTCGACTCGACTCCTAACCGACTGCCTCGCTCCTCCTCCGCCGCCTCCCGCGGCGGCATCGTCGACTCGACTCCTAACTCTGGCAGGTCGGGCACCAGAACAGGTTGCGGCCTTCCATCTCCGCGGTGCGGATGGCCGTGCCGCACAGTCGGCAGGGCTCGCCGGTGCGGCGATACACATAGGTGCGGGGCCGTTTGGGCCCGTACCCCGGTGCGCCAGTGTCGTGCTCGGGGCGCACCACGATGATCCGGCCGCGCCGCACCCCGACCTTCATCAGTTCGACCAGGTCGGTCCAGGCCGCGTCGAACTCCGTCTCACCCATATCGCGACCAAGCCGGTACGGGTCGATACCGTGACGGAAGAGCAGCTCGGCTCGGTACACATTGCCCACCCCGGCGAGCACGGACTGGTCCATGAGGAGTGCGCCAATTGCCTTGCGCGACTTCGATATCCGGGACCAGGCCAATGAAGGGTCGGCATCGCTGCGCAGCGGGTCGGGACCCAAACGATCGAGAATCGCCGACACCTGCCCCTCGTCGAGGACGTCGCAGGCAGTGGGACCCCGAAGGTCTGTACCGAACTCGGTGCCGATCATGCGCATCCGCACCGCACCCACCGGCGGCGCCATCGGCGCGGGTTGCTCTCTGAACGTGCCGTAGAGCCCCAGGTGCACGTGCACGATTGCGCCGCCCTCGTAGTGGTGGAAAAGGTGCTTACCCCAGGCCGAGGCACGGCGCAGCACCAGTCCGTCGATTAGGGCGGCATCGGTGAACCTGCCCTGCGGGCTGGACACCCGCACCACAGAGCCGGCAAAACGACGTTGGTGTCGGCGCGCAAGCCGATGCAGGGCGTGACCCTCGGGCATGGCAGCGGCCTAGTGCACTAAAGATCGGCGCCGGGCACCGGTGGCGCGACGTGGGTGCGCTCGTAGTCGGCGAGGATGTCGATCCGGCGTTGGTGGCGGGGTGCCTGCGACCACGGGGTGGACAGGAAAGCGTCGACGATGGCGATCATCTCGGGCTCGGTGTGCATGCGGCCACCGATGCCGATCACCTGTGCGTTGTTGTGCTCGCGGGCCAGTGTGGCGGTCTCGACGCTCCACCCCAGCGCGCACCGCACGCCGGGCACCTTGTTGGCGGCGATCTGCTCGCCGTTGCCCGAACCACCGAGCACGATTCCCAGGCTGCCCGGGTCGGCGACGGTGCGCTCCGCCGCGGCGATGCAAAACGCCGGGTAGTCATCCTCGGCGTCATACGAGTAGGCCCCACAGTCAATCGGCTCATGACCGGCCTTGGTCAGGTGAGCGATGATGGCCTTCTTGAATTCAAAGCCGGCATGGTCTGAGCCGAGGTACACGCGCATGGCCGTCAGCCTACTCAAGGCTCAGTCGTACTCGGGAGCCTCGGTACGGGTCCGCTTGAGCTCGAAGAAATGCGGATAGGACGCGAAGATGACCGAGGCATCCCACAGCTTCCCGGCCTGTTCACCGCGCGGGATTTTGGAGAGCACCGGGCCGAAGAAGGCGACCCCGTCGATGTGGATGGTGGGGGTACCGACATCGGGGCCGACGGCGTCCATGCCGGCATGGTGGCTCTTGCGCAGCGCCTCGTCGTAGGAGGAATCTCCGGCCGCGGCCGCCAGCTCGGCAGGCAGGCCGACGGCTGCCAGCGAATCGGTTACGACCTGCTCGAGGTCCTTGTTGCCCTCGTTGTGGATGCGGGTGCCCATCGCGGTGTACAGCGGGGCGAGCACGTCGGTTCCATGGGCCTGTTCTGCGGCGATGGCGACCCGTACCGGCCCCCAGGCCTTCTTCATCATCTCCAGGTACTGCTCAGGCAGGTCACGACCCTCGTTCAACACCGCCAGGCTCATCACCTGGAAGTGCACCTCGATATCGCGGACTTTCTCGACCTCGAGAATCCACCGGGAGGTGATCCAGGCCCACGGGCACAGCGGATCGAACCAGAAATCTGCGCGGGACTTCTCGGCCATGACTTCTCCTCGGACGTAGGCGGTGTACCCAGGATAGGTTGTCAATCGTGCTCCCAAATCTCACCCGCAATGAAGCCATCGAACGTGCGGCTCTGGTCACCGTTGATCGCTATCTGATCGACCTCGACCTCACCTCCGGCGAGAAAACTTTCCGCTCCAACACCACGGTCGAGTTCGAGGCGCTTCCCGGCGCCGACACCTATATCGATCTGGCGGCCGACCGGGTCCACAGCGCAGTGCTCAACGGGCACCCCATCGACATCTCCGGCTATGACGAGTCAACCGGGATACCACTGAACGGTCTGGCACAGCACAACGTCCTCGTCGTTTCAGCCGACTGCCGCTACTCCCACACCGGTGAGGGCCTACACCGTTTCGTCGACCCGGTCGACGGCGAGGTCTACCTCTACTCGCAGTTCGAAACCGCAGATGCCAAGCGGATGTTCGCCTGCTTCGATCAGCCAGATATCAAGGCTGCCTTCGATATCACCGCGACCGCGCCCGCGCATTGGCAGGTGATCTCCAATGGAGCCACGGTCAGCGCAATCGAGCACGGCGAAACGAAAGTCCACCGTTTCACCACGACACCGCGAATGAGCACCTATCTGGTGGCGTTGATCGCCGGGCCATACGCCCGATGGGACGACGTCTACTCAGACTCCCACGGCGAGATTCCACTGGGTCTGTTCTGCCGGGCGTCGCTGGCGGAGTTCATGGATGCCGAGCGGCTGTTCACCGAAACAAAACAGGGTTTTGACTTCTACCACTGCAACTTTGGCGTGCCCTACGCGTTCGGCAAGTACGACCAGTTGTTCGTTCCCGAGTTCAACGCCGGCGCCATGGAGAACGCCGGTGCGGTGACCTTCCTCGAGGATTACGTGTTCCGCAGCAAGGTCACCCGCTACAGCTACGAGCGCCGTGCCGAAACGCTGCTGCACGAGATGGCGCACATGTGGTTCGGCGACCTGGTCACCATGCGGTGGTGGGACGACCTTTGGCTCAACGAGTCGTTCGCCACCTTCGCCTCGGTGCTCTGCCAGGCAGATGCCACCGAGTACAGCGAGGCGTGGACGACGTTCGCCAACGTGGAGAAGTCCTGGGCCTACCGCCAGGACCAGTTGCCGTCCACCCACCCGATCGCCGCTGACATCCCCGACCTGCACGCCGTCGAGGTTAACTTCGACGGCATCACCTACGCCAAGGGCGCCAGCGTGCTCAAGCAACTGGTGGCCTATGTCGGACTCGATCACTTCCTGGCCGGGCTGCGGGATTACTTCGCCGCGCACGCCTTCGGCAATGCCACCTTCGACGACCTGCTCGGTGCGCTGGAGCGGGCGTCGGGCCGAGACCTGTCGGATTGGGGCCGCCAATGGCTCAAGACCACGGGCCTGAACACACTGCGGGCCGACTTCGACGTCGATGCGAAGGGAAACTTCACCCGGTTCGCCATCACCCAGGGCGGTGCCACACCGGGCGCCGGGGAAACCCGGGTGCACCGGTTGGCCGTCGGTATCTACGATGACCAAAACGGATCCGGCAAGCTGGTTCGGGTCCACCGGGAAGAGTTCGACGTCATCGGCCCGGTGACCGAAGTGCCTGCGCTACAGGGTGTTCCACGCGGAAAGCTGGTTCTGGTCAATGACGACGATCTGACCTACTGCTCCATACGCCTCGACGAGGATTCGCTGCGCGTTGCCACTGACCGAATCACCGATATCGCCGAACCACTTCCCCGCACGCTGGTGTGGTCGGCGGCGTGGGAGATGACCCGCGACGCCGAACTGAGGGCGCGCGACTTCGTGACGCTGGTGATGCGCGCCGTACTCGGCGAGACCGAGGTGGGCGTGGCGCAGCGACTGCTGCTGCAGGCCCAGACCGCACTGAACTCCTACGCTGAACCGGATTGGGCCGCCGAACATGGCTGGCCCGCTTTCGCCGACCGACTGCTGGAACTGGCCCGCGGAGCCGACGCCGGCTCGGATCATCAGCTGGCATACGTCAATGCGCTGTGCTCCTCAGTGTTGCCAACCCGGCAGGTGACGCTGCTCGCGGATCTACTGGACCGCGATCCGGCCAAGTGCGGCCTGGCCGGACTTGAGGTCGACGCCGATCTGCGGTGGCGGATCATCACCGCACTGGCGGCCGCCGGGCACCTCGACGCCGACGGCCCGCACGTGCCGTTCATTGACGCCGAGGTGATGCGCGACCCAACGGCGGCCGGGCAACGTCATGCCGCCGCAGCGGCTGCCGCCCGCCCGCAAGCCGAGGTAAAGCAGCGCGCCTGGCGCGAGGTGATCGAAGATGACACGCTGGCCAACAGCATCACACGTGCGATCGTCACCGGGTTCGCGCAACCCGGGCAGGGTGTCCTGCTGGCTCCCTACACCGAGAGCTACTTCGAGGCCATCGGGCAAGTCTGGGAGCGACGTACCAGCGAGGTGGCCCAGACCGTCGTGGTGGGCCTGTATCCGTCCTGGGATGTCAGCGAGGCGGCGTTGGAGAAGGCTGATTGGTTCCTGGGCGGCCTGCATGTACCACCCGCACTGCGCAGGCTGGTGCTCGAGGGCCGGGCCGGTGTAGAGCGGGCGCTGAAGGCACGGGCGTTCGACGCGAGCTAGCGCCCGCATCGTCAGGGTCGGGCTATGCCGGCCGCTATCACCCGAACCGCATCGATCAGTCCGCCGATCAGGTTGCCCTCTTTGAATGACGCTGCGGCTGCCGAAACTCCCCGCGGCCCGGCTGACTCGACCCCGCGGCCCCGCACGTCTGCGCCGTAGGCCAGCTCGATCGAGTGTTGGCTGGGCGACACCGCCAGCAGGACGGCGTTGTCCGGGGTCGGCACACCGGCAAGGATCTCCCGGGCCCGGACAGCGGTTTCGGCGCCCAGGTCACCGATGTAGACCGCGAAGCGCGCCCTGGACTGACGGGTGGCGGCGGTGAGCGCCTCATCGAGTTCGACGAGATCCATTTTCGGGAACGGGTACTGCCCCGGCCGCTGGCCGGTGTCGGTGACGCCCGAGAGTCGCCCGCTGGCGGTCACCGCCCAGCCGAGCGGCAGATTGCCGGTATCAAACCGCGCCACCGCGTAATCACCATCGGCCACTGACGCCACCTCCCGCGTTAACGGTGTTCTCGTGGCCGCGCTTCTGGTCGTCGTGATGACCGCCGCCGGACACGACCTCCTCTGTGGCTGCCCACAGGATCGGCGCGTACGTCCACGACTCGGACAACGTGTAGGTGGGCGGGCGATCGCCCGTGCGGGAGTAGATCAGGTAAATCAGTCCGAGGACCACGAGCACGGGTACGACGTGGAGCACTCCAGAATTCACGCCACAAACCGTAGCGCACCGGCACTTGTGTCAGGCGGCGCCTTCGTCGAGATAGCGCACCCAGACCGGATCGAGTTCCTTGACGGTGCACAGCAGCCGCCAGTGCTGGCCCTTCGGTGGCGTCGGCACCAGCCGCAGCGTCCAGCCCAGTTCGCTCAGCAGCTTGTCGGCCTTGCGGTGATTGCATCCCGAGCAGGCCGCCACGCAATTTTCCCAGGTGTGCTCGCCACCCCTACTGCGTGGCACCACATGGTCGACGGTATCCGCCTTGCCGCCGCAGTATGCGCAGCGGAACCGGTCACGGTGCATCAGTGCCGCGCGGGTCATCGGAATCCGAGCCCGATAGGGCACTCGGACGTAGGTACGCAGCCGGATCACCGACGGCACCTTGATCGCCCGGGTGGCCGAGTGAATGATCGGGCCGGACGGATCGTCGTGAACCACGTCAGCCTTGCCGCACAGCACCATCACCACGGCCCGCCGGATCGGCAGGGCGGTGAGCGGCTCGTAGGTGGAGTTCAGCAGGAGCACCCGACGGCGCCCCCACACTGATCGCTCCGACGGCGGCGGCAGGGTGTCAACACTGTGCAGGCCGGAACTGTGCAGGCCAGAGCCGGAGATGGGCCCGATTGAACCCGCCGCGGCACGGTGACCGCGGTTCCGTTTGCGCTGCGCCATGCGTCCTCCAGCGTCCAGTCCACCATGGATCGGCTCTGATCGCACGCGTATTTGCACCGTGTTCACGCGCACGTCAACCGATGCACCAAGATGGAGCAGTGGCCGAGACTCCGCAGACCTTTTACGACGCGGTAGGCGGCGCCGCGACGTTCCGCACCATCGTGTCCCGATTCTACGAGCTGGTCAGCGCCGATGAGGTGCTGCGGCCGCTGTATCCCGAGGACGACCTGGAGGGCGCCGAGGACCGGCTGCGGATGTTTCTTGAGCAGTACTGGGGCGGTCCCCGGACCTACTCCGATC
>JBAXIA010000163.1:0-6344 GCA_037138615.1 Mycobacteriaceae bacterium | reverse complement strand
CGGAGATCTGGACCGTCTTGCCCTGCGAGTCGATGATCTGATTACCCGCGGTGCGTAGGAAGCCCGCCGCTATGCCGCCCGATCCCGGCTCGGTGGCTGCGGCATCGGAGATGCTCAACCCCGGCGTTATGGGTGTGGGGGTGGGTGCGGGTGTGGTGCCGTTGTAGTTGAGGACGTTGATCGTGCCGTACTTGTTCCAGGCGTTGCTGAAACTTCCGGCCGGACTGCTCACTCCGGAGGCGTTGTGGGTGGGCTGACCGAGAGTGCCGGGGTAGTCCCGTTCCACCGACCAGTACCCGAGCATTCCCAGGCCCTTGCTGACAGCGAAAGTGTTCAGCGCCTGTGCGTCGGCGACAGTGAACACTTCGCTGGTGATGTCGTTCACCCCGATCATCGGAGTGACGCCGATCTGCTTCCAGGCGAAGGTCTGGCCGTTCTTGGCGTACAGCGACGACAACTGGTTGTAGGTCGATTGTGCCGACTGAATCGCGTAGGTGCCCATGGTCTGCGCGTTCGGACCGCTGGTGGGTGCCGGACCCTCGCCATAGTCCATCGCCATCACGTTGACGCCGTCCAGTTTCACCCCGGCGGTCAGCGCCGACTGCACAACATTGAGACCATCGGTGGTCAGACCCTGGGGCAGCACCGGCAGGGTGTACCAGATCTGCACTTGGGGCCGGGCCTGCTGAAGCAGTTTCAGCGCACTGCTGTTGAGTGCGATCGAGGCGGCGTCGGCAACCGCCGCACCCTCGATATCGAAGTCGAGGTGGGTGACACCGTAGGTATCGATGACGCCCGCGTAGGCATTAGCCAACGCCTGGGCACTGAGACCCCTGGCGGCATACGACTGGGCAAGGCTGGTGCCGGCCGCACCGCCGAAGGAGATCATCACATCTCCGCCGGCGGCCCGTAGTGCCGCGATCGACTTGTTGATCGCCACTGCCTGCGCATCGGTCGAATTGGGTTCCAGCACAGCGTATCCGCCCCATGCGGGGTTGCCGGCTGGATCCACCTGGAGGAAGCCGAGAGTGAATAGCGAAGCTCCCGTGGCCTTGGACATCGCGACCAGGTCAGGCACCGGCCAACCGGCCATATCCACGTACGGCGCGAAGAAGGCGTTGCCCCACTGCGCGGTGGTTCCACCGGTCTGGGTGAGGCCGTCATCGTTGATGATCGTCCCCGTTGCGCTGGCCCGGGCGATCGTGGCGCCCGTCGGGGCCGACAACGTCACGGTGAAGGTTTCGCTCGGCTCGACAACCGTGTCACCGATAATGCCGACGTGCACCGTCTGAGTGGTCTCACCCGGGGCGAAGGTGATGGTGCCGGAGCTGGCGGTGTAGTCCACACCGGCGGTCGCGGTGCCGTTGGCGGTCGCGTAGTTGACGGTCACCGGGGTGGCCGAGGCCTTATCGAGGGTCGCGGTGAACATGAAGTGGGCGTGCTCGCCGTTGCCTTCGGTCACGGCGAGATCGGCGATGGACACCTTCGGCGCCGCGCCTGCGGTGTTCGAGTCGGTGATGGTGCCCGTTGCGGTGGCCGTCGTGATGGTGGCGCCGGAGGGTTTGGACAGCGTGACGGTGAAGGTCTCGCTGGACTCCACGGCCGTGTCGGCCAGGATGGGCACGTTGATCTGCTGGGAGACCACGCCCGGGGCGAAGGTCAGCGTGCCGGTGGTAGCGGTGAAGTCCGATCCCGCGGTCGCAGTGCCGTTGGCGGTCGCATAGCCGACCGTCACCGGGGTGGTCGATGCCTTGGACAGCGTGACGATGAAACCGGCTTGCGCCGTTCCGGAGGCCGGTTCAGCCGCGGTGACTCCTGCCACCGAAATACCCGGCGACGTCGGAGTCGGCGTAGCGACAGCCACGCCGTTGAGTGCTAGGCCGGTGATTGCCCCTCCGGCAGCACCGTTATTGGCCTGGAATCCGAACGAGGTGCTCTGGCCGGTGCTGACTTGGCCGTTCCAGGGGGCGTTGGTGACCACATAGGCGGTACCGACATGGCTGGAGATGACGCCGTTCCAAACATTGACGATTTCTGCCGGGGTGTTGAAGCTGACCGTCCAGCCGTTGAGGGACTGTCCTGCTGTCACGTTCATGGTGCCGGTGAATCCCGAGCCCCAGTTGTCGGCGACGGTGTAGGTCACCGAACCGCTGCTCGTGGTCGGCGGCGGTGTCACCGCGACCGGCGTGTTGGTGATGGTGCCGGTCGCGGTGGCGCCGGCGATGGTGGCGCCGGAGGGATTGGACAGTGTGACGGTGAAGGTTTCGCTGGACTCGACGGCGGTGTCGGCCAGGATGGGCACGTTGATCTGCTGGGAGGTGACTCCCGGTGCGAAGGTCAGGGTGCCGGTGGTCGCGGTGTAGTCGGTGCCCGCGGTCGCGGTGCCGTTGGTGGTGGCGTAGCCGATGGTGACCGGGGTGGTCGATGCCTTGGACAGCGTGACCGTGAAGGCGGCCTGTGCTGTTCCGGAGGCAGGTTCGGCGGCGGTGACGCCCGCCACCGAGACGCTCGGCGGGGTCACCGGGACCGGTGCGGTCGTGTTGGTGATGGTGCCGGTCGCGGTGGCGCCGGCGATGGTGGCGCCGGAGGGATTGGACAGTGTGACGGTGAAGGTTTCGCTGGACTCGACGGCGGTGTCGGCCAGGATGGGCACGTTGATCTGCTGGGAGGTGACTCCCGGTGCGAAGGTCAGGGTGCCGGTGGTCGCGGTGTAGTCGGTGCCCGCGGTCGCGGTGCCGTTGGTGGTGGCGTAGCCGATGGTGACCGGGGTGGTCGATGCCTTGGACAGCGTGACCGTGAAGGCGGCCTGTGCTGTTCCGGAGGCAGGTTCGGCGGCGGTGACGCCCGCCACCGAGACGCTCGGCGGGGTCACCGGGGGCGTGACGACAGCGGCACCGTTGACCTGCAGGCCGGTGACTGCCGAGCCGGCACTGCCGGTTGTGGCCTGGAATCCGAACGACGTGGTCTGGCCGGCGCCGACCTGGCTGTTCCAGTCGGCGTTGGTGACCACATAGGCGGTGCCGATATGGCTGGAGATGACGCCGTTCCAGAGGTTGGTGATTTCTGCCGGGGTGTTGAAGCTGACGGTCCAGCCGTTGAGGGCGGTCGGGCCCGCCGCCACCGTCACGTTGCCGGTGAAACCCGAACCCCAGTCACTGCTGACGGCATAGGTCGCCGAGGGACTGCTTGACACAGACGCTGCGGCCACCGCGTTGGCTGTGGTGCGCGCGGCCGTGACCTGCTGACCGGTCTGAACGGATTGCGCGACCGGTGCGTAGGTGGAAGTCAGCCGGTTGATCTCACGACTGACCAAAGACAGTGCGGCAGTGAGGAAGTTGAGGGGACCGGCGGGTGTTCCGGTGCCGTTTCCGGACAGTGCTGTGCTGAGAGCCGAGAGGAATCCCGACACTGCAGCCGGTTGTGCAGCAGCTGCAGCTGCCACAGCCTTAGGCGCGGCAGCGATGAAGCGATCAACAGCCGACGCCGCGGGAGCCGCGGGCGACGGTGCTGTGATCGTTCGCACATCCGACGAGGTGCCGATCTGAGCCAGGCTCACCTCAGGTGCGGGCGCGGTCGTCAGCTGGCGCGAGCCGCGATCGGAGCCACGCTGTGCTGTTGGAGCCGGAAGATCCAAGGATCCCCGGCCACGTGTGGACGAGTCTGCCGTTCGGGTTGGGGTGGCGTCGTCGCGACCGGCGGTGCGCTGATGCGCACGCTCGGCGCGAGCCTTGGGTGCAGGCGCGGATTCGGTACTCGGCGCGGATTCGGTGCCCGATGCTCCCGTTGCTGAGGAGTCGTCTGCCCAAGCCACACCGGGCGCGATGACGACCGCCCCGCCGATACCGAGGGCGACGGCCAGAACACCAACCCGGCCGATGTACTTCGATGATCCTGCGGTCAACATGGGGGACCTTTCCGGATGGACTTTGGCTACGTGTGTGACCAAAGTTAGCGGTGGCGCTGCCCAGGTAATAAATTCCGGTTAGTTGGCTGATAAAACCCTGGCAGCACGCTGATGAAGTGAACATAATCACACCCCGCGTTGGCATGCAAACACCTGGCGCGGATACGTCGCCGGCCGCCGCGCATATCGCTCAGCGCGGGCAAATATGTGTCCGCACGAGGGAATTCTCGCCTTTTGGGCCGCCGCGGACCTGAACCCGCACGTCGGCGAGAGGGTTTTCCGGCCTATTCTGGTGAAGACTCACGCGGCCGGTTGCCGCGAGCAACCCGCCACGTGAGCTGAGTCACGAACCATTACCTATTTATGACACGGTCGACCGCGGGGGTGGGGGTATGAAACTTTCGGAGCCACGGGCATCCAGATGGGCGGGCTTGGACCCGGCGGACCGGAAAGCCCAACGGCGCACGCTGATCGTGCGCGCCGGCTTCGAGTTGTTCGGCGAGGGTGGTGAAGCCGCTGTGTCGGTTCGTTCGGTGTGCCGGACAGCGGAGTTGAACTCTCGGTATTTCTACGAGAGTTTCACCGATATCAATGCCTTTTTCGGAGCTCTATACGACCAGGTCGTCATCGAGTTGGGCACGGCACTGGCCGCGGTGGTGGTCGACTTCCCGGCCGCCAGCCCTGCCCGGCTGCGGGCCGGAATCAGGACGGTCCTCGAGTTCACCGCCGCCGACCCGCGCCGGGGCAAGGTGCTGTTTGCCGGGTCCGGCGCCAATCCGATGTTCGCAAGCCGCCGAGCCGCGGCCAAGGTTCAGTTGCGCAGGATGATCCTGACTGACCGGCAGCGAATCGACCCGGAGTCCGATCCAATGGCGCGTGAGGTTGAAGCCGCGATCTATGTGGGGGCGCTATCCGAGATGGCCCGGGAATGGACCATCGGCGCACTCGGCGATGACCTCGATCTCGTTGTCGACGCCGCCGTGCGGATCCTGACCCCAACCCAAAGCCTCAGCTAGCCGGGCAGTCCTGCCGGTTGGCCGACTCCATCGCCTTGGGCGCGTCCTCGATGGCCTGACGCACCGTTTCCAGCACCGCCGGATCCCACGTCAACGCGGTCTTCCAATCCATGCCGGCCGCATTTGACACGAAGATGGAGTGGGTGTCGTCGAAGGTGAAGCAGCGCCGGTGCGGCAGCACCGGGTCGGTGACATTCTTGGCCAGGGCACTCTGCACGGCGACGATGCCGTCGTTGGGCCACACCGCGGGGTTCCCGGGCCCGGGAATGGTGAACTTCGTCCCGGCGATGAGCACCACCGGAATGCTGGCCAGTACGCCGGACTGGAATTGGTTCCAGCCGTCCTTGCCCATCAGGTAGGCCTGGTTGACCTCACGGCCCGAACCGGCCATGGTCCGCAGTACTTCTCCCCTCATGGTCCTCATCGAGGTCTCGCAGAAACTGTCACCGACGCAGTCAGTCAGCGGTATCAGGTCGTTGGCGTAGTCGGCCAGATAGGAACCCTGCCACGGGCTGCCGAGTGTGGTCAGCGAACGCACCTTGACCTTGCTGCCGGTGGTGGCCAAAACCCGGATCGCCGCGCGCGAATACAGCCCGCCCATCGAGTGGCCCACGAAATCCACTTCGGTGACACCCTTTTCGGTATTCAGCCAGTTGATGAACCGGGCCAGATGTTCGCCGGCGGTATCGATGCTGCCGGTGGAGTTCACGGTCATGTTCTCCGGCAGGGTCACCGGACAGACACCGAAGGCGCCGAAGCCGGTCTGGTCGGTGACTTGGCCGCGACCGGCCATGGCCGGTGAGGTGTAGACGGTGTACTTCTTCGATAGGAGGAACTCGCGGATCGCGGTGTTGGTGTTGCCGGCGGCCAGGCCGGTGGCGCAGGCCGCATCGCCGGTGGTGAACGGGCTGGTGGCGTCACCGCCGGAGACAATCACCACCGCGGCCGAGGCCGGGCGCTTCTCCCCGCCGCCCGGGGCACCGGAACAGCCGGCCAGCAATGTCATCGTCGCAAGCAGGGCGGTCAGGCCCAACAGTGGTCGTCGCATGAACAAAACGCTAGCAGTCAGCGCCGCCGTGACAGGATTAACGCATCATGAGCGTTCCTGGCCCCCGCGTCGTCTTCTCCGGCATCCAGCCCACCGCCGACTCACTGCATCTCGGCAATGCTCTCGGCGCGGTCCAGCAGTGGGTTCCCCTGCAGGACGACTTCGATACGTTCTTCTGCATCGTCGACCTGCATGCGATCACCGTGCCTCAGGATCCCGCGGTGCTGCGTCGGCGCACGCTGGTCACCGCAGCGCAGTATCTGGCGCTGGGCATCGACCCGGCGCGCTCGACCATCTTTGTGCAGAGCCACGTGCCTGCCCACACCGAATTAGCTTGGGTGCTGGGCTGTTTCACCGGTTTCGGCCAGGCCTCGCG
>JBAXIA010000162.1:0-6439 GCA_037138615.1 Mycobacteriaceae bacterium | reverse complement strand
GACCCCGGCGGACACCATCTACCGCAATGGAACCGTGCTCACGATGGTCGATGATCACCGCCAGGCCGACGCGGTTGCGGTAGCGGGCGGCAAGATCCTGGCGGTGGGCTCCGAAGCCGACGTGATGGCCACCAAGGGCGCCAACACCGTCGTCGTCGATTTGGCGGGCCGCACGCTGATGCCGTCGTTCATCGACGCCCACGGTCACTTCATGAACGCCCTCCAGGTGGTCAAGTGGGCCAACGTTCAGGGAGTGCCCGCCGGACCGATCAGCAGCATCGCGGATTTCGTCCCCGTTCTGCAGGAGCATGTGCGCAAGCTCGCGCTCAAGCCGGGGGACTGGATCATCGGCTACGGCTATGACCGCTCCAACCTCGTCGAGGGCCGTGAACTGAACATCGACGACCTCGACCCGGCCTTTCCCGACAACCCGATCATGCTGATCCACAGTTCCAACCATGGAGCGGTGCTCAACACCGCCGCCTTCACATTGGTGGGCTATAACGAGAACACGCCGACGCCCCCTGGCGGAATCATCGTCCGCAAGCCGGGAACCAACATCCCGTACGGGCTCATCATGGAGACCGCGTTCCTGCCGATCCTCACCAACGCTCCCAAGCCGAGTGAACGCCAGTTGCTCGACACCCTCGACGAAGCGCAAAAGATCTATACGCGTGCGGGCGTGACCACGGTGCAGGAAGGCGCCACCGCAGCCAAAGACCTCCGGGTGCTTCGCAAGGGCGCCGACGAGGGCCTGCTTTACCTCGATGTGGTGTCGCTGCCGCTGTTTCTCGAGATTCCGGAACTCGTCCAGGACTTCCTGCCTGATTTCGTCGGCGGTCCGTCGGACATCCCCGACGAAGCCTCCAAGGCGTTCGGCACCTACAAGAACCGTCTGAAACTGCAGGGCATCAAGTTCGTGATCGATGGTTCCCCGCAGGGCAAGACGGCGTTCTGGACCCAGCCGTTGCTGACCCCCGGACCGGATGGTCAGGCAGATTGGCGCGGTCAGCCGATCTTCCCGCCGGAGACGCTTCACAAGACGATGGCAGCGGTTCACGCCAAGGGATTGCAGGTGTTCTGCCACGCCAACGGAGACGCGGCCATCGATCTGGCCATCGACGGTATGCGGGCGACCGGGGTGAAGGCGGCCGACGATCGGCGGACCGTGATCATCCACTCGCAGTGCATGCGTCCCGACCAACTCGATCCCTATGTGGAGTTGGGTTTCTCGCCCAGTTTCTTCACCGCGCACACCTTCTACTGGGGCGACGAGCATCTGGCCAACCTCGGTCCGCAGCGAGCGGACTTCATCAGCCCGATGGCGTCGGCCTTCGCCAAGGGGCTGCGCTGCTCCAACCACACCGACTTCTCGGTGACCCCGATGGAACCCATGCGGATCATGTGGGCATCGATGGTGCGCACCTCGAAGACGGGCGCGGTGCTGGGCGCCGACGAGCGGATTGACAACTGGAAGGCGTTGCAGGCCTTGACAACTGAGGCGGCCTGGCAGATCTACGAGGAGAAGACCAAGGGCAGCCTCGAACCCGGCAAGCTCGCCGACATGGTGATCCTGGACGCCAATCCGCTGACCGCTGCCCCGGAAGCGTTATTGGATATCGCCGTGCTGGAAACCTTCAAGGAAGGCAAGACGGTCTACCGGAAAGAACCCGCGTGAGCGTGCCCCTGACGGTCATCGGAGGCTATCTGGGCGCCGGCAAGACCACCCTGCTGAACCATCTGCTGGCCAATAACAACGGCGTGCGGATCGCTGCCCTGGTTAACGATTTCGGCGATATCAACATCGACGCCGACCTCATCGATGCAAGCGATGGGGAGACCATCGCGCTGACCAACGGGTGTGCGTGCTGCACGCTGGCCGACGGGCTGACGACCGTGATCGCCGGACTGCGGGAACGGACTGCGGACTTCGACCACATCGTGATCGAGTCCAGCGGGGTGGCCGATCCGCTCAAGATCGGTCACACCGGTGCGGCGTTCGGCTTTCCGTTGGTCGGTGTCGTGGTCGTCGTCGACGCCGAAATGGTCCGCACACAGTCGACCGATAAATACGTCGGCGATACAGTGACGCGGCAACTGGGAAGTGCGGACCTGCTGATCGTCAACAAGAGCGACCTGGTCGCACCCGACGAGTTGGAATCCCTGCAGGCGTGGCTTGCCGACACCGCGCCGGACACACCCCGGCTGACCACCGAGGGCGGTCGGGTCGACACCGCGATACTGCTCGCCTCACTTCGCGCATCTGATGTCTCCGTCGCCCTGGCCGGGTCACACGACAGCTTCGAGTCCTGGAGCTTTCAGACCGACGTACCGCTGCGGCGTAGCGACGTCGATGCGTTCCTGACCGCGCTGCCGCCGGGTGTGGTGCGGGCCAAGGGCATCCTGCGTCTGGCTGATGACACGACTTCTCGTTACCTGCTCCAGAGAGTCGGCCGACGGACGTCACTACTACCGTTCAACGCTGCCAGCGCTGGGGACCCCGTTGACACCCGATTGGTCGTGATCGGAGTCCCGGGCAGTATTGATGGTGCACTTTTCGCGCGGCGGCTCGGCGGCGCTGGCTGATTCCGCGATGAAGAGCTGGCGGGGCCTTGCCGCTAGCCGTTGCCGAACCCGGTGCCGCTGCGGATCAACGGTAGATCCGCCATCGTCGCGAATCCCGGCGGCGCTGCGCACACCGCGGGCACGGCGTTGAGAATCTGCATGGCGGTCGCGACATTGGAGGCAGTGACGTGCTCGAGCATCGTCGCCCCGGGGGAGCCGGCCATCACCAGGAAATGGGTGCGCAATTTCGGGTCGCCGTCGATGGTCAGTGTCCAGCCATGCTGTGGCTTGGGCCAGTGCGACGGGTACTCGCCGCCGACAGTCCACAGCGCCTCGATCTCGACGAGGGTCTCCCCGCCGCGGCGGCCCGCCCAACTCCAGCGCTGACCGGCAGTGGTTCCGGCGCGCAGCACATGGTCGAAGATCTGATGATCCGCGTTGGCCGCGACCGCCTCGACCGTCGCGGTCACCTCATCGATACCGGCATTGAGCGCATCGGCCATCAGCCACACCTCGTCGGTGAAGATGCCGCTGTTGAAGGCGAGAAAGTCATTGGTGGTGGGACTGATGTCCTCGACGGGTTGGCCGAACGCCATATTGTCGAACGTGATCGCAGTGCTGTCATAGAACGACCAGTCAGCGCGCTCCTGCAGGGTGATCCGGTCGATGCGCCGACTCATCCCCGACATCGCCAACGGCAACACCCCGGACAGGTTGCCCGGATTCAGGCCGCTGCCGTGCACGCTGCTGCGCCCGGCCTGGCACGCCTGCATCAGTCTGTCGCGGTCTCGAGCGTCGATGCGGCGCGGATGAAACAGAAACGCTGTCGTCACAACGTTCTTGCCGCTCGCGAGGATGGCGCAGACATCGTCGATGCTGGTGTTGCGCGGCGTGTAGAGCACACAGTCGGCGTCGAGCGCGAGGATCTCGTCGACATCGGTGGTGGCAGTGACGCCGACCGGCGAGCGACCGATCAACTCGGCGATATCGGCGCCGTTCTTCTCCGGTGAGTACACCCGGGCGCCGGCGATCGTCAGATCGCTGCGGTGGTCGAGGATCGCTGTCAGCAGTTCGGTGCCGATGGCGCCGATGCCCCAAAAAATGACCCGATGCTGCGGTGATGTCGACTGCGCTGAATCCGTCATGAACGCTCCGCGATGATGGTGGTGGCCCCGGGGCGCGACGCTACCGGTCGCTGATTCAGCGGCGGCGGTGTTCAAGAAAACCCGGAACCGAGCCTCGATGGACGTGGCGACGGTGTCCCGCAGGTGCCCGACGACTGCACGTCAGCAAATGGCACGCTGACGTACTCGGTGAACACTGATGCCCGTCAGGGTGGCGATGTCACGGGTTGGCACGCCATCCTTCGGAGGTTTGCGAACCCGTGCGGTGGTCTGGGCCCGCCGACAACGGGTCGATCCTGCGTGTCCGGCCCAGCCCGAAAACTGGCCGCTCAGTAATTTCTCAGGTATTATCTACCCATTCTATTTCTGCAGGTTGGTGCGTGCAGGGCGGTCGGGAGAATTCAACGTGATGCGAGCGTCGGCCCACGTCGGACGGGTTGGTGGTCTGGCTGTCGCGCTGGGTATCGGGGCCGCGGTGGTCTCAGGCGGTGCGGGGTTCGCCTGGGCCACCCCGGCCGATACGTCGGACTCCCCGGCCAGCGCTGATTCGGCTGCCCAATCGGACGCGCCGACTTCGGCACCGGGGAGTCGCGGGGGTCGCCCGGCTGGTCGCGTCGCACCGGCAGCATCGTTGGGCCGCGGTGGTGGCGCGCAGCAAAGACAGCAGCAGGCCAATTCGAGTCCTCGACCGAACTCCAAACCCACCGTCGCCGTATCGGATTCCGCATTGCGCAGGGTCTCTCCGGAACGGTCCTCCCGGATCGATCTGGCTGCGAGGGTCGCTGCTGCGACCCGTGCCGAACCGGCCACGGGTGCGTCGGTCGCTGCAGAGGTCATGACGGCACCGGTTTCGGTGGCCCCGGCCGCTGCTGCACCCGTCATGGTTGCGGCACAGGCTACCGCCTCGGTGGGATCAGTACTCTCGCCGCTGCTGGGCTCCGGTACCGGAGTTCCGGCGGAGTCGCCGGTGTCGTGGATGGTTCTCGCGGCGGCGCGTCGCGAGCCGGAAGCACCGAATACCGTCGTGGCTCCGTCGGTTACGGTATCGACCAGCCAGTCGGCCACCCCCGCCGCCGCTGCAGCCGCCACGGCGGCCGTCACGAACTCAGCGCCGGTCATCGCCAATGTGGCACTGAGCGCCCCGAACGCCAGCACGGGCGCGGTCACCGGAACGGTGACGGCCACTGACCCCGAGAGCGACGCGTTGACCTACAGGGCGACGACGTCAACCAAGGGGGCGGTGTCGATCACGACGGCGGGGGTGTTCACCTACACCCCGACCGCGACCGCCCGCCATGCTGCGGCGAAGAGTGGTGCGGCGACCGCGGTCACGACAGACACGGTGACGGTGACGGTCACTGATGCCAACGGTGCGGCCACTTCTCAGGCGGTGACGGTGACCATCAGTCCCGTCAACGCTGTCCCGGTGCCCAAGACCTCGGTGGGGATACCGAATGCCTCGACCGGGGTGGTGACCGGAGCGGTGAGTGCGACGGATGCCAACGGCGACCCGTTGACGTACACGCTGACCGCGAACCCCGCCAAGGGCACGGTCGCGGTGACCGCGACGGGTGGTTTCACCTACACCCCGACCGCTGCCGGCCGACACAACGCTGCGGCCACGACGGCGACGGCAGCGGATAAGGCCGATACCTTCACAGTGACGGTCGCGGACGGGTTCGGCGGTTCGGTGGCCGTTCCGGTCACGGTGACCATCAGCCCTCAGAACACCGCGCCCACGGGTGCCAAGGCCACGGTCGGCACTCCGAATGTGGTGACCGGGGTAGTGACGGGAACCGTGACGGCGGTTGACGCGGAAAAAGACATCATGAGCTTTACCGCGTCCAAGCCCACCAATGGTTCGGTGGTACTCAAGGCTGACGGTAGCTTCACCTACACACCCACCGCCGCCGCGCGTACCTCGGCGCGTTCCTCGGCCACCGCGAAGACCGACCCGTTCACCGTGACCATCTCCGATGCGCACGGTGGTACCGCGACGGTGACGGTGACCCCGACGATCGCCCCGTCGAACTCGGCCCCGGTAGCCGGAACACCGACCGTGACCGCGAACGCCACGACCGGGGTGGTGACCGGCAACGTCAATGCGACCGACCCCGACAAAGACACGATCACCTACACCGCCGCAACGATCACCACGTCGAAGGGCAGCGTGACCGTCAGCGCCACGGGGGCCTACACCTACACGCCCACCGCAACCGCCCGCCATGCTGCGGCCAAGACGGGGGCTACCGCGGCGGCTACGACGGACACATTCACGGTGACCGTCACCGACAAGTACGGGGCAGCCAGCGCCATCGCCGTCAGTGTCCCGATCAGCCCGTCCAACGTCGCGCCGGTGGCCGGAACCTCAACCGTGGGCACCCCCAACTCCGGCACTGGCGTGGTCACCGGCACCGTGACCGCCACCGATGCCAACAGCGACACGCTGACTACAGCGCACCGGCGAGCACCACCAAAGGCTCGGTGAGCATTAACGCCAGCACCGGGTCGTTCACCTACACCCCAACTGCAACTGCCCGGAGCAACGCCGCCAAGAAAGGGGCTCCCGCCGAGGACAAAGCAGACACCTTCACCGTGACCGTCACCGACGGATACGGCGGATCAGTGGCTGTCGCTGTCAATGTTGTGATCAGCCCGCTGTCGCAAGCCAACCGCGCCCCGATAGCAGGGAAATCGACCGTCGGCACGCCGAACGCTTCCACCGGGGTCGTTACCGGTTCGGTCACTGC
>JBAXIA010000161.1:0-6460 GCA_037138615.1 Mycobacteriaceae bacterium | reverse complement strand
GACCTCACCGAACCGGACCGACTCGATCCATCCCATGTCCGCGGATCGCCAGGCGACCTCTTTTGTCGCCCGCTGGGCCAACGGAGCGGCTTCGGTCAGAACGCGCGCCCACGCGTGAGCCTGTTCCTGCAACTCGCCCGGTTCGACCAACTTCCATACCAAACCGGTCTCCTTTGCACGCTGCGCACTAACGGGCTTACCGGTCAGCAGAAGCTCCATCGCATTGGCCCAACCCACCCGCTGGGGCAGTCGGGTGGCGCCGACGATGGTGGGTATGCCGATCGACACTTCGGGAAAACAGAAGCTGGCTTCGGTGCTGGCGAATACGAAGTCGCAGAACAGCACGCCGGTCAGTCCGTAGCCGATGCACGGTCCATGCACCGCGGCGATGGTCGGCTTGAAAAGCTCCATCCCGCTTTCGAAGGAGTTGATCGTGGGCTTCTCCCAGAACGTGCCGCCGAACGTGCCGACCGATCCCGCGCCATCCTTGAGATCAGCGCCGGCGCAGTAGACGTCGCCATTCGCGGTCAGGACACCGACCCAGGCGTCTTCGTCATCGCGGAACCGATTCCATGCCGCATTCAAATCCTCGCGGAGTGCGCCGTTGATCGCATTGCGGGCCTCGGGCCGGTTGAGGGTGATGGTGGCGATGTGGTCGCGCAGTTCATAGGTGACCAGACTCATGGATGCCAGTCTCAGCTCAGCCCGTGACGTCGAGGATCTTGATGGCGAAGATGAGTGAGTCACCGGGGAGGATTCCTGCCCTGGGCTGGCCGTCGGGGTAGCCGTCGGCGGAGACCATGGCGACAGCGACCGTGGATCCGACCTTCTGTCCTGCGATGGCCTTCTGGAATCCCGGCACCACACCGGTGAGCGGGAATTCGACCGGGGCACCCCGCTCGTAGCTGCTGTCGAAAACGGAGCCGTCACGTCCGTTGACACCCATGTAGCAGACCGACACCGTCGCCGTGGACGCCACGACCGGACCGTCACCAGCCTGCAGGGTGTGCACCTGGGTCTGGTTGACGCTGAACGGGGTTTCGACCTTGACGAACGGGGCAGTGGTCGCGGTGGACCCGCTGACCGCCACGCTGCCGGTGGCGCCGGTAAGCGTCCATTCGGGCGTGGTGCCGCTGGGCGGCATCGACGTCGGGCATGGACTGGCCGGAGCCGTGACAGATGATGACACTTTGTCGACGGAACTTGCCGTTGACGTATCGGTTTTTGAACCGCATGCGGCGAGCATCATGGTGAGCGATGTTGCACAGGCAGCGATGGCGACAGACTTCGAGGCGCGGGATGAGTTCACGGTTCGTCACGCTACAGCTGCGCGTGGTCGCGGCATCATGTTCGCGGGGAGTGCCTGGTCAGGGGTGTGTTCAGGACAGATAGGCCTGATCTATTCAACTTGACATAATGTGGCTTATCGGCATAATCATCAGCTGGGCCGACCTCCTCGACGCGCGCCACGTCATTCCCGCCGCTCCGGTTTCGCAGCTCTCACCTCCCTGGCCGCGATGCTCCCACCCCCGCCGGATGTCGGCGAATATCTGCGGCACGATGGCAGCACCACTGCGGCCAGTTGCGTGGTCCAGGACGATCTCGGCGACGGATGATGAACCAATCGGAACGCCGGCGGACATGACCCCTGCGGGCGCGATGCCCGCGTGTGAGTCGATTCGTCACTGTGACGAATCAGGGTGGTACAGCTCGATACGGTCACGCCCGGTCCATTGGATGTCTGTGACACTTTAGGCCTCTCGACAGGAACACGATGACCAACACACGACTGCGACGTATCGCCGGTTCGTTCATCCTGGCATCGCTGCCCACTGCTGGGTCCGCCGGCTGGTGGGTCTTGCCGAGTCTGAGTCTTGCCGAACCCAGGCCCGTCGGCCCGGGATATCAGTCCCCCAACAACCCACCGACTCATGGGGTTTATTCGTCACAGTGACGAATAAACCCAATGAGGGCGTGTGCTACTTCGCGCGAATACAACAGCGAAAGATGCCCGTGGCCGTCGACGGCCAGATCCCGCCCGCCACGAGAAGCGAGTTCACTGGTTGACGGTGGATGCACCACATTGTCGTGAGTCGAGTAGACACTCAGCGTCGGCGTCGGAACCTGACGTGATTGCCGCTCGCGGGCGAAGGGCCCGCCTTCGCGTAGATCCCGGCCGGCCCGGCCCGGGATCGGTCCGCGCCATTTGACGCCGCCGTGCGGTGTTCCGATGGTGATGCACTCCGCAACTCGTCCCGCGCCCGCTTCCGAGTGAGCGTATTCCAGTGCGATAAGCCCGCCGAGTGAGTGCGCGACCAGGATCACTCGGGGTTGACCTGTCTCGACACAGACCGACTCCACGAACGCACTGAGCCGTTGGCTACTCTCGTCGATGGACTCGACCCACGGATAGTTAAAGCCGAAAAGTGGCCCCAGCGAGGCCTTTCTGAATTGACGGGCAAGCCACCAGAAATTCGATCGATTTTGGAAATAGCCATGCACGAAAACCACCGGGATTCCGTCGCCCGAGCCCATCACCCGGCCCGCGACGTAGTACAGCGGCACGAGCGGCTGGGTGATGATCACGAGGAACAATTCTCGTAGCATCGCGGCTAGCTGGCGTATGCGCGGACGCGGGCGGACATGCGGAGCCATAGCGATATAGGAGACGAACAGATAGACCAACGCGCCTACAACCAGGACCCCGCAGACATCCAGGATGATGAGCTCGACGGTCCTCGGTGTCACGAGGTGGAGATTGTGCCTGTTGCCGAGTCGAGGTTGATCAAGGTCGTCTTGGGAACAGTAGGAACATCCGACGCTCCTTGGTCGGGTGTGTGAACAAGATAGTTGTAGACGAACTGCCCATCGCGGAACTCGATGGTTTGCGGCTGGATCCGGTCCCCCAAAGACAAAGCATTCGACGCCTGATATGAATCACCATCGTTGATAGCGACGACGGCCGAGTAGAAGCTTCCGGTACCGCCGTAGTTGACCACCAAAAGAAGTGCCTCATCAGGGTCGCCGTCGCCTTCAACGTCGCCTGGGACCGGTTCGCCGACGATGCGAACCGTGGTCGGTGGCAACGTTGGGTCCCCGGATTGTGATGGGTTTTGCTTCTGCGCGAAGCCGTCAGACAGAGTAAATGTATCGACCCCCTGGCCACTGAGTGTGGGGATCGTGACAATGAGGTCTTCCACGCTCGCGGACGTTGCATCTGTCGGCTCGGCGGACGCCGTCGCAATCCCGGTCAACATTCCCGAGAGAATCACACCGACGACAAAGAGCCTCTTATCCATGACGAAATCATACGGAAAATCCACTGCGAGATTGCAGAGAAATCGATCATCTGGGGGTCGTGCAATTCCAAATCGAGTGCCCGCACAATCACTGTGGAGAATGGACCACCGGCTCGGCGGTCATGATCTGGCGTGGTAACCGCTGCGTACGCGCGGCGAGCACGATTCCCTCAGCAGTTCTGAACGCTTCGCTATCCATATGAAATGACTCGATCGGCAGTCTGGCAGCCTGGCGCAGAATCATCACCGCCAATGCCGCGCTGGTGGTGCAGGGGACCACTAACAAGCTGATTTCCGCGGTGGCTCCGGTAAGTGTCATCACAGGCTGGCGTTTGCACTCGCCGCCATAGAAGGTCATCCGCGGCGGCCCGTCCAGTGACCAATTGACATTGATATCAACGATCTCGCCCAATCGGCCCTTCAGCGTGGCGATCAACTCGGGTAACTCCCGGGCGGTCCGCGCGGTCCGCAACCACCAAGCACCGTCGATATCACGACCTACTGCCGATGCCAATGTCAGGCGGAGCCGAGTCGCCGAGCGGCGATCGTCGGAGTCTCTGATCATTAGATCCTTACGGCAATTCCAACCGCTGATAGCAGACAGTGGATGTGAGGGATATGTGCTTTACGCTACACCGTTGGCTTGGATCGGTGTTTAGTGCGCTACACTTGGCTCAGCGCTGGTGTCACATTTGATTCCAGCCTACGTCGTGGAATGAATGTTCATCTCACCTCCGCGCCAGTTGTTCTTGCACAACTGCGCGTCGACTCGGATGTTCCGTGCAGCCAAGCACATGCGTCTCGCGGCGATCGATTTTGCCTTCCGGCAATCTCGCCACACACGTGCTCAGGCGCGCGACTTTATGGTCGTCGACCGAGCACACCTTTTGCCTGAAAGGCATCACCATAATGACTACCACTGCAACTTTCTCCGAACTGGGCGTGCCGAACGCCTTGGTCAGCGAACTGACCAGGCTCGGCATCACCGCGCCCTTCCCCATCCAGGTCGAGACACTTCCTGACACGCTCGCCGGCCGAGACGTCCTCGGTCGCGGTAAAACAGGGAGCGGCAAGACGCTCGCCTTCGCCATCCCACTGGTCAGCAGATTGCAGGGCGGCAAGCGCGTTCCAAACCAACCCTTGGGACTGATCCTGGCCCCCACTCGTGAACTGGCAACCCAGATTGCCGCCGCACTGGAGCCACTGGCGCGCTGCTACGGTATGCGGGTTACCACGATCTTCGGTGGTGTGTCGCAAGGCCGTCAGGTGACAGCGCTCAAATCGGGCGTCGACATCGTGGTGGCCTGTCCCGGCCGGCTCGAGGACTTGATGAAGCAACGTCTGGTTAACCTGGACCGCGTTGAGATCACCGTGCTCGACGAGGCCGATCACATGGCCGACCTCGGCTTCCTTCCCGCGGTCACCCGGATCCTCGCCGCCACGCCCTCCGGTGGCCAACGGATGCTGTTCTCGGCGACGCTGGACAACGGCGTCGATAAGCTCGTCACGCGATTCCTGCGCAACCCGGTCACCCACTCCGTCGACGAGGTGAACTCCCCGGTCTCCACCATGACGCACCACGTATTCCATGTCGATGGAGTCGACTCGAAGAAGGCACTCGTACATCGACTGGCATCGGGCAATGGCCGCCGGATTCTGTTCCTACGCACCAAGCATCAGGCGAAGAAACTTGCCAAGCAGCTCACCGAAGCCGGTGTGCCGTCAGTTGATCTGCACGGCAATCTGTCTCAGCCTGCACGTGACCGCAACCTTGCGAGATTCGCCGCCGGTGATGTTCTTGTCCTGGTCGCCACCGATATCGCGGCTCGCGGGGTTCACGTCGATGATGTGGAGCTTGTTGTCCATATCGATCCGCCCGCCGAACACAAGGCCTATCTCCACCGCTCCGGACGCACCGCGCGAGCTGGGGGCGCCGGGGATGTCGTCACCGTTGTTCTGCCAGAACAGCGTAAAGAGACTCAGGCGCTGATGCGCAAAGCCGGAATCACCGTCACCCCGCAACGGGTGGCTGCCGATTCTGAGGCCGTGCACACTCTGGTCGGGGAAAGTGCCCCGCACCGGATTCTTGCGCCCGAAGTGGCTAGTTCGGCGACCAATTCGCAGCCCAATCGTTCACGCAGACCGGTGAACTCCGGCCAGCGACGTGGTCGTGGAAACACCCCGGCCGCGAGTCAACCGAGCCGCAGCCGGTCGGGAGCATCGCGCGGTCGCAGCAGCGGCGCCCGCACCCGCTAATTGACTTATCGGCGGTCGAACCGTTCGCGATTCTGCTCGATCTGCGGGTGCGCGCCGATAGCCCAGTTCGCAACCGCCATCACGGGGTCGATGAAACTGCCGCCCAGTGGCGTCAGCTCATAGTTCGTGTGCGGCGACATGCCGGTGTGGGTTGCGCGGTCTACAAGACCGTCGCGTTCCAGCTTTCGGAGGGTGACCGTCAGCATCCGGTGCGAGATACCGACCACTGCGCGCTGTAGGGCGTTGAATCGCATCGGAGCGCTACCGAGCGCGAGGATGACCAGCAGAGTCCATTTGTCTCCGAGCTGGCCCAGGAACTCACGGACTATTCGGCATTCAGCGCTATCGCCGGGCTCCATACGAAGTCCCGCATCCGTGACCTGGGTCGCGCAGTTGTCTTCGGCAGTGACAACGGCCGCTGCAGGTGCTTCGGCGGTGACAATGGGCATCGTTGCGGTCACGGCACCTCCAGGTCAGTCAACGCACCTGAAGGTGCGTTCTTGCGGTTAGTCGATCCCCCAAGCATTCTGGCAGTTACCCAGGGTGCGTGGTACTGCCACCCGTCTACAGCTAAGGAGGACCAGTGGGAGCGTTCACTGACCCTGAATTGGACTACCTCACCAACCAGCCGCTGATGCGGTTTGCGTCCGCCTCACCAGAGGGGCGCCCCGATATCGCTGCCGTGGCGTTCGTGGTTGATGGTGATGACATCGTCACGTCGGGATTCGATATCCGCAAGACGGTTCGATACCGGAACATCGATAAGAATCCGCGCGCATCCGTGGTCGTCGATGATCTGGCTTCCACCGATCCCTGGGCTCCTCGCGGTATCAAGGTTTACGGCTCCGTCGTGATCGAAGATGACGCAGCGGGCCAGCGATTTCGGATCACTCCCGAGGTGATCT
>JBAXIA010000160.1:0-6553 GCA_037138615.1 Mycobacteriaceae bacterium | reverse complement strand
GAGAAATTTGCATCCGCTACCGCGACATAGTCCTCGAACCGTTTGGTGACGTGATCGATTTCTATGACCGGTGTGCCGTCGCCCCGATTGGGGTGCGTGCTTCCGGCGGTCTGCGGATCGGCGGCGCCAGTCTCAGTCAGGACCCGTCCCTCTCGATAGATACTGCAGCCCTACTGCAGCGGGCGTGAATAAACCATCGTTGATTTCCGCATCATCCGCAACACAATCGGCAGGTTACCTACTACATATGTGCGCCGCCGTCGACCCGAACCTCGGTGCCGGTGACGAAGAATGCCTCAGGACTGCCCAGCATGGCCACGACGGCGGCTACCGCGTTCGGATCGGCGAAGATGGCGCCGCCCGGCAGCGGCAGGCCCGGGGCGACTCGCGTGAAGAGCTTGTAATCGACCCCGTCGGGGAAGCCCGGTCCAATGCTCTGCTTGGACTCCCCGGTGCCGTCGGTCATACCCGAGGAGATCGACCCCGGTTGCACCGAGTTGAATCGAATGCCCTCCTTGCCGAACTCCGCGGCCAGGGCGTGTGTCATCGCCTGGATACCTCCCTTGGAGGCGGCATAGGCCGACATGTAGGGGTGGGCGAATGTCGCCGACGTGGAGCTGAAATTGACCACTGCCGGACCGTTGCCCTGGCGCAACGCCGCCAGTGATTCCCGGGTGACCAGAAACGTGCCGATCAGGTTGATCCGCAGAACCTGCTCGAAATCGGCCAGCGTGGTCTCCGCGAAGTGCGCCGAACGCAGGATGCCGGCCACGTTTACCAGGGTGTCGAGGCCACCGAGAAACTCGATTGCCTGACGCACCCCGGACTTGACCGATTCCTCATCACCGACATCCATCACGACGGTGCTCAGCGTCGACGCGGCGGCGCCGGCCTTGGCCAGTGTGTCTTTTAGCCCGGCCGCGCTGATATCGGCCGCCACCACCCGGCCGCCTTCGGCGAGAATGCGCAGGACGCAGGCTTGGCCGATCCCGGAACCGCCCCCTGTGACCAGAACGCGGCGATCGGTGTAGCGCTGCAAAGTCGTACTCCTGTCGGGTCGCGGTTTGAGTGATCATTGTGGTCACAAAGGGCTCCAGCAATCTAGAAATTGCCCTCATTGGGACCACCCGGGGCCAGTCCGGTCGATTCGGGCACCTTCGGGGGGTTCTTCGCCTAAGTTACGTGGGCACGGTTGGAACACGTTTCAGTCAGGGAGTACACCGACCCGTATGGCGAACAGAGCGGCAGATCGCTGGTCCCCGGGCATCGCGCTGGGCAAAGGCGTGTCGAGTCCGATGGAGGCAATCGGGGGTCTGTTCGCTATGTCCGCCGACGCCATCCGGTTTGCCTTCCAACGGCCGTTTCAGCGGCGGGAATTCCTGGAGCAGGCCTGGTTCGTGGCTCGGGTATCGCTGGCGCCCACCCTGCTTGTCGCGATCCCTTTCACCGTGTTGGTGAGCTTCACCCTCAACATCCTGCTGCGGGAATTAGGTGCGGCCGACCTGTCTGGCGCCGGCGCGGCCTTCGGCGCCGTAACGCAGGTCGGTCCGCTGGTCACGGTGCTGATCGTGGCGGGCGCAGGTGCGACGGCGATGTGCGCGGATCTCGGTTCGCGAACCATCCGCGAAGAGATCGACGCCATGGAGGTGCTGGGCATCAATCCGGTACAGCGACTGGTGACCCCGCGCGTACTGGCCTCTGGAGTGGTGGCTCTGCTGCTCAACTCGCTGGTGGTCATCATCGGCATCCTCGGCGGTTACGTGTTTTCGGTGTTCGTCCAGGATGTGAACCCGGGTGCGTTCGCCGCGGGAATCACCCTGTTGACCGGTGTCCCCGAGGTGATCATCTCGTGCGTGAAGGCAGCTTTGTTCGGGCTGATCGCGGGACTGGTGGCCTGCTACCGCGGGCTGATGATCACCGGAGGTGGCGCCAAGGCTGTCGGCAACGCGGTCAACGAGACGGTGGTGTACGCCTTCATGGCATTGTTCGTCGTCAACGTGGTCGTTACGGCGATCGGTATCCGACTGACGACGGGTTGATGTCGTGGGTACCCTGACTGTCTTGCGCACCAATTACCCGCGGATGTTTCGCCAGCTCCGCCGCCCCAGCGGCTTCTTCGGTCGTATCGGGGACCACACGCTCTTCTACGGCAAGGCAATAGCCGGGGTGCCACACGCACTCGTTCGGTATCGCACGGAGATCACTCGTCTTATTGCTGAGATCTCAATGGGCGCGGGGACACTGGCGATGATCGGTGGCACCGTGGCCATCGTCGGGTTCCTGACGCTGGCAGCCGGCGGCACCCTCGCAGTTCAGGGATACTCGTCACTGGGCAATATCGGCATCGAGGCGCTGACCGGCTTCCTCGCGGCATTCATCAACGTCCGGATCTCTGCACCGGTGGTGGCCGGCATCGGTCTGGCGGCCACCTTCGGCGCCGGGGTGACCGCACAGCTCGGGGCGATGCGGATCAACGAAGAGATCGATGCGCTGGAGTCGATGGGCATCCGTCCGATCGAATACCTTGTGTCCACCCGATTGGTGGCCGGGATGATCGCCATCACGCCGCTGTACTCCGTCGCGGTGATCCTGTCTTTTCTCGCCAGCAAGTTCGTCACCGTTGTGTTGTTCGGTCAGTCTGCCGGACTGTACGACCACTACTTTGAGACCTTCCTGAACCCGATCGACCTGCTGTGGTCGTTTCTGCAGGCGATACTGATGGCGATCGCGATCCTGTTGATTCACACCTTCTTCGGCTACTTCGCCACCGGTGGTCCGTCTGGCGTCGGGGTCGCTGTGGGCAATGCGGTGCGCACCTCCCTGATCGTGGTGGTATCGGTGACATTGTTTGTGTCGCTGGCGATCTACGGTTCCAACGGCAACTTCAATCTGGCCGGATAGGGGGACGGGATGACTGCCAATCTCGGCCCGGGACCGTCCGACCGATCTGAGACCGAAACCGCGGCGGTACCGGTAGCAGCCAGGGCCGGGCAGAATTTCGGAGCGCGTGGCAGCGCCCGGCTGATCGCGGGATTGCTGACCGTCCTCACATTGGCGTTGATCTTCACCCTTGCCGTGGGGCTGTTCCGCGACAGTTTTAAGAACACCGTTCCCGTGACCGTCATTTCAGACCGGGCCGGCCTGGTGATGTACCCGGAAGCCAAGGTCAAAATCAACGGTGCGCAGGTCGGCAAGGTGGCCTCGATCGAGTCCTTGCCCGACGGCGGCGCCGCGCTGCACCTGGCTCTCGATCCCGCTTCGCTGGACGCCATTCCGGCCAACGTGGGAGCCGAGATCGCGTCCACGACGGTGTTCGGCTCGAAGTTCGTCGAGCTGGTGTCCCCGGCCGATCCGTCGGCGAGTTCGCTCAGCTCAGGCGCGGTAATCAACGGTAACAAGGTCACTGTCGAAATCAACACCGTGTTTCAGCAGCTCGTCTCGGTGCTCTCCAAAGTCGAGCCTGCGAAGTTGAACCAGACCCTCGGAGCGTTGTCCAAGTCACTCAGCGGCCGCGGAAACAAATTCGGTCAGGGTCTGGTGGATCTCGACGCTGCACTGATCAAGCTCAACCCCGCCCTGGATAGCTTGAACCACGACATCGCCGTTGCACCGACTGTGTTCAATGCGTTCGCCGATGCATCGCCGGACCTGATGGCCATCCTTGACAACACGGCGCGGTTCAGCGGCACGGTTGTTGATCAGCAGAGCAACCTCGATGCGCTTCTGATCAGCGCCATCGGTCTGGCGGATATCGGAACAGATGTGCTGTCCGCCAATCGACAGCCGCTGACTGATGTGCTTCACCTGCTGGTACCGACCACCGATCTGACTAATCAATACAACGCCGCGCTCACCTGCGGTATCGGCGGATTGGTTCCCCTCGCCACCGGACCTGGCGCCCCGGTTCCGGGTGCGGTTCTGCTGCAGTCGTTCTTTCTCGGCCGTGAGCGCTACCGCTATCCGGACAATCTGCCCAAGGTCGCGGCCAAGGGTGGCCCGCAATGCACGGACCTACCCAACGTGCCGTACGAGAAGCGAACCCCGTTCGTCGTCGCCGACATCGGAGCCAACCAGGCGCAGTATGGCAACCAGGGCATCCTGCTGAACTCCGATGGCCTCAAGCAGGCGCTGTTCGGGCCGCTGGCCGGCCCGCCTCGCAACACCGCGCAGATCGGGCAGCCCGGCGGATGAGCAGCCTGCGAAACACCTCGATCAAGGTCGGCATCTTCGGCATCGTGATGCTGATGCTGACGGCTGTCCTCTTCGCGATTTTCAGCCAGTACCGCGCCGGCTCGGACAACAAGTATTCCGCGGTGTTCGCGGACGCGTCGAGCCTCAAGGCTGGGGACTCGGTGCGGGTAGCGGGTGTTCGGGTAGGAACGGTGAACGCGGTCGATCTGCAACCAGACAATTCTGTGGTCGTCGGCTTCGGGGCTGACCAGAACATCGTGCTGACGTCCGGTACAAAAGCGGCAGTGCGGTATCTCAACCTTGTCGGCGATCGTTTCCTGGACCTCATCGATAGTCCGGGATCGGCGAAAATCCAGGAAGCCGGCTCGGTGATTCCGGCCGACCGTACCGAGGCTGCACTGGATCTCGACCTGTTATTGGGTGGGTTGAAACCTGTTGTGCAGGGGTTGAATCCGCAGGCAGTAAACGCGCTGACCAATTCACTGATCCAGGTGCTGCAGGGCCAGGACGGTAATCTGGAATCGTTGTTCGCTAAGACATCGTCATTCTCGAACTCGCTTGCCGACAACAGCAAAACCGTGCAGCAGCTGGTCGATAACCTCAATACCGTTCTGGCGACCATCAGCAAGGACGGCGAGAAATTCTCCGGCACCGTCGACCGCCTTGAACAGCTGATCACCGGTCTGTCCCAGGACCGCAACCCGATCGGTGATGCAATCACCGCATTGGACAGCGGTACCGCATCATTGACCGACCTTCTCAACGAAGCACGGCCACCGCTGGCCGGTACTGTCGACCAACTCGCCCGATTGGCTCCGTTGCTGGACCAGGACAAGGAAACGGTCGACATCGCCCTGCAGAAGGCGCCGAATAACTATCGGAAATTGGTCCGCCTCGGTTCCTATGGCAGCTGGATCAACCAGTACCTCTGCGGAATGTCGGCCCGGGTCACCGATCTGCAGGGGCGCACGGCCTATTTCCCGTGGATCATGCAGCACACGGGAAGGTGCGCTGAGCCGTGATGCCGACATGTTGAGATATCGGGGTTCGAACCTCATTCGCTCCGGCTTCATCGGTCTGGCGCTGATCCTTCTTGTCATCGTTGTTGGCCTGCAGCCACAACGACTGCTGTCGCTGGCGACCTCCGTCCGCCATCAGGCGTTGTTCACCGAGGCCGGTGGTGTGGCACCCGGCAACGACGTCAAGGTCTCCGGGGTCACGGTCGGCACCGTCTCCGATGTTTCGCTGCATGAGGGTAAGGCCCTGGTGACCTTCATGGTCAACGGAAAGGTGCGACTGGGCTCCGACACCACGGCGCACATCCGAACCGGGACCCTGCTCGGCCAGCGGGTGCTCACGCTGGAATCGGACGGCAAGGGGACGCTACGCTCCTCCGATGTCATCCCCGTGTCCCGCACCGGCGCGCCATATTCCCTGACCGACGCGGTTAGTGAATTCACTGCCAATACCAGGGGCACCGACACCGCCGCCCTCAACAAATCCTTGGACACGCTGTCGGTGACCATCGATCGGCTGGCGCCGCAGCTGGCCCCGACATTCGACGGGCTGAGCAGGATTTCGCGGGCACTTAACGAGCGGAATGAGTCCCTCAGCGGTCTGCTCAAGAGCGCCTCTGAGGTGACAGCGGTGCTATCGCAGCGCAGCGAGCAGGTCAACACCTTGATCCTCAACGCAAACGAGTTGCTCGGGGTTCTCCAAGAGCGTCGGTACGCGATCGTCACCCTGCTGGCCAACACGTCAGCGTTGGCCCAGCAACTCAGTGGCATTGTGGCCGATAACGAAAAGGAACTCGCACCGGCCTTGGAGCAGCTGAACTCGGTGACGGCGATGCTGCAGAAGAACAACGACAACATCGGCAAAGCCATGGCCGGCATTGCTAAATTCCAGGTGACCCAGGCCGAAGCGGTCAACAACGGGTTCTTCTACAACGCATTCGTGGCCAACCTCAGCCCGGCGCAGACGATTCAGCCCTTCATCGACTACATCTTCGGATTCCGTCGTGGCGTCAACGCCGGCCAGCCGCCGGACAATGCCGGGCCGCGGGCAGAGTTCCCGTTCCCGTGGAACAGCAACTGGGAACCCTGGCGTCGAGTAGGGCAGGTGCCCGGATGACCCGAAGGCGATTTACCGGCGTGATCGCTGCTGCACTTGCAGTGCTCATCGCTGCGGGCGTGACACTTTTGGTCCGCAATACGGTCTTGAAACCCACGACCATCACGGCCTACTTCACCAGCGCCACGGCGATCTACCCCGGTGACGAGGTTCGGGTTTCCGGGGTAAAGGTCGGTAACGTCAAGGCCATAGAACCGCAGGGCACCAAAGCCAAGATCACGTTAGCTGT
>JBAXIA010000159.1:0-6637 GCA_037138615.1 Mycobacteriaceae bacterium | reverse complement strand
GAAATGCGGATTCAGCAGAGAACGCATCCGCTCGTGGCCGGTGAATTCCGCGTCGTAGTCGCCGATCGGACCGCCGAACAAGGCCGACGCCCGGCTACGCGGAGCGGTGGCTGGGCAACGGTGCGACCGGCCAAGGCGGTCGTCGTCCAGCAGTTCGCGGCGGCGTACCCGGTGACCAGCTAGGCCTCATCGCCGACCGGGGTGCGCACCCGGTGGATAGGCCTGGCGGCCCTGACCGCACGCAGTTCGTCGCCGGCGCGCGGGGGATGAGGCTGCGGAAAAGGCAGGTGAGTGGACAGGATCGTTCGCAGGCCTAGTTGCCCGTCCGGTTCGCGGCTGTGCGGGAGGCACGATCGCGTTTGGCGGCCTTGCGGTCCGGTGCGGCGGTGTCCGCCGTATCGGCGGCCGACGGGGAATCGACAGCGGCCGTCGAGGTTTCGTCCTCAACAGCTGTTGTCGGAGTCGGCTCGGCGAGCCGGGTCGTTGCCCTGGCCACCGATGCGGAACTTGCGGCCGCTACTGGTTCCGTCGCCAGCGCACTCCTGATCGTCCACTGCGCGGCCTGCACCGCCGTACGGAAGCTGGGTACGAAGTTGGCGGGAATGTCGGTCGTGTCGACGATCGGACCGGTCTGCACGCCCGCTCCGGTAGTCAGGTTGAGCAACGTGCCGGGAATTCCGGACGGTCCCAGCAATCCGTCGACGGCGGCATTCCAGGCGCCCTCGAAGTTAAGAGTCGAAAGGTCGGACACCACGCCGGTGGTGATCGCGGCGATCTGCTGCGCCAAAATTGAGGCGCCGCCAATCGCCGACCCGGCGAAGGTCGTCAGAATCTGCGGCAGCGCGGCGACCACCGCGCCTGCCTTGGTCACAACATTGCTCACCACGTAGCTTCCGGCGTCGAGCACGCTTTGCGCCGCCGCGACGATCGGACCAATGATCGCGTCGGTGATCACGGTGAGGGCTTCGGCGAACTGGCCCGCCGCCGCCAGCTGGACGGTGTCGAGGGCAGCCGCGGGCAGGTCCCACACGCCCGTCGCCAACTCTCTGGCTGCCAGGTTCAGTCCGCTAAGCACGACGCTGACGTAGTCCTCGACGTTGAGCTGGAATTGCTGAACGGCCGGCAGGTACGCCTCGGCGGTGAAGTTCGGTAGGAAGCCCACGTAGAAGTAAGAGCCCAACTCGCGCGTGTAGTAGAGCCCCGCGTTCAACACCTGCCCGCCGTTCTGGTCGAACCCGGCGTAGGGCCAGTTAAGCGCGCCGCCGTCCTTACCAAAGTTCCAGTAGCGGCCGAAGACGTAGTTCTCGGCCAGTTCCCCGGAGTCGAGTAATGCCACGATGGGGTCCTGCCATGCAGACAGGGCGACCAGGTTGCTCGATGGCACCGCCAGTGAGGCGAGCAGCCGGTCGGCATTGTCGGCCGGTGCGCTGATCAAGGCGGCCGCGGTGACGGCGGCAACTGTGCCGGCAGTCAATGGCGCGCGCAGTGTGTGAATCATCCTGGACCCCTTCCTCAGTGTGTGGGAGATGTTAATCCACAAATAGCCGAATGACACACTGATTGCTGTGACTCTGCATGGCCATATCGGCAGCGGTGGACCCTATTTCGACGACCTGGTGGTTGGGCAGGTCTTCGATTCGGCGCCGTCGATGACACTCACTCCCGGCATCGCGGCCGCCCATCAGGCAATCGTGGGTGACCGCCTGCGGCTGGCGCTGGATGCGGAGTTGTCACACGCCGTCCTCGGTGAACCCGGGCAACTGGCCCATCCTGCGCTGGTGTGCGATATCGCGATCGGCCAGTCCACTCTGGTGACGCAGCGGGTCAAGGCCAATCTGTTCTACCGCGGACTGAGCTTCCACCGGTTCCCGATGATCGGCGACACCCTGTTCACCCGCACCGAGGTGGTGGGCCTGAAGCAGAACAGCGCCAAACCCGACCGCCCACCCACCGGTCTGGCCGCGCTGCGGATGACCACGGTCGACCACGTCGGCCGGCTGGTTCTCGACTTCTATCGCTGCGCGATGCTGCCGTGCAGCCCCGATGCCGGCGACACCGGGCAGAGTGACGACCTGTCGCGGATCGGTTCGGGTGTAGCGCCCGATATCGATCCGACTCGACACTGGGATGCTGATGCGTTCCGAAGACGGGTGCCCGGCCCGCATTTCTCTACTGAAATCACCGATACGGTGTGGCGCAGTACCGGGGACATCGTCAGCTCCGCCCCCGAACTCGCCAGGCTCACACTTAATATCGCTGCCACCCATCATGATTCGCGCACAGCCAGCCGGCGCCTGGTGTACGGCGGGCACACGATCGGACTCGCCTTAGCCCAGGCCACTCGACTCATGCCCAATCTGGTGACCGTGCTGGGCTGGCAGTCCTGCGATCACACCGGCCCGGTGTACGAGGGCGACACCCTCTACAGCGATTTGCGCGTCGAGTCGGCCGAAGTGTTGCCCGGAGATCGCGGTGGCGTGGTGGTCCTGCGCTCGCTGGTGTACGCGGTCGGCGAGGGCGCGGATCGGCCGGTGTTGGACTGGCACTGGCGAGCGCTGCATTTCTAGGCCGTCGGCGCCCGGCCGGTAACCTTGCGGACGACCCGAAAGGACCCTGCGAGCTCCGATGATGAACGACAACCTCGTGGTTGACACCGCCTACGGGCCGGTTCGTGGAATCGACGTCGGCCGTGCCATGGCGTGGAGGGGCATCCGCTACGCCGCCGCGCCGATCGGTGACCTCAGGTTCCGGGCGCCTGAACCACCGCAACCCTGGACAGAGGTGGCCGATGCCGGTCGGTACGGGTTCGTGTGCCCTCAACCCTCCCTCCCGGTATTTCCCCTCGACCTCGGTGGAGCGGAGAACGAGGACTGCCTGAGCGTGAATATCTGGGCTCCCAAGGGCACTACACCCGGCGACGCCAAACCGGTGATGGTCTGGGTGCACGGCGGCGCCTTCGTGCTCGGGTCGGGCAGCCAACCCCTCTACGACGGCAGGCGACTGTCCAGCGAGGGTGACGTCGTGGTGGTCACGCTCAACTACCGACTGGGGGTGTTCGGCTTTCTTGACCTCTCCGGAATGGGCCGCGGGAACTTCGATTCCAACGTCGGCCTGCGCGACGTCCTCGCGGCACTGGCGTGGGTCCGGGACAATATCGCCGCATTCGGCGGCGACCCGAACCGGGTGACACTGTTCGGGGAATCCGCCGGCGCCGGCATCGTGACCTCTCTGCTCGCAATGCCACAGGCCGCAGGACTGTTTGCTGCCGCGATCGCCCAAAGTTCCCCGGCGACATCGGTCTACGAACATGAACGCGCCCAACGTGTCACCCACCTCGTGCTCGATCATCTCGGTATTGCCGCGGCTGAGGCCGAGAAGTTGGTCGACGCGGACATCCGTGCGCTGATGTCGGCGACTGACAAGGTCTTCGCCGAAATTCCCGTCAACCATCCGGGCACCGTCGCGTTCGTCCCGGTGGTCGACGGCGATCTCCTGCCCGATTACCCGGTGCACTCGGCCCGTGACGGCCGGACGCTTCCGGTTCCACTGATCATCGGAACCAACAAGCACGAGGCGGCGCTGTTTCGGTTGATGCGCTCACCGCTGATGCCGATCACCCCGCGTGCGATCACGTCGATGTTCAACGACATTGCCGCCGAACAACCCGATATGGCGTTGCCCACCGTGGAGGAACTCGAGTCTTCTCACGCGCGCTACCGTGGCAGTGGTCGCGGCCTGAGTATCGCCAGCGATGTGGGTTTCCGGATGCCGTCGGTGTGGCTGGCCGAGGGGCACAGCCAGGTCGCGCCGGTTTACCTCTACCGCTTCGACTATGCCACCCCGATCATGAAGGTGCTGCTGGTGGGCGCCGCGCACGCAACCGAATTGCCCTATGTCTGGGGAACTCTCGGCGCACCCAAGGATGTCACACTTAAACTGGGCGGGACGAAATCCGCCAAGGCGGTGTCCAAGCGTATCCGGTCACGGTGGGTGAACTTCGCGGCGACATCGACTCCCACCGGACTGGCCGGCGAACCGGAGTGGCCGCCGTACGGTGAGCCGGATCGCTCCTGTCTGATCATCGACAACGCCGATCGGATCGTTCAGGACGCCGACGAGAAGATCCGGAAGGCCTGGGGCAGCGACATCCTGCACTTCCGCTAATCAGTGCGGCAGATCCCGGAATGCGCTGTCGCGGTAGGGTTCCGGCTCCTTCGGCAGGCCCAGCACCCGCTCACCGACAATGTTGCGCTGGATCTGATCGGTGCCGCCGCCGATCGAGGTGAAGTAGGCATTCAGGGTGCGGAAGGTCACCGCGTCGCCGACCGGGTTGTCCGATCCGGTGAGCATCGACTCGGGTCCGACGATCTCGGTCTGGATCCGCGCGGTCTCATGCAGGATTCGCGACATCGCGATTTTGCCCAGTGCCATCAGGGTGGCCGCCTCGGTGCGATCGGTGGTGGTCTTGGCACGCTGGGTGTTCCACCGGTTGACCGTCGCCAGTGACTCGGCCCGGGCGATCTCCTGGCGGATATGGGCATCACCGAGAACACCTGCTGCCCTGGCCATTCCGATCAAAGAGTCGGCGTCCGGTTTCAAATCCCGGGTGGATTTGGCGGTGCGGGCCAGGTCGCCCATCAGTCGGCGTTCGTAGGCCAGGGCCAGTTGCAGCACGGCCCAGCCGCCACCGGGTTCACCCACCAGGTTGGCGTGCGACACTCGCGCGTCGGTGATGAACACCTCGTTGAACTCCGACTCACCGGTGATCTGGTGGATCGGCCGGATCTCCACACCGGGTTGGCGCATCGGGAAGATGAAGAAGCTGATGCCCTTGTGCTTGGGTACGTCCCAGTCGGTGCGGGCCACCAGTAGCCCGTAGTCGGCGGTCTTGGCGAATGATGTCCAGACCTTCTGTCCGTTGATGATCCAGTCGTCTCCGTCGCGGTCGGCGCGGGTGCGCAGGCCGGCCAGATCCGAGCCGGCGCCCGGTTCGCTATAGAGCAGGCACCACCGGGTCTCCCCGCGCACCGATGGCGGGATCAACCGCAGCTTCTGTTCCTCTGTGCCCAGATCGCGCACGGTGCAGGACAGCATGTCGGCTCGGTCCGCTCCGGTGCCGTATGCGCCGACGTTGGCGAATTCGGCTGCGACGAGGCGTGATTGCGCACTGCTCAGTCCGCGACCACCCCACGCCGGCTCCCAACTCGGTGCCGACCACCCGGCGTCGAACACCTTCCGACTCCACTCGGCGCGGCCCAGGGCGGGATCGACGTTGTCCGCCAGCCAGGCGCGCACCTCGGCCCGGACGTCGTCGTCGGTCATATCGGTCATGAGTTGTCCTCCCGTAGCCGAACGTAGCGTTCCCGGTGCCAGTTCGAGTCGCCGAAAATCTGCGCGTCGGTGCGGGCACGACGCAGGTAGAGGTGCGCGGGGTGCTCCCAGGTGAAACCGATCCCGCCGTGGACCTGGATATTGGTGGCCGCGACGAACACGAACGCATCCGAGCAATACGCCTGGGCCAGAGCCAGATCGGCTAACCGGTCCGGTTCGCAGGCGTCGAAGGCGGCGGCGACGTGGCGCGCGGCCGAGGACGCCGACTCCGCTTCCAGGAGCATGTCGACGCACATGTGTTTGACCGCCTGGAAGCTGCCGATGGCACGGCCGAACTGGTGGCGGACGCCGGCGTAGTCGGCTGCCATCTGCATGGCGTGCATGGCACCGCCGGCCTGTTCGGCTATCAACGCCACTGCCGACTGATCGAGCGCGCTGTCCAACGCTGCCGAGCCTTTGCCGACGCCGCCGATCAACCGGGCGGGGGTACCGGCGAGGGTCAACCGGCCTTGCCTACGGGTCTGGTCGACGGTGGTCAGCGGCGCAACAGACAATCCGGGCGCAGTGCGTTCGACGGCGAAGATCGCTGTGCCGGAATCGCAGTGGGCCTGCACGTAGAAGCGGTCCGCAATGGTTGCGTCCAGCACATAGGTCTTTTCACCCGTCAGCGTCCACTGGTCGCCGTCGGCGACGGCTGTGGTGACAGACCGCTCCGGTGGCCGCGCCGAACCTGCCTCGGCGAAGGCAACCGTCGCCAGCAACTCACCCGCCGCGATCCGCGGCAGCGCCTCGGCACACTCGGCTGGATCGCCTAGCGCCAGGAGTAAATACGGGGCCAACACCGCCGTCGAGAGGTATGGCGCGCACAACAGCGCCCGGCCCATCTGCTCGGACACCACCGCCAGTTCGGTGGCATCGGCACCCGCGCCGCCGAACTCCTCGGGGATGGTCAGACCGAGCAGGCCCATCGCCGCCAACTCGGACCACACCGCGGTGTCGTGACCGGATTCGTCGGACATGAGTCGGCGCACCGCTGCCTCGGGTGAGCGCTTGGCCATCAGGTTGGCGACCGCATCGCGCAGGTCGCTCTGCTGTTCGGTGAGCACGGCGGATTTCGGAGTCATAGGTTGAAGGCTTTCCGCAGACTGGTGGCCTGGCTGTCGAAGTAGGCGCGGGCGATAGAGGATTTCGTCGCGATCCGGTCGAAGCCGTGGAACGCCCCGGGAACCACGTGCACCTCGCACGGCACGCCGGCCGCATCGAGACGCTTCGCGTAGGCGAGGTCTTCGCGGTGGAAGAGGTCAAG
>JBAXIA010000158.1:0-6676 GCA_037138615.1 Mycobacteriaceae bacterium | reverse complement strand
GCCCAAGGCAGGACCTCCACCGGGACCGAAACCAGGACCTCCACCGGGCCCCAACCAACAGGGCCCCAACCAACAGGGCCCCAACCAACAGGGCCCCAACCAATCCGGCCAGGGCAATCAGTCAAACCAGCAGTCCGGACGATCGAACTGAATCAGCTGGAAGGCGACCGGTCGGTAATCGCTCAGGCCAGATAGCCGTCAGGCAGTTCCTGCAACATCTGCTTGACCATTCGGACGGCGTAGGCCGATGAGCCGCCGCCGACAATCAGCGCGGCGAACGCCAGGTCGCCACGGTAGCCCGCGAACCAGGCGTGCGAGCCGCCCTCGAACTCGGCCTCTCCGGTCTTGCCGTACACCGACCCGGCGTCGTCAATCTCTCTGGCGGTGCCGTTGGTGACCACAAGTCGCATCATCGATCGCAGACCATCGAGGATTACCGGGTCGGCCGGCGGGTTCTCACCAGTCTCGGTGGTCGTGCTACCCACGATCAGGTGTGGCGTCGGTGTCGTACCGGCTGCGACGGTGGCCGCCGCGAGTGCCATCCCGAATGGGGTCACCAGAACCTTGCCCTGGCCGAATCCGTCTTCGGTGCGCTCGGCGAGGTTGACGGTTGGCGGCACGGTGCCGGTGACGGTGGTCAGACCCTCAATCGTGAAGTCGGCACCGATCCCGAATTGCGAGGCCGCATCAGTGAGCGCTTTCGGCGGCATCCGGCTGGCCAGTTCGGCGAATGTGGTGTTGCAGGAGTTGGCGAAGGCTTTGGCCATCGGGACTGTGCCGAGGTCGAACCTGTTGTAGTTGGGGATGGTGCGATCGCCGATATCGATCTGGCCCGGGCAGCCCAACAGGGTGTTGGGCGTGGCCATATTGCGTTGGATTGCCGCTCCGGCAGTGACGATCTTGAAGGTCGACCCCGGCGGGTAGAGGCCCGTGGTGGCCGCCGGACCGTCGGCATCGGCGGCCGCGTTCTGAGCGACCCCGAGAATTGCCCCGGTCGACGGTTTGATCACGACCAGCATGGCCTTGCGCCACTGTCCGTCGACTGCGTGCTGGGCGGCATCCTGAACACCGCGGTCCAGTGTCAGCGAGATCGATGGCATCGGCTTGGCCGCAACCTCGGTGAGGACGTCGACGTCGGCCCGGTTTCTGTTGACGCTGACCACTCGCCAACCGGCCTCACCGTCGAGCTCGTCGGACACCGCCTTACGGACCTCGTTGATGACGGCCGGCGCGAAAGTCGCGTCGGTGGAAAGCATTTCAGCCTGCGGCGTGACGATGACACCGGGTAAACCGTCGAGTGCCTGGGCCACCCGGTCATGATCGGTGGGCTGCAGAGTGATGAGTTCCAACGGCCCGTTGGACGAGCTGGCTTCCTCGGCCAGCCGCTGCGGGTTGAGGGTGTCATCGAACGGGCGAAGAACGTCGGTGACTACCCGCGCCGTCGACATCAGTCTGGCGCCGGCCTTCGCGGCGTCGAGTTGGTAGTGGAAGAGACTGCCGGGCACCAGAACCTCGGTGCCGCTCTGTTCGTTGACCGATGCCCGCCGCGATGGGTCGGCCCGCAATTCGAAGGTCTGGTTCTCGCCGAGTTTGGGGTGCAGGGCGCTGGCGATCCAGCGAACGCGCCACGTGCCCTCGTCGCGGATCAGGTTCAGCACACCGTCGTAGGTCCATGTTCGCTTCCTGGGCAGCTCCCAGGTGAAGCGGTAATTCACACTGCCGGTGTCCTCGGTGTAGCGGGAGCCGAGGATCTTGGCATCCAGATGCGTGGCTTGCAGCCCCGACCACGCCTCGTTCAACGCTGCGTGGGCCTCGGTCGGCAGGTCGCTGAGCTGGGCGGCCGCCCCGGTGTCACCCCGGCCGAGATCCGCGAAGAACTGCTCGGCCGTCGCTGTCGGGCCGTCCGGGCGCGGGGTGCACGACGACAGCGTCCCAGCAGCGAGCAGCGCCAGCACCGCTGACAAGCCTGTGACTCGTGTGATTAATGGGGTTCGAGTTGCCATTGAGGCAGATGTTATGAGTCCGTGACCCAGATCCGAGGGAGGCGCACCGTCCGATCAGTACCGAGTCAGTCGAGCAGAACGGTCGCGAAGGTGCCGATCTCGCGGAAGCCGACCCTGGCATAGGCGGCACGGGCGACGGTGTTGTAGCCGTTGACGTACAGGCTGGCGATACGCCCGGTTTGGACCACTGCTGCAGAAACCGCGGCGGTTCCGGCTGTGCCGAGTCCGTGGCCACGCCATTCCGGGTGAACCCAGACACCCTGGATTTGGCCGACTGCCGGGGACTGCGAACCGATTTCGGCCTTGAACACCACCTGGCCGTGCTCGAAGCGCGCAAAGGCCCGCCCGGAGGCGATCAGGCTGGCCACCCGTCGGCGGTAACCACGGCCACCGTCACCGACCCGAGGGTCTACTCCGACTTCGCCGATGAACATGTCCACGGCGGCCACCAGGTAGGCATCCAACTCGTCGACCCGCACTCTCCGCACACCCGGATCCACCGCACACTGAGGGCGCGCGGCCAGGGCCAGAAGAGGCTGACGATCCCGCACATCACGCGCCGGGCCCCAACCATGCTGTAGTCGATCCCACATCGGCAACACCAGATCGGCCCGGCCGACCAGCGACGAACACCGTCGCGCCGTGCTCAACGCCCGATCGGCGAACGCCCACAAATCAGACAGCCCACCGCGCAGTGGTGTCAGATTGGGTCCGGCGTAACACAGCGAGTCCTCCGCGTGGCGCCGCGTCCACAACTCCCCGCCGATGCCGCCGGGGTCGACCCCGTGATCGGCCACCCGGGCCGCGACCATGCACGAGCCCACCGGATCGGCGGCCAACACCCGGCTCACCGCTGCCGCGTCACGCACCACCGACACCCGGCGTCGGTCGACCGAGCGCAGTAGTGGCGGAGCCGACATGGCAGTTCTTTCTGCGGGTTTCACCCGCGGTGAGGTTTGCCCCTCAGCTTACGGTGACCACCGGCGAACCACCGGCAGATGTATCAGCGCCGCGCAGCTCGTCGGCGATCCGCATCGCCTCTTCGATCAGCGTCTCAACGATCATGGACTCGGGCACCGTCTTGATCACTTCGCCCTTGACGAAGATCTGGCCTTTACCGTTGCCGGAGGCCACCCCGAGATCGGCCTCGCGAGCCTCGCCCGGGCCGTTGACCACACAACCCATGACAGCCACCCGCAGCGGCACGTCGAGACCCTCGAGCCCGGCGCTGACAGCATTAGCCAGGGTGTAGACGTCAACCTGGGCGCGTCCACACGACGGGCATGACACGATCTCCAGGCCGCGGGGCCGCAGGTTCAACGACTCCAGAATCTGGTTACCGACCTTGACTTCTTCTACCGGCGGGGCCGACAGCGACACCCGGATGGTGTCACCAATACCCCGTGACAGCAGCGCACCGAAGGCGACAGCCGATTTGATCGTGCCCTGGAAGGCCGGGCCGGCCTCGGTGACGCCGAGATGCAAAGGGTAGTCACTCTTTTCGGCCAGCAACTCATACGCCGCCACCATCACGACGGGGTCGTTGTGCTTGACACTGATTTTGATATTGCCGAAGCCATGTTCCTCGAAGAGCGAGGCCTCCCATAGGGCCGACTCGACGAGTGCTTCCGGGGTGGCCTTGCCGTACTTCTCCAGGAACCTCTTGTCCAGCGAGCCCGCGTTGACGCCGATGCGGATCGGAATGCCAGCAGCGCCGGCGGCTTTCGCCACCTCGGCGACACGACCGTCGAACTCCTTGATATTGCCCGGGTTCACCCGCACCGCCGCACAGCCCGCATCGATCGCGGCGAAGATGTACTTCGGCTGAAAGTGGATATCGGCGATCACCGGGATCTTGCTCTTACGGGCGATCTCAGCGAGCGCGTCGGCATCCTCCTGCCGAGGGCACGCCACCCGAACGATGTTGCAGCCGGTGGCGGTCAGTTCGGCGATCTGCTGCAGCGTGGCGTTGACATCGTGGGTCTTGGTGGTGCACATCGACTGCACCGAGATCGGGTAGTCGCTGCCTACGCCGACATCACGAACCATCAGCTGACGGGTCTTGCGTCGAGGCGCCAGAGTTGGAGCGGGTGGAGCTGGTATGCCTAGGCCGATCGAGCCGGTGCTCATCGCAATCTCCTACTGGAACAACCTGATCGGGTTGACCAGGTCAGCGGTCACGGTCAGTGCCATGTAACCGACCACCACTGCGAGGATCACATAGGTGGCAGGCATCAACTTGGTGTAATCCACTGGTGCGGCGGGTAATGCACCGCGCACCGAGCGGATCACGTTACGGATCTTCTCGTAGAAAGCGACGGCGATATGGCCGCCGTCGAACGGAAGTAGAGGAACGAGATTGATGGCGCCCAGCACGAAGTTGAGCTGAGCCAGAAAGAACCAGAACGCCACCCACAACCCGTGGTCGACGGTATCGCCGCCGATGATGCTGGCACCGACGATGCTGATCGGCGTCTCGGGATCGCGATCACCGCCACCGATTGCATGTACCAGTGCACCGACCTTGCTTGGGATCGCCGCCATCGACTTGCCCAACTCCACGGCAAGATCGCCGGTGAAGGCGAAGGTGCCCGGCACGGCTGAGAGTGCGTTGTAATGCGTCGGCCCGAACTGCGCCGCGCCGATACCGATCGAGCCCACATCGGAGGGTGCGGTGGCCTCACCGCCGCCGGCCGGGGCGACCCAGCGTTTGGTGGTGGCTACGTCAACAACCATGTCGATGTTCGTCGTCGTGCCGTCCGTGGTGCGCTCCACGACAAACGGGGTGGGACCGGAGGACTTGCGCACCTCGGTCACCATCTCCTCGAATGTCTTGACATCGGTTCCGCCGACCTTGACCACCACATCGCCGGCCCTGATCCCGGCCAGCGCGGCCGGCCCTGTGCCGGTACAGGTGCCGAGTTCGCCCTTGACGAGTTCCGGTTTGACGCAACTGATTTCACCGACGATCGCGCTGGTTGGCGGATGCAGATTCGGTAGACCCCACACGATGGCGATTCCGTAGACCAACACCAAACCGATGATGAAGTTCATGGCCGGGCCCGCGAACAGCACCGCGACCCGCTTCCAGGTCTTCTGCTTATACATCGCGTAGGGCTCGTCCTCCGGCCGCAACTGGTCCACCGACGTCATGCCGGCGATGTCACAGAAGCCGCCGAGCGGGACGGCTTTGAGGCCGTATTCGGTCGAGCCGAGTTTATTGGGCCGCATCGTCGACCACAGGGTCGGGCCGAAGCCGACGAAGTAGCGGCGCACCTTCATTCCGGTGGCCCGCGCGACCCACATGTGGCCGCATTCGTGCAGTGCCACGGAGACGAGGATGGCCAGCGCGAAGAGCATGATCCCGATTACGAACATCATCGCAGTGGTGCGACCTCCTGTGCGGCGACGGCAATGACGTCGCGGGCGCGTTGCCGGGCCCACCGTTGGGCTTCGAGTACTTCCTCCACGGTAGCCGGTTCTGCGGACCATTGGCCGCCAGCGCTGCAGACGTCAGCGATTGTTCGCACAATCGCCGCGAAGCTGATACGTCCGGCCAGGAAGGCCCCGGCGGCCTCCTCGTTGGCGGCGTTGTAGACCGCGGTCATGCATCCGCCGGTCACCCCGGCCTGACGGGCCAGGTCCACAGCCGGGAAGACGGCATCGTCAAGCGGCTCAAACTCCCAGGTGGAGGCGGTGCTGAAATCGCACGCAGTCGCCGATCCGGCCACCCGGCCAGGCCAGCCCAGGGCCAGCGAGATCGGCAGTTTCATATCCGGCGGGCTGGCCTGGGCGATGGTCGAGCCATCGGTGAAGGTGACCATCGAGTGCACGATGGATTGGGGGTGCACGACGACGTCAATGCGCTCGTAGGGAACACCGAACAGCAGGTGGGTCTCAATCAGTTCCAAGCCCTTATTGACAAGCGACGCCGAGTTCAGCGTGTTCATCGGGCCCATATTCCAGGTGGGGTGGGCTCCGGCCTGCTCGGGTGTCACCGACTCCAGGTCGGCGGCCGACCAGCCGCGGAACGGCCCGCCAGAGGCGGTGAGCACCAGTTTGGCCACCTCGTCGGCGGTGCCGGAACGCAGGCACTGGGCCAGCGCGGAGTGCTCGGAGTCCACCGGGACGATCTGGCCGGGCTGGGCAGCTTTGATGACCAGCGGCCCGCCGGCCACCAGCGACTCCTTATTGGCCAACGCCAGCCGGGCTCCGGTGCCCAGTGCGGCCAGGGTCGGCTCGAGCCCGAGCGCGCCGACGAGGGCGTTGAGCACCACATCGGCTTCGGTGTTCTGGATCAGCCTGGTCGCCGCATCGGGGCCGATGTGGGTGACCTCGCCAACCTTCGCCGCCGCAGCCGGGTCGGCCACCGCGATATTGGTCACGCCGGTCTCGGCGCGCTGACGGGCCAGCAGGTCGGGATTTCCGCCCCCGGCGGCCAAGCCGACGACCTCAAAACGGTCGGGGTTGGCGGCAATGACCTCCAATGCCTGAGTGCCGATCGACCCGGTGCTGCCGAGGATCAGCACGCGAAGGCGGTTGGCGGGGCTCACCGGTTCATTGTGCCGCGCCGTTATGCCGGAATACGCCGCGCATACGACTGCCGACGCAGGTGTGACCGTCGTCACAGCTACCAGTCTTGGGTATCGTCGAAGACGAATGACTAATGCGGC
>JBAXIA010000157.1:0-6687 GCA_037138615.1 Mycobacteriaceae bacterium | reverse complement strand
GAGTCATGGACGGAGTCCCCGGACAAGACGTTCTGGACCTACAAGATCAGGCCCGGGCTGAAATGGAGTGATGGCGTCCCGTTGACGGCCAAGGATGCTGCGTACACCTTCAACCGGATCATCAACGGCGCGTTCGAGAAGGTCAATTACGGCAACTACGTCGGCAATATCACCAAGGCCGAGGCCCCGGATGACACCACGCTGATCCTTCGGGTCGATAAGCCCTCACCGATCATGGAGAAGCTTGCGGTCTACATTCTGCCCGAGCACGTCTACTCCACGATCGACGAGACCGCCATCCAGAGTTTCAAAGACGAGCCGACCGACGGCAAGCCCGTCGTCGGCGCCGGACCGTATCTGACCGCGGAGCGTCAAGTCGGACAGTTCACCCGGATGGTCGCCAACCCCAACTTCTATCGCGGCAAGCCCGCTGTCGACGAGGTTGTCTTCAAGTTCTACGCCAACCCCGACGCACTGGGTCAGGCACTGCGCAAGGGTGAGATCGACTATGCCGACAGTCTGGAGGCGAACGTCTTTGATTCGCTGGCTGACGTGCCGAACATCAAACGCCTGTCGGCAGTTTATTCGGGGTTCAACGAGTTGGCCTTCAACACCGGTGCCGCAACCACGGACAACAAGCCGATCGGAGACGGCAATCCACTACTCAAGGACAAGCGCCTGCGCGAGGCCATCGGCTGGTCGATCGATCGCAAGGCCCTCGTCGAGAAGGTGTTGGGTGGACACGGCAGCGTCGGCTCGACGCTGATTCCGCCGATGTACGCGGATTGGCATCTGTCGCCACCTAATGAGGTCAGCTATGACCCCGATAAGGCCCGATCACTGCTGGATGCCGCCGGATACCGGGTCGGACCGGACGGCATCCGCCAGGATGCGACCGGCGCGCCACTGAAGTTCCGACTCTTCGGCCGATCGGATAAGGCGACATCGAAGAAGGCTGTCGAGTTCATCAAGAACTACCTCGCTGATGTCGGCATTGAGACGACGGTGACGCTGATCGCCGAGGACGCGCTGACCGAGAAGATCGGTCAGGGCCAGTTCGACATGTTTGAGTGGGGCTGGGTCGTCGAACCGGACCCCGGTTACCAGCTGTCTACCTTCACCTGTGACAAGAGGTCCTACGAAGACGGCGGCAGCATCGTGGCCAACCTCTCCGACTCGTTCTACTGCAATCCTGAGTATGACGCGCTCTTCGCCGCACAGAGCACCGAGACCGATCCCGCTAAGCGCATCGAGATCGTCAAGCAGATGCAACAGATCCTCTATGACGACTGGCCCTACGCCATCAACTACTACTACGACAACCTGGTCGCCTATCGCAGTGACAGGTTCGAGGGCTTCATACCGCAGCCTGCACCGGATGGGTCGTATCTCTTCCAGTATGGAACCTGGACCTACGAGAACCTCAAGCCCGTACAGGCCGCCGACTCAGGACAGGCCGGCGGTGGCTCGTCGCCGGCGGTGATCGGTGGAATCGTGGCCGCCGTAGCGGTTCTCGGCGGTTTGGCGCTGCTGTTGCTGCGGCGGAATCGCACCGCGGGAGCCGACGACCGCGAGTGACGTCGGTATGTCACTGATCAGCGGACCGGACACTGCGCCTCGCTCGTCGGCGTCCGGTCGGAGGGGAGTCCTGGCACCGGGCGTGCGCTATGGGTTATCCCGGGTGTTGTCAGCGGTTGGGACTTTCATCTTTGTGATCCTGTTCAATTTCTTCCTGTTCCGATTGCTGCCCGGTGATCCGATCTCGCTCTACACCCGCGGACGGGATGTCGATCCGGAGATCAAACGGCAATTGCAGGCCAGGTTCAACGCACCGATCGCTGAGCAGTTCTTCGCCTATATCAGGAATCCCTTCGTGCCCGAGTTGCCGTCGCAGCGATTCAGCGCCCCGGTCTGGGATGTCATCGGCCCGCGGATCTGGCCGACCCTGCTGCTCGTCGGCACGGCGACGGTGCTGGCCACCGTGTTCGGTGTGTGGCTGGGTATTCGCAGCGCCTGGAAGCGCGGTCAGCGTTTTGACAAGATTGCCACCACCGTGACACTGGTGCTGTATTCGATGCCGGAGTTCTGGTTCGGGATGATCCTGCTGATCGTGTTCTCGGTGGGCGTCTTCGGCATCCCGGGCATCTTTCCGGTCGGCGGTCTGTCCACCCCGGGCGTTAACATCGCCACCTTCGCCGGAACAGCTGACGTCGCATGGCATCTCGCCCTGCCGGTCTTCACGCTGACCGTCATCTACCTCGCCGAGTATTCGCTCGTCATGCGTGCTTCACTCATCGACGAGATGGGTGCGGACTATCTGCGGACCGCGCGGGCCAAGGGGTTGCGGGAGGCCGACGTCCGGCGCCGACATGCAGTACCGAATGCGTTGCTACCGACGACGACGCTGATCTTCCTCAACCTCGGCTTCGTGGTCGGTGGAGCCATCACCATTGAATACGTGTTCTCGGTCGCCGGGCTTGGTTCGCTGACCGTGCTGGCTCTGCGTGGGCCGGACATCCCCCTGCTGCAGACGCTGTTTCTGTTGTTCTCGGCAGCTGTGATCATCGCCAACCTGGTCGCCGACCTGCTGTACGCCCGGCTTGATCCGCGGGTGCGGACATGACCTCGGTCTCGACTCGCTCGATCGTCTGGGCGCGCCGGCGTCGATCCTGGAAACAACTGGGGGAGCAGTTCCGGCGGTCCCGCACCGGGATCCTGGGTCTGGCGATCTTCGTCACGTTCGCCACCCTCGCGCTCGCCGCGCCACTGCTGTTCGACTCCTCCCAACTCGACGTCACCAAGGCGACCGGCGGGGTCTACGAATCACCGACGGCCCGGTACTGGCTCGGTACCGATGACGCGGGCCGCAATGTCCTGGCCCTCGTCGTGTGGGGTGCCCGCATCTCGCTGCTGGTGGGTTTGTGCGCCACCGTTCTGTCGATGTGCATCGGCACCGCCGTCGGTATCGCGTCCGGGCACTTCCGTGGTGTGATCGGTGGAGTCCTCGACCGCGTCATCGACTGGTTCCTCGTCATACCTTTTTTGCCGCTGGCAATCGTGCTGGCCACCGTGCTCGGCAAGAGCCTGCTCAACATCATCATCGTGATCGGGGTGACGTCCTGGCCTGCTACCGCGCGGCTGATCCGGGCTCAAACATTGTCAGTGGAAGGTCGGCCCTACCTTGAACGTGCCAAGGCACTGGGTTCGGGCGACCTGCATCAGATGACGCGGCACGTGCTGCCCAATGTCATGCCGTTGGTGCTGGCGAACACCACGCTAGCGGTGTCGATCTCCATCCTGTCGGAGACGACGCTGTCCTTCCTCGGCCTCGGAGACCCGACGGCGGTGTCCTGGGGGACGATCCTCGACGACGCCTTCTCCACCGGCGCGATCTCGGCGGGCGCGTGGTGGTACCTGGCGGCACCGGGTGTCTGCGTCGTGCTCGTCGTGCTGGCCTTCAATCTCGTCGGGCGGGCACTCGAAGACATTCTCGATCCGCGGGAGGCCCCGCAATGACGCTCCTGGAGTTCGACGATGTGAGTATCACCTACCAGGCCCGCCACGGTCTGGTCCCCGCAGTGCGCAATTTATCGCTGAGCCTTCCGCTGGGGCAGACCCTGGGCATTGCGGGTGAATCCGGCTGCGGTAAGACGACATTGGCCGATTCGGTACTGCGCCTACTACCGAAATCCGCTCAGGTCAGTGGTCACATTCGGCTCGACGGAGAAGATGTGATGGCCATGTCGTTCGGTCAGTTGCGCGCTGCCCGATGGGCGAAGGCCGCGGTGGTCTTCCAGGGTGCGATGCATGCGCTGAACCCTGTGCAGCGGATCGAGACGCAACTGGCCGAGCCGATCCTGCTGCACGAGGACGTCGGCGTTCAGGCAGCGCGGGTGCGAGTGGGTGAATTGTTGGAGCAGGTAGGCCTGCCGGCCACCAGGGCCGGTGACTACCCGCACCAGCTATCCGGTGGGCAGAAGCAACGGGTCATGATCGCCATGGCCCTGGCCTGCCGGCCCAGCCTGCTGATCGCCGACGAACCCACGACTGCGCTTGACGTCATGGTCCAGGCCCAGGTTCTGGACCTGCTTGCGTCGTTGGTCAGGCAGTTCGGCCTGGGCGTGATGTTGATCAGCCATGATCTGTCCGTTCTCGCCGGTGCCTGCGATCGGGTCGCGGTGATGTACGCGGGCCGGATCGTCGAGGAAGGCGCTGCGAGCGACGTATTCGCCCGGCCACTGCATCCGTATGCGAAGGCACTGGCCGGTGCATTTCCCCGGATCGGCGACCAGGCGTTCCGGTATGCCCCGGCCGGTTTGCCCGGTGACCCGCCGTTCCCCGGTGACCTTCCGCCGGGTTGTCCGCTGCACCCGCGGTGTCCGATCGCCGTCGAGGCATGCTCGACTGCCGAGCCACTGCTGAGCAGGTACGGCGACCGCGAAGCGGCGTGCCACCGGGTGGGCGAGGGGTTGGTGTGATCGCGACCCGCGACGCCGCTGCGCCAGCGCTTGAGACGCGCGCATTAGAAGTCGAGTTCCGTACCCGTAGCGGTGACGTCGCGCGTGCCGTGGACGGTGTCAACCTGGCGGTTCACCGGGGAGAGATTCTCGCACTGGTCGGCGAAAGTGGCTGTGGTAAAACCACACTGGCTCGAACGATTCTCGGCCTACAAAGGCCTGCAGCGGGAGCGGTGTATGTCGGCGGAGAGAAACTCTCCTACCGGGCGCGCGACCTGAAGGCCTACCGGCGGCGAGCGCAATTGATCCTCCAGGATCCATCCGGAGCGCTGAACCCGAGGCACACCGTGTACGAGGCCGTGGCCGAGGGCTTGCGTGTGCACGGTCTGCACGAGGGTGAGGAGGCCAAGGTGGCCGACGCCCTCGCTCGGGCGGGGCTGCGTCCGCCCGAGCGGTTCTATCTCAGATATCCGCACGAGCTGTCCGGTGGACAGCGCCAGCGGGTGGTGATCGCCGGTGCGCTCGTGCTCGACCCGGAGGTCATCGTTGCCGACGAGCCGGTCTCCAGCCTCGATGCGTCGGTGCGAGGGGAGATCCTGGCCCTGCTGCTGCGGTTACGCGACGAGCTCGGCCTGACATTGCTCGTTGTCACCCATGACCTCGGGCTGGCGTGGAACATCGCCGACCGGGTGGCGGTGATGTACCTCGGCCGCATCATCGAGATCGGTCCCACCGAGCAGATCCTTGCCGCACCACAGCATCCCTATACTCAGGCGCTGCTCTCGGTGGTGCCGGAGGTGGCGCGCCTCGAGCCGATTGTGCTCACCGGTGAGACGCCCGACCCCACCCGGATCCCCGCCGGTTGCCGGTTCCACACCCGTTGCCCCGCACTCGCTGACGGCACGGCTGCCGCCGCCCGCGTCGATGAGCTATGCCGAACCGTCGGGCTACCCGTTATCGCGGCCGACGTGCCTGGAGTCGGCCATACCGCTGCCTGCCATCTTGTCGAGGCCAATGCACACCGATAGCGTCGGGCTGCGCGATACTGAGTGTGCTGAAACACAGGAGGTGGTGTGGTGTCGGGCGTATCCGGGCGGGCACTGCAACCTGCCCTGGATCGACGCCATTACGTCGATGCGATGTCCTTCCAGCGCGAGTCCGAGATGCTGCGCCGCGAGTGGACCTGCATCGGCCGGCTTGATGAACTCGGCCTTGCGCGGTCCGGCCGGGTGCTCCCGCAGCGCCGCGCTGTCGTTGATTTTTCCAATGAGTCGATCATCATTACCGCCGACGACGCCGGATCGCTGCACGCGTTCGCCAATGTGTGTCGGCACCGAGGTTCCCAACTGGTTCCGGTCGAGTCGACTGCGCCGCCTGATGCCTGTGACGCCAAGTCACTGCGCTGCCCGTATCACTCGTGGACCTATGGACTCGACGGCCGCCTGCTTCATGCGCCGCATACCGATGATGTCGGGGTCGACCATTCGGCCTTCGGGCTGAACCCACTGCGGGCCGATGCCTGGGGTGGATTTCTCTGGCTCACCGATGATCTTCAGGCACCCCGGGTCGTTGACGCACTGTCGCCCGTACCGGACCGAGTTCGCCGCTACCCGCTGGACACACTGGTGGTGGGCAAACGCTTGGAGTATTCGGTCGCGGCGAACTGGAAGGTGCTGGCCGAGAACTACAACGAGTGCTACCACTGCGGCCCTGTGCACCCGGAACTGTCCCGGTTGGTGCCCGCGTTCGCCGGTGGTGGTGCCGGCCTGGAGTGGGAGGACGGCGTCCCGCATCGCGACGGCGCCTGGACGTTCACGCTGTCCGGTACCAGTGATCGCGCTCCGTTCCCGGATCTCGATGACGCCGAACGGGTCCGGCACAAAGGCGAATTGGTCTATCCGAACCTGCTGCTGTCGCTGGCGGCTGAACATGTCGCCGCCTTTATCCTGCGACCCACCGCGGTTGATCGCACCGACGTCACCTGCGAGCTGCTTTTCGCCCCTGACGAAATCACGAAGCCGGAATTCGACCCTAGTGACGCCGCCGATCTCTGGGATCTGATCAACCGGCAGGACTGGGCGATCTGCGAATCCGTGCAACGTGGCATGAGCTCGCGGTACTACTCTCAGGGCTGGTTCGCGCCGATGGAGGACGCAGCCCTCGATATCCGGCGCTGGCTGCTTCCCCGGCTCGAGCGACATGGAGGTGAAACCGGTGGCGAAAGCCTATG
>JBAXIA010000156.1:0-6745 GCA_037138615.1 Mycobacteriaceae bacterium | reverse complement strand
GGAGCGCCAGGAGCGCCGGGCCGTCCGGCCGCGGCATCCTTGACCGCCGCGACGACATGGTTGTTGGTCAAAATCAAGCCGTCCGCGGACAGGATGATGCCGGAACCCTCCTCAGATGCACGGCCCATCTTCGTCTCCAGCTTGACCACGCTGGGCACGACCTTCGCCGCGACCTGCTCGACGGAGCCGATCGGAACGTTGGCGGTAGGAACGTTGCGTACGTCCGGCGCCGCAGTGGTAATCGTTGTGGCCGGCTGGCTCTCAGTCCGGACCGTCATCGCGACCATTCCGCCCACGCCCGCCGACACTGCGGCGATCGCCAGTGCGCCGGCCGTCAATGCAATTGCCCGGGACCTTTTGCGGACCGGGGCGGCGAACTGCATCACCCCGACACTGCCCGGTCGTGAAGCGTGATACGGATCATGCGCCTGCCCGTAATGCGCCTGGGTATTCGCGTAGCTCCAGTCGTACTGCTGGGAGTACCCGGACGGGTTATAGCCAGGTGTCACTTGCTGATTCGGCACCTGCTGCGGCGATGAGTAACGCGGGTCCTCGGTCATGATTGCTTGATTGCTCTTTCTCGATAGAGATGCACGAACACGGTGTCGTGTTGACGTAAACGTCGTATGGGATTCAGTTTGCCGTGTACTACTAAGAATCCACTGAGATGACACTCGGGAATGGTGATGCGTCACCGTCAACAGCGCCGAAATCGCTAATTCTTGGAACGATTTCGCTATGGGCGGAGTCGGGCCGGTACATCGAAACGGTCGGCTGCCCCGGCAGCAGAACAAAAAACGTCGTTCCCGGAGGCTGACCGCCGGGGATGGTCTCGCCGATCCGGATCATTCCGCCGTGTTTGACCACAACCTGTTTGACGATCGCCAGACCCAGTCCTGAACCGGGCATCGCTCGCGCCGACGTCGACCGGTAGAACCGCTCGAAGACCAGGCCTCGCTCATCAACCGAGATGCCCGGGCCTTCATCAGAAACCACGAGTTCGGCGTGCGACGTGTCGACCTGGCTCAGGTGCAGCCCAACCGTCCCGCCAGCCGGGCTCCACTTTGCCGCGTTGTCGAGGAGGTTAAGCACCGCGCGGGACAAACCCGCGGCATCACCGTGAACCTGCCAACCAATGACGTGAACGTCGAAGTGAATATCGTTGCGGCGACGACGAACCCGCTCAAGACTGCGTTCGATGATCTCGGTCATCTCGACGTCCTCGAGTACCGTGCCGTGGGCGTTGTCCTCACGTGTGAGGTCCACAAGATCCCCCACCAGAGTGGACAATTCCTCGATCTGACCGATCACATCGGAGCGCAACTCGGCCAGTTCACTCTCCGGGATCGGCGCTGCACCCGGCGTGCTGGAGGCCATCAACAACTCGACGTTGGTACGCAGTGACGTCAGTGGCGTCTTCAGCTCGTGGCCTGCATCCGCCACTAGACGGGCCTGCCGGTCGCGCGACTCGGCAAGCCCCCGCAGCATCGCGTTGAAGGCCTCGGTCAGCCTGGCCAGCTCGTCACTGCCGACCACGGGAATGGGGCGCAGGTCATCAGTGCGAGCCACGCGTTCAGCGGCCTCGGTGAGTCGTCCCACGGGCCTGAGGCCGGTTCGAGCCACCGTGCCGCCGGCCACTGCGGCAATTACAACGCCGATACCTCCGACCGCCAGTAGCACCCATTTGAGCTTGTTCATCACGACGTTGGTGGGTTGCAGACTCTTGGAGATCAACAGCGAGCTGCCATTGGGTAGGTGAATCGCCAACACGCGTTGATTAGTGACCGTGCGCCGGGACATGAACAATTCTCCACGGATCACTGCCTTCTCCGGCTGACCGACCGGAAGCGTCTGACCCTGCTGATTGGCGGTGTAGATGGACCTGCCCGGGTTCACCAGCATTGCGTTGACGTCGGAGTAGGCGGTCCCCTCGATGGCCTTCGCCGGATCGGCGGCCAGCGAGCCGCTCGCGATCAGCAACTGGGCGCGGCTCTGCAACTGATTGTCGATGTCGGTGTAGAGCGCGGCCGATACCACCGCGTACACCGCGACGGCCATGAGAACGACCACCATCGCCACCATCGACATCGCGAGAAGCATTACCCGCCATCGCAGTGACAACGATGTGGTCGCTCTTCCCGGCACCCCCATTGCCTTCGCGCGTCGTTTCAATCGGGACATTAGGGTGGTGTCTCACGCAGCACATAACCCACACCTCGAACGGTGTGGATCAGCCGCGGTTCTCCTTCTGCCTCGGTCTTGCGCCGCAAGTAACCGACGTACACCTCAAGCGCATTGCCTGAGGTCGGAAAGTCGAAACCCCACACCTCTTCGAGGATCCGGCTCCGGGTAAGAACCCGGCGTGGGTTGGCGATGAGCATCTCCAGCAGTGAGAACTCGGTACGGGTCAGACTGATTGAACGATTGCCGCGGTGAACTTCGCGGGTCGACGGGTCGAGCATCAGATCGGCGAACGTCATGATCGCGCCCTCCGAGGCATCCTCGGGCCCGGTGCGGCGCAGCAGCGCCCGCAGTCTGGCAAGGAGCTCCTCGAGAGCAAATGGCTTGGGCAGGTAATCATCGGCTCCGGCGTCCAGGCCTGACACCCGCTCGGAAACCGAGTCGCGGGCGGTCAGTACGAGGATCGGCAGATCGTCTCCGGTGCTTCGCAGCTGACGGCACACCTCGAGGCCGTCCAATCGAGGCATCATCACGTCGAGTACGAGCGCATCGGGCCGCTCATTGTTGATCGCCTCGAGCGCCTCTACGCCATCCTCAGCCAGGTCGACGGTATAGCCATTGAAGGACAGGGAGCGCCGCAGCGACTCCCGCACTGCCCGGTCGTCATCGACCACAAGTATGCGCACGGTGACCAGTGTCAACCAATCTTCTTAGATTCGTCTGAGAGACGCGCCGCAGGAGCAGGCAATTCGCTCGCGGCTAAACGGATCAGCGCTTGTCGAGGTCGATCAGGCCGAGGCGGGCGGCCTTGAGCAGCCGACGCGGAACCTTGTGCTGACGGCCGCCGACAGACACGGTCACGAGCCCGACCGCGGTGGTCTTCCACTGCGACCGCCGACTGCGGGTGTTCGAGCGTGACATCCGGCGCTTGGGCACAGCCATGATGTAGATCTCCTTGTGGGTGCTGCCACGCACGCGAGCGGGCAAGTTATGTTCAGGATAGGCGCTGAGCGCCGCCTTCTCCAAAGCGGGCCGGGCGTTGACACGGGGCCGGACTCTGCAGATAACCTACCGGTTGGTCGGCCTGGTCATCGGCCCGCCCGATCGTGGGAGGGAGTCACAGCATGCGCGCTGTCCCTGAATCGGCAAAGGGCCCCGTGCGGATCGGCAACTGCTCCGGCTTTTACGGCGACCGCATCGCCGCGATGCAGGAAATGCTCACCGGCGGTGATCTGGACTACCTCACCGGCGATTACCTGGCCGAACTCACCATGCTCATCCTCGGTCGGGACCGGCTGAAGAGTCCCGACCGCGGCTACGCCAAGACCTTCCTCACCCAGCTTGAGCAGTGCCTGGGTACCGCCCAGGACCGCGGGGTACGGATCGTCGTCAACGCAGGCGGCCTCAACCCGGCCGGCCTGGCGACGGCGGTCAGGGCGCTAGCAGACAGACTGGGCATCCCGGTTAACGTCGCCCACGTCGAGGGTGACGACCTGCTGCCCAGGGCCGCTGAGCTCGATCTGGGCTCCCCGCTGACCGCGAATGCCTACCTGGGTGCCTGGGGCATCGTCGAGTGCCTGCGCTCCGAGGCCGACATCGTGGTCACCGGCCGCGTCACCGACGCCTCGGTGGTGGTCGGGCCGGCGGCGGCGCACTTCGGGTGGGGACGACAGGACTACGACCGACTGGCGGGCGCGGTGGTGGCCGGGCACGTGATCGAATGCGGCACCCAAGCCACCGGCGGCAACTACGCCTTCTTCACCGAGGTCCCCAACCTCGGTCACGCCGGCTTCCCGCTGGCCGAAATCCACGACGACGGCTCATCGGTGATCACCAAGCACCCCGGAACCGGCGGGCAGGTCAGCCGAGGCACCGTCACCGCCCAATTGCTTTACGAGATCACCGGGGCCCGCTACGCCAACCCGGACGCGACCGCCCGGTTCGACACCGTGACGCTCAGCGATGACGGTCCTGATCGGGTTCGCATCAGTGGGGTACGGGGCGAGCCGCCGCCGGCTGTTCTGAAGGTCTCACTGAACAGTATCGGTGGATTTCGCAACTCCGCGACGTTCGTCCTGACCGGCCTGGACATCGACGCCAAGGCCGCGTTGATTCGGCGTCAGCTCGAAACCGGGCTCACCGTCAAACCTGCTGAACTGCAATGGGATCTGGCACGGACCGATCGTCTGGATGCGGACACCGAACAGACCGCAAGCGCATTGCTGACCTGTACGGTTCGCGATCCAGACCCGGAGGCCGTCGGACGTCGATTCTCCTCTGCCGCAGTGGAACTCGCCCTCGACAGCTATCCCGGATTCCACACCACCGCACCACCGTCCGAGGGTGCGGTCTACGGGGTTTTCACCGCCGGTTACGTGCCGGCCACCGAGGTCCGCCATGTCGCCGTACACGCCGACGGCACCCGGGTCGCAATTCCTCCGGCCGCCGAAACACTGGACCTGATCGACGTCGAAGCCCCGCTGGTGCCCGGGCTGTCGTCCGACGGTCCGACGCGGCGAGTGCCTCTGGGCACCGTCGCCGGTGCACGCAGCGGCGACAAAGGCGGCAGCGCAAACGTCGGCGTCTGGGCCCGCAGCGATGCGCAATGGCGCTGGCTGGCCAATACCCTCACCGTCGAACTGGTGCGAGAACTCCTGCCTGAGGCGAAGGATCTACCGATCTCGCGCCACCTCCTACCGAGCCTGCGCGCCGTCAACTTCGTTATCGACGGCATCCTCGGTAGGGGTGTGGCGTATCAGGCCAGGTTCGATCCGCAGGCCAAGGGCCTCGGTGAGTGGCTGCGCAGCCGTCACGTCGATATCCCCGAGGAGCTTCTCCAGTGAGCCACACATCCGCCCGTGCCGGTCTTCTCGGCATCGGGTTCGGGCAGGCCGTAGGCATCGTCGGCGCCACCGACGTAATGGCCGCTCTGGCCGTCAAGTCGCCGGGATACCGGGTATGACGGCCCTGGGCACTGCCATCGACCCGTCCTCTGCGACCTATATCGACGCCGCGCAGGCGATGACCGCAAAGCTCGCAGAGCTCGATACGGAACTAGCCAAGGCCCTGGCCGGCGGCGGACCGAAATACCTTGAGCGCCATCATGCGCGCGGCAAGCTGACCGCGCGCGAACGCATCGAGTTCCTGGTCGATGAGGACTCGCCATTCCTGGAACTGTGTGCGCTGGCCGGCTACGGCACCGACTTCCATGTCGGTGCCAGCGTGGTGACCGGGATCGGCGTCGTCGAGGGCACCGAGTGCATGTTGGTTGCCCACGACCCAACCGTCAAAGGTGGAACGTCCAATCCCTGGACGCTCAAAAAGGTGCTGCGCGCAAACCAGATCGCGCGGGAGAACCGGCTTCCGGTGATCTCGCTGGTGGAGTCCGGTGGGGCCGATCTGCCCACCCAGAAAGAGATCTTCATCCCGGGCGGACAGATGTTCCGGGACCTCACCCGACTGTCGGCCGACGGCATTCCGACCATTGCGCTGGTGTTCGGCAACTCCACCGCCGGTGGCGCCTATATCCCCGGCATGTCGGACTACGTGGTGATGATCAAGGAGCGCTCCAAGGTGTTCCTTGCCGGTCCACCACTGGTGAAGATGGCTACCGGTGAGGAGTCCGACGACGAGTCGCTGGGTGGGGCCGAAATGCATGCCCGCACTTCGGGTTTAGCCGATTACTTCGCCATCGATGAACTCGATGCCATCCGCATCGGCCGGCGCATCGTGTCCCGTCTGAATTGGATCAAGAAAGGGCCCTCGCCGAGTCCGGCCGTCGAACCGATAGCCGATCAGGACGAACTTCTCGGAATCGTTCCGTCGGACTTGCGTTACCCATTCGATCCCAGGGAGGTGATCGGCCGTGTCGTTGACGGCTCCGACTTCGATGAGTTCAAACCGCTCTACGGGGCTTCACTGGTAACCGGGTGGGCCCGTCTGCACGGCTATCCGCTGGGCATTCTGGCCAACGCCCGCGGCGTTCTGTTCAGCGAGGAGTCGCAGAAGGCGACCCAATTCATCCAACTGGCCAACCAGTCGAACACTCCACTGTTATTCCTGCACAACACCACCGGCTACATGGTTGGTAAAGCCTATGAGGAAGGCGGCATGATCAAGCACGGCGCGATGATGATCAATGCCGTGTCCAACTCGACGGTTCCGCACATCTCGCTACTGATCGGCGCTTCCTACGGTGCCGGCCACTACGGCATGTGCGGACGCGCCTACGACCCGCGGTTCCTGTTCGCCTGGCCCAGCGCGAAGTCGGCGGTGATGGGTGGTGCACAGTTGGCCGGGGTGCTGTCGATCGTCAACAGGGCCGCCACCGAAGCACGCGGACAACAGGTCGACGAGGCCGCCGACGCCGCCCTGCGTGCCGCCGTCGAGGCGCAGATCGAGGCGGAGTCGCTGCCGATGTTCCTCTCCGGCCGGCTCTACGACGACGGGGTGATCGACCCCCGAGATACCCGGACCGTACTTGGAATGTGCCTGTCCGCCATCGCGAATGGCCCGATCGAGGGGACGTCGAAGTTCGGCGTCTTCAGGATGTAGCGATGAACGC
>JBAXIA010000155.1:0-6759 GCA_037138615.1 Mycobacteriaceae bacterium | reverse complement strand
TTCAGAGGCATGTTTTTGGCCTGAGACTCCTCTGCGTGCCCCCTACGTGCCCCGGCCTTCCGCTGTTCCGCCGCAGGGACGTTGCCGCTGCGGGTTCGGCCGCGAATGCGCAGGAATCGAGGGCGCTCGGAGCGTGACCACCACGACGTCACGAGAATGACCGTGGCGGTCCAAGCGGTGCCGAGCAGCCAGCCGGCCAGGACGTCGGTGACGAAGTGCACGCCAAGGTAGAGCCTGGAAAACCCGATCATGATGATGGCGGTGACGGCCAGCGCCCATACCGCGACCTGACCCGCCCATCGGTTCACGACCCAGCGGCACAGCATCCAGGCGCACAACAGTCCTACCGCGGCGGCGCCGGCGGCGTGGCCGGAGGGGAACGAGAAGCCGTGGCTATCGACGAGCGCGAAAGGAAGGTCAGGGCGCGCGCGGCCGACGACGGTTTTCGCGGTCGCCACGATGACACTGATGCCGAGGCCTCCGACGAGTCCGAGGATCACCGGCAGCAATGAGCGGGAACGCCATGCGCAGACCGCGCAGACGACGATCACCCAGATCGTTTGTGCCGCTGGGTCTCCCAGGTGGGTTACCAGGGTCAGGGTGGTGTTCAGCCATACCTCCCGATGGGTGGCCAGCCACGCCACCACGGGTTCGTCGAATTGGGCGATGCCGTCGCCGTCGAGGGCGTCGTCGAGTAGAGCGGTGAACCCGAACGCCATCACAATAACGGCGATCAGACCGGCGAGAAGCGCCGCTGCTGCGGCGCCCTGGCGCCCTAACCGATCTCCCATCACGGACATGGCTCGACCGAAATGCGTTGAGCCCCAGGCGTGTAGCCGGTCGATCACCGGCAGAGCGGTAAACCTGTTACGCGCGCCTGCCGACAGTGGGTGCCGGGCCACCCATACCGCCAGACTCACCAGCAGCAGCAGAGCAGCACTGAGCCCGATACCGAGCGCGCCGAAACTGCTTGCCTGCATGCTCACCGCCCGCCCTGTCGTTGCCTGTCGTCTGGTTGTCCGAATTCACGCCGTTGCGGCCTGGCCGGTTGCCACGCCCCAATGTGGCAGAACCACACGTCGGTGCGCCACCGGGTCTCAGCGATCCTTCAGCGACCGTCACTGACGATATGCGGCAGTGCTCGCGGCGGCTTGTACGGTCTGAGAAACCCACGAGTGCGGACGGAGGCGCGACGGCCATGGAAGCAGGCGCGGACCTCGACCGCTCAGCACCCCATGTGGCTGCGGCGAACCGCCGGTGGGGGTGGGTTGATCCCCGTTCCTGGGGTATTCCGGTGCGGTCGGCGCTCGCGGCCGCGTTGGTGGTTTTGTTCACGTTCCTCGCGATGGCCGCCGTAGTGCTCGGGGTGCTGCATCGACAGTTGCTGACCGGAGTGGATGCCGCCGCGGACCGTCGGGTCCGCGATGTGGTGGCCGGACTGCAGTTCGATCCCCCGGCCGAGTTGGACACCGGATTGCTTGCGACCGATGCCCAGATCGCCGTGGTGCAGGTCATCGACAGCTCCGGTGCGCTGGTGGGCGCCTCAGCCGGCGCGCCGCGCGATCCGCTGGTCGATCCGGCGTTGTTCAGCGGTGCGGGCACCACGGTGAGTACCGAGAGCGAGGACGGCACAGATCTGCGTGTCAGTGGTGCGACCGCTGACCGTCAGGGCAACCGGTACACGATCCTGGTCGGCGCGGACGGCACCGGTGTGGACTCGACAGTCACGATTGTCGCGGTGTTGCTGGTGATCGCGATGCCGTTGGTGGTGGCCGGTGCGGCTGTCGCGACGTTCGTCCTGGTGCGCCGCTCGCTGCGCTCAGTGGAGGCCATCCGTTTGCGCGTCGCCGACATCAGCACCCATGACCTCTCCGAGCGGGTTCCGGTGCCGGCCCACCGAGATGAGGTGTCCGCGCTGGCGGTGACGATGAACGACATGCTCGCCCGCATCCAGTCCGGTCACGCCGCCCAGCGCCGATTCGTCGGAGACGCCTCCCACGAACTACGCAGCCCGTTGAGCACGATCATCTCGGCCCTCGAGGTCGGGTTGACCCATCCGGAGCTACTCGGGCCGGAACTGGTGGATGAGACGGTGCTGCCCGAGGCCCAACGGATGCAAACCCTGATCGACGACCTGCTGTTGCTGGCCCGGGCCGATGAACATGGCGTTCCGCTGCGCACTGCGGATGTCGATCTCGATGACCTCGCCGCTAGCGAGGCCCGACGGATCGAAAGCACTACACGCCACACGGTGCATGCCGACCTCACACCGACGCGTCTGACCGGCGATGCGGATGCTCTGACCCGGGTGCTGCGCAATCTGCTGGAAAATGCTGTGCGCCATGCCCATTCACGTGTCGAGGTGTCGGTGTCCGCCGCAGACGGCGTGGTGTTGCTGCGGGTCAGCGACGACGGGCCCGGCATCCCCGCCGAGGACCGTGCCCGCGTGTTCGACCGTTTCGTCCGACTCGACTCTGACCGCTCGCGAACGGGCGGGGGCAGCGGTCTCGGTTTGGCGATCGTCGCCGAGATCGTGTCCGCCCACGGCGGGTCGGTGAACGCCGACGAGCGGCCCGGCGGCGGCACCGTGATGACCGTTCAGCTTCCCGCGCCCGACGAGTCGAGCCGGTAGCCCACGCCGCGCACGGTTTCGATTGTGTGGGTGCCGAACGGCGCGTCGATCTTGCGGCGCAGGTATCCCATGTAGACCTCGACGACATTGTCGGGTCCGGTGTAGTGGTCATCCCAAACATGTTGCAGGATCTGCGTTTTGGTGACGGCAATATCCCTGTTGCGCATGAGGTATTCCAGTAGTCCGAACTCGCGCGGGGTCAGGGCGATCGGGGTGTCACCGCGGTGCACGACCCGTCGCGCCGGATCCACCGACAGATCGCCGACGGTCAGAACCGCGGGGCGTTTCGGTGCCCCGCGGCGCATCAGCGCTCGGAGCCGGGCGGTCAGCACGATGAAGGAGAACGGTTTGGTCAGGTAGTCATCCGCACCGAGATCGAAGGCATCGGCCTGCTCATGATCGCCGTCTTTGGCGGTCAGCATCAGCACCGGAGTCCACACCCCGGCCGCCCGCATCTGGCGCAGCACCTCGTAGCCGCTCAAGCCCGGCAACATGATGTCGAGCACCATCACGTCGAAGGAATTTTCGGTGGCAAGCCACAGTCCGTCGGTGCCGTTGTCGGCGGTCACCACCACGAATCCCTCCGCGCCCAAACCCATCTGGAGGGTCTTGGACAGCCGCGGTTCATCTTCAACGACAAGCACCCGCATCGATCGGGTCCCCTTCCCCGTTGACCGCCCGTGCTGAGGACGGCACAGTCGCCGTCCCCAGCATCGAGAGTGACGGTTTCTGGTTCCTAGTCTCCGGCATCCGCAGTATCGCCGGGCTCGGGCAGGTCGGGGACCCCGGGGGCGTCAGGACCGTCGGCGGGCTGCTCGCTGCTGGCCGGGGCGTGCCAGAGGTTCCCCGGGTTGGCGATAGCGACGGCACCGGCGGCACCGAGCACGACCGCCGATCCGGCCAGGACCGCGGCAATCTTCCTGCGTGGCGACATGGATAGTTCCTTCCCTTGGGCATCACCGACTCGGTGACGCGTGACATCTCCGAGGTTGGCCACGCACCGCTGTGAATCCACTGAGACACTGTGGGTTTGCAGTGGGTCCTCAGTGATTCCTCAGCGACGGCCTGCCACGGTGGCACTCATGCCGATCACGCGCCGGATGCTCAGCAAGGTTCCCGAGGTCACCCTGTGGTTCTGGATCATCAAGATCCTGTGCACCACCGTCGGGGAGAGCTTCGCCGACTGGGTGGCCACCACGGTAGGACTGGGCCTGAACACCACCACAGTGATCTTCACGGTCATTCTCCTGGCGGTGCTGGCCTGGCAGATGAGCCTGTCGCGCTACGTCCCGTTCGTGTACTGGCTGACCGTCGTGGTGCTGAGCATCACCGGCACCCTCTATACCGACATCCTCACCGACGCCCTCGGGGTGCCGTTGGCTCTGAGTTCGGCGGTGTTCGCCGCCATCCTCGCTGTGGTGTTCGGCATCTGGTACGCCCGCGAACGCACCCTGTCGATCCACAGCATCATCACCACACCGCGTGAGGGCTTCTATTGGCTGGCGGTGCTGGTCACCTTTGCCCTGGGCACCGCGGTCGGCGACTGGACCCTGGAGCTGACCGGATGGAGCCCCGGGTTGGCCGTGCTGCTGCCGGTCGGGCTGATCGCCGCGATAGTGGCGGGCTGGCGTCTGGGCGCCAACCCGGTGCTGTCGTTCTGGCTGGCCTACATCCTGACCCGACCGCTGGGCGCCAACCTGGGTGACTGGCTGGCCCGCTCGACCGCGGAGGGCGGTTTGGGACTGGGTACCGCCGGCACCAGCGTGGTGTTCCTGCTCGCGATTCTGGCCACCGTGATCTATCTGAGCATCACCCGCGCCGACGTCATCGACAACCCCGACGCCGAAAAGCCCGTCGCCGTGGCACATCCGCGGGAACGGGTGATGCTCGGCTACTTCGCCGCGCTAGCGGTCGGCACCGCCGCCCTACTGGGGTGGGCCTCGGCACAGCCACACGGCACCTCCCCGGCCCTCGCGGAAGGCCCGACAGGTCCGGTAATCGACGCGATGCCCGCCGGCCAATCAGCGATCGCGAAATTCCCGCCCGCCGACGTGACCGCATTCCGCACCATCGTCACCGACACCCAGACCAAAGTGCAGGCCGGCGACCAAGCCGGTGCGGTCGCCCGCATCACCGATCTCGAAACGGCGTGGGACGACGCCCAGGACCGGTTGGAGCCCCTCGACCCGACCGGATGGGGATTCATCGACGGCAAGATCGACCGCGCCCTCAAAGCCGTGCGGGCATCCGCGCCCGATCCTGCTAAAGAGAAGCAAACACTGACCGAACTGTCGACAGCACTGCAGTAGAGAAGCGAGGTCCTGCGGGTTACCTCGTTCGCACAGAAGTAGATCAATCAAGACAGCGAAAGGTGTTGAGCATGATGGCGAATATCAGCGTGAAGACGGGGATGGTGGCGGTGCTGCTGTCCTGGGCCGTTCTGGTCTCGGGATGTAGCTCCACACAAACTTCCGCGCCGGCAACGAGTGGAGCAGGTACGGGCCAGTCTGCTGTGGCCACGAGTGCCGACACCGGCCAATCGGCGGTCGCGAAATTTCCACCGGCGGACGTGACCGCGTTTCGCACCATCGTCACCGACACCCTCGCCAAAGTGCAGTCCGGTGACCAATCCGGTGCGGTGACCCGCATCACCGACCTGGAAACCGCGTGGGACGACGCGCAGGACAGGTTGGAGCCCATGGACCCGACCGGATGGGAATCCCTGGACCGCAAGATTGACAACGCCCTCAAAGCGGTGCGGTCAACCGCCCCCGACCCCACTGCAGAGAAACAGTCCCTCAACGAGCTGTTGAGCGCACTGCAGTGAGGCTTGGGCTACAAAAAACGGTTGACGGGGTAGCCGGTCGCGTTGCGTCGCCGCGGGCCTGATTCTCGGAATGAGTGAAAACCTCTGTGCGACAACGCCGCCCGCTCCCCCAGTCCGCGGAGTTACTCGCAAAGCCTCATAACATACAGGAAACGCAGCCCTCGACCTCGGTGCCCTCCAGCGCCATCTGACGCAGCCGGATGTAGTACAGCGTCTTGATGCCCTTGCGCCAGGCGTAGATCTGCGCCCTGTTGACGTCGCGCGTGGTGGTGGTGTCCTTGAAGAACAGCGTCAGACTCAGCCCCTGATCCACATGCTGGGTGGCGGCGGCATAGGTGTCGATGATCTTCTCGTAGCCGATCTCGTACGCGTCCTGGTAGTACTCCAGATTGTCGTTGGTCATGTACGGCGCCGGGTAGTAGACGCGGCCGATCTTGCCTTCCTTGCGGATCTCGACCTTGGAGGCGATCGGGTGGATCGAACTCGTCGAGTGGTTGATGTAGGAGATCGACCCCGTCGGCGGGACGGCCTGCAGATTCTGGTTGTAGATGCCGTGCTTTTGCACCGACTCCTTCAACCGCAGCCAGTCGTCCTGATTGGGGATCCGGATTCCGGCGTCGGCAAACAGCGCCCGGACCTTCTCGGTGGCCGGCTCCCACGCACCTTCGGTGTACTTGTCGAAGAACTCCCCCGAGGCGTACTTGGACTTCTCGAAACCGGAGAACGACTTGCCGCGCTCGATGGCGATGCGATTCGACGCGCGCAGCGCGTGGTAGAGCACCGTGTAGAAGTACATGTTGGTGAAGTCGACGCCCTCTTCGGAACCGTAGAAGATGCGTTCCCTGGCCAGATAACCGTGCAGGTTCATCTGCCCCAGTCCGATGGCGTGCGCCTCGCTGTTGCCCTTCTCGATCGAAGGAACCGAGGTGATGTGCGTCTGATCGCTGACCGCGGTGAGCGCACGGATGGCGACCTCGATGGTCTGGGCGAAATCCGGGGAGTCCATCGCCTTGGCGATGTTCAGTGAACCCAGGTTGCACGAGATGTCGCGGCCCACCTCGGCGTAGGACAGATCGTCGTTGAACCGCGACGGCGTGGAGACCTGCAGAATCTCCGAGCACAGGTTCGAGTGGGTGATCTTGCCGTCGATGGGATTGGCACGGTTGACCGTGTCTTCGAACATGACGTAGGGGTAGCCCGACTCGAACTGCAACTCGGCCAGCGTCTGGAAGAACTCCCGCGCCTTGATCTTGTGCTTGCGGATGCGGGCGTCGTCGACCATCTCGTAGTACTTCTCGGT
>JBAXIA010000154.1:0-6850 GCA_037138615.1 Mycobacteriaceae bacterium | reverse complement strand
GCGGTGCAGCACCACCTGCTCGCCTTCGGCCAGAACACTGTCGGGGTAGCCCATGATGTTCTACTACGCCACCCGCACCGCACTTGGCAAGGCCACCGCATGACTCACCCGCTCACCACCCTCGTCGCCCGTATCGATGAGGCGTCCGCCTGGCTGGACGTGCATCCGCCGACCCACCCCGGCACCCACGTGGTCGCCGAGGCGCTGGCGGGCATCCGGACCGTGATCGATGCCGGCTTCGGCCCCACCGCGCCCGAAGCCGCGCGCACCTGGATCACCTGGACCGCGATCGGTACCGAGGCGCTGGCCGCCGGGCTCCCCGGCGAGGATGACGAACTCGCCGATCTCGTTCGTGAGATCGGCCGACTCTGGCGCGAGCTCCCGCCGGGAATCTCACTGGGCCAGAAACGCCGGCGCGGGCCGTCGCCGGCGCCGTTGTTCGTGATCGCCGGGGCGCGCCCGGTGCGCTCGGTTCCCATGGTGGACGGCGGTATGGACGTCCTCGCCTTCGACTGGGCGACCGGACATCTGGTACGCGATATGTCGCAACTCGACGCGGTGGTAGCTCCGGCCGAGGGCGACGTCGACGTGGTGGACGTCGCCACGTTCTACGAGACCGTGACCGCGCTGCGGCACCAGCATGGCCTGCCCGCACCCGCGATGCCCACGCCGGAGTCCACGCTCGGCACGGCCGTCGACTGGCTTCCTACCGGAACCGCCACCCGGCCCTACCGCGCCGCAGTGAGCGGCGACGAGTGGGTGGTGCTGGTCAACGACTGGCCTGACGAACCCACCACCTACCGCCTGGAGATCAACGGCCACGAGGCTTTCGCCTTCGACGGATGGCCCGATACCTGGTCGCGCCCGTAGCCGAGGCCGCTAGTGGCCGGAGGCTAACATCGTCATTCATGACGAGCGTTACCGAACCGGATATCCACACCACGGCCGGCAAGCTGGCCGATCTGCGTAAGCGCACTGAGGAGACGCTGCATCCGGTGGGCGAGGCCGCGGTCGAGAAAACCCACGCCAAAGGCAAGCTCACCGCCCGCGAGCGGGTCCTGGCCCTGCTGGATGAGGATTCCTTCGTTGAGTTGGATGGTTTGGCCCGCCACCGCTCCACCAACTTCGGCCTGCAGGACAACCGGCCTGTCGGCGATGGCGTGGTCACCGGCTACGGCACCATCGACGGCCGCGACGTCTGCATCTTCAGCCAGGACGCCATGGTGTTCGGCGGCAGCCTCGGTGAGGTCTACGGCGAGAAGATCGTCAAGGTTCAGGAGCTTGCGCTCAAGACGGGACGCCCGCTCATCGGCATCAACGACGGTGCCGGCGCCCGCATCCAGGAGGGCGTCGTCTCACTCGGCCTCTACAGCAAGATCTTCCGCAACAACATCCTGGCCTCCGGTGTGATCCCGCAGATCTCACTGATCATGGGCGCGGCGGCAGGCGGTCACGTCTACGGCCCCGCGCTCACCGACTTCGTCGTCATGGTCAACGAGACCAGCCAGATGTTCATCACCGGACCCGACGTCATCAAGACCGTCACCGGTGAGGACGTCACCATGGAGGAACTCGGCGGCGCGCAGACGCATATGTCCAAATCCGGCACCGCGCACTACGTCGCCTCCGGCGAGCAGGACGCCTTCGACTATGTGCGCGACCTGCTGAGCTACCTGCCTGCCAACAACTACGCCGAGCCGCCGCGGCATCCCGCGCCACCGCATCCGGGCGCGATCGAGGACAACCTCACCGAGGAGGACCTCGAACTGGACACCCTGATCCCCGACTCGGCGAACCAGCCGTACGACATGCATGAGGTCATCACCCGCATTCTCGATGACGACGAATTCCTTGAAGTTCAAGCGGGTTACGCGCAGAACATCATCGTCGGCTTCGGCCGCGTCGACGGCCGACCGGTCGGCATCGTGGCTAACCAGCCCACCCAGTTCGCCGGCTGCCTGGACATCAACGCCTCGGAGAAGGCCGCGAGATTCATTCGAACCTGCGACTGCTTCAACATCCCGATCATCATGCTGGTGGATGTCCCGGGCTTCCTGCCGGGAACCGAGCAGGAGTACAACGGCATCATCCGGCGCGGCGCGAAACTGCTGTACGCCTACGGCGAGGCCACCGTCGCCAAGATCACCGTCATCACCCGTAAGGCGTACGGCGGTGCCTACTGCGTGATGGGCTCCAAGGACATGGGCTGCGATGTCAACGTCGCGTGGCCGAGCGCGCAGATCGCGGTGATGGGCGCCTCCGGCGCGGTGGGCTTCGTCTATCGCAAACAACTCACCGAGGCGGCGCGCGACGGCCAGGACGTCGACGCGCTGCGGCTGGAACTGCAGCGGGATTACGAGGACACCCTGGTGAACCCCTACGTCGCGGCCGAGCGCGGATACGTCGATGCGGTGATCCCGCCCTCGCACACCCGCGGGTACATCGCCGGCGCGCTGCGCCTGCTGGAGCGCAAGCTCGTCCAGACCCCGCCGAAGAAGCATGGGAATATTCCCCTGTGAGCGAGGTGACCGAGGCGACCGAGGCCGGCGAGACCGCGATCCGGGTGCTCAAGGGCAACCCGAGCGACGCCGAGATCGCGGCGGTGGTGACGGTGCTGGCCGGCCTGGGCGGCACGTCGGCCGAATCCGGCCCATCCGAACGCAACCTCTGGGGCCACCCGGTGGACAAGCTGCGCTATCCGTTCACCAGTTGGCAGCGCATCACCCTGCTGGAGCGCACCCACATCCGAAGGTGATGGCGCGATGACCCGCCTAGTCCTGGGGTCGGCCTCGACCGGCCGGCGTCGCGTGCTCCGCAGCGCCGGGATAGACCCCCTGATCGCCGTGTCCGGTGTCGACGAGGACGCCCTCATCGCAGCACTGGGCCCCAACGCCGACCCCGCCACCGTCGTCACCACACTGGCGCAGGCCAAAGCCGATTCGGTGGCCCGCGAGTTGGACGCGCAGGTGAGCGCCGACTGCGTGGTGATCGGGTGCGACTCGATGCTCTATGTCAACGGTGAGCTACGGGGCAAGCCGGGTACGCCGGAACAGGCTCGGCAGCAATGGAATTCGATGGCCGGTCAATCCGGGAAACTCTTCACCGGACACTGCGTGATCCGCATGCTGGACGCCCAGGTGGTGCACGCCGAGACTGCGGCGGAGGTGACCACGGTGCGGTTCGGTGTGCCCACCGAGCCCGAGTTGACGGCCTATATCGCCAGTGGCGAACCGCTGAATGTGGCGGGCGCCTTCACCATCGACGGCCTGGGCGGCTGGTTCGTCGACGGCGTCGACGGCGATCCGTCCAATGTGGTGGGCCTCGGGCTGACCGTCACCCGGCGGCTACTGGAATCGGCTGGGCTGTCGCTCGGCGACCTCTGGAGAACCAACCCGGTGGGTTGATCGGTAGGGTTGGTCGCGTGCCATTGCCACCGGATCCCAACCCCGCCCTGCAGGATTACGCCCACCCCGAACGCCTCGTCACCGGCGACTGGCTGTCGGAACATCTGGGTACGCCCGGACTGGCGATCGTCGAGTCCGATGAAGACGTGCTGCTCTACGACATCGGCCACATCCCGGGCGCGGTCAAGGTCGACTGGCACACCGATCTCAACGACCCGCACGTGCGCGACTACATCACCGGTGCGCAGTTCGCGGCTCTGATGAATCGCAAGGGCATCTCGCGCGATGACACCGTGGTGATCTACGGCGACAAGAGCAACTGGTGGGCGGCGTATGCGCTGTGGGTGTTCACCCTGTTCGGCCATCCGGATGTCCGCCTTCTCAACGGTGGTCGCGACGCGTGGATGTCGGAGGGCCGTGACACGACACTGGATGTCCCCGAGACGACCACCGCCGGCTATCCGGTCGTGGAGCGCAGCGACACTGTGCCCGATGCTCTTCGCCCGAGCGGCTCATCGCAAATCAGGGCCTTCCAGTCCGACGTGCTGGCATCGCTGGGCGCGTCCACCCTCATCGACGTCCGCTCACCCCTGGAGTACACCGGCGAGCGCACCCATATGCCGGATTACCCGGAGGAGGGCGCTCTGCGGGGCGGCCACATTCCCACCGCGGTATCGGTGCCGTGGGCCAAGGCCGCCGATGAGACCGGCCGGTTCCGTTCCCGGGCCGAACTCGACGAGATCTATTCGTTCGTGAAGCCCGGCGATAACACCATCGCCTACTGCCGTATCGGTGAGCGCTCCAGCCACACCTGGTTCGTTCTGACCCATCTGCTCGGTATCCCGGGTGTGCGCAACTACGACGGCTCGTGGACCGAGTGGGGCAACACCGTGCGGGTACCCGTGGTGGCCGGAGAAGAGCCGGGATCGGCGTGAGCATGCCCGCATCGCTGGCCGAGGTGGTCTCGGAGTTCGCCGAGGTGACCGGCCAGGACAAGCTCACGATGCTGCTGGAGTTCGCCAACGACCTGCCCGCCCTGCCCGCCGATCTGACCGAAGCGGCGATGGAACCGGTGCCGGAATGCCAGTCGCCGCTTTTCCTGCACGTCGACGCCGACGATCCGGAGCACGTGCGGCTGTACTTCAGTGCGCCGGCCGAGGCACCCACCACCCGGGGGTTCGCCTCGATCCTGGCGGCCGGTCTCGACGGCCAGCCCGCCGCGGACATCCTGGCGGTGCCCGACGACTTCTATTCCGAACTCGGCCTGGCGGCGCTGATCAGTCCGCTGCGGCTACGCGGCATGTCGGCCATGCTGACCCGGATCAAACGGCGGTTGCGCGCCACCTAGACTGCGTCGGAACCCTATTCTTAAAGCGATTCTAAGAGTCCCACAGGAGGCGCAGTGCCCACGATCTCCAAGGTCCTCGTCGCCAACCGCGGTGAAATCGCGGTCCGGGTGATCCGGGCAGCCAAGGATGCCGGTCTGGGGAGTGTGGCGGTCTACGCCGAGCCGGACGCCGACGCCCCGCACGTCCGGCTGGCCGATGAGGCCTTCGCCCTGGGCGGGCAGACCTCCGCGGAGTCCTATCTGGACTTCGCCAAGATCCTTGACGCCGCAGCGAAATCCGGTGCCAACGCCATCCACCCGGGCTACGGGTTCCTGTCTGAGAACGCCGACTTCGCCCAGGCCGTCATTGACGCCGGGCTGATCTGGATCGGGCCCAGCCCGCAGTCCATCCGCGACCTCGGCGACAAGGTCACCGCACGCCATATCGCCGCCCGCGCCCAGGCTCCCCTGGTGCCCGGCACTCCCGATCCGGTCAAGAACGCCGACGAGGTGGTCGCGTTCGCCCGCGAGTACGGCGTGCCGGTGGCCATCAAAGCCGCGTTCGGCGGTGGCGGCCGCGGCATGAAGGTCGCGCGCACCCTCGAGGAGATTCCCGAACTGTTCGAATCAGCCACCCGCGAGGCCATCGCCGCGTTCGGCCGCGGCGAGTGCTTCGTCGAGCGCTATCTCGACAAGCCGCGCCACGTCGAAGCCCAGGTGATCGCCGACCAGCACGGCAATGTGGTCGTCGCGGGCACCCGCGACTGCTCGCTGCAGCGCCGCTTCCAGAAACTCGTCGAGGAGGCGCCGGCGCCCTTCCTGACCGACGCCCAGCGCAAGGAGATCCACGAGTCCGCCAAGCGGATCTGCAAGGAGTCCGGCTATTACGGCGCGGGCACGGTGGAGTACCTCGTCGGCCAGGACGGCTTGATCTCGTTCCTTGAGGTGAACACCCGCCTGCAGGTGGAGCATCCGGTCACCGAGGAGACCTCCGGCATCGACCTGGTGCTTGAGCAGTTCCGCATCGCCAACGGCGAAAAGCTCGCTGTCACAGAGGATCCCACGCCGCGCGGGCACTCTATTGAGTTCCGGATCAACGGTGAGGATGCCGGTCGCGGCTTCCTGCCCGCGCCCGGACCGGTGACCAAGTTCGAACCGCCGACCGGCCCCGGCGTTCGTCTGGACTCCGGCGTCGAGTCCGGATCGGTGATCGGCGGGCAGTTCGACTCGATGCTGGCGAAACTGATCGTCAGCGGAGCCACCAGAGCCGAAGCCCTGCAGCGGGCACGGCGCGCACTCGCCGAGTTCAACGTCGAGGGTCTGGCCACCGTGATTCCGTTCCACCGCGCGGTCGTCAGTGATCCGGCGTTCATCGGCGACGAGCACGGCTTCACCGAGCACACGCGGTGGATCGAGACCGAGTGGAACAACACAGTCGAACCGTTCACCGGCGGCGGCGAGATCGACGCCGACGAGTCGCCGCGCCAAACCGTCGTCGTCGAAGTCGGCGGTCGTCGACTGGAGGTATCCCTGCCCGATGGCCTCGCACTGGCCAACGGCGGCGGTTCGGCCGACGCCGGCGTGATCCGCAAAAAGCCCAAGCCGCGCAAGCGCGGGTCGCATGGCGGTGCCGCGGCCTCCGGTGACGCGGTGACCGCGCCGATGCAGGGCACCGTCGTCAAGGTCGCCGTCGAGGAAGGTCAGACGGTCAGCGTCGGGGACCTCGTCGTCGTGCTGGAAGCCATGAAGATGGAGAACCCGGTAACTGCGCACAAGGACGGTGTCATCACCGGTCTGGCGGTCGAGGCCGGCGCGGCCATCACCCAGGGCACCGTTCTGGCTGAGATCAAGTAGTCCTCACTGGAGAACGCATCCGGTGGCCTTGGCTCGGCTACGGAAATTTCGCCAGAAGTTCGGCTTCGGAAATGGCGAATCCGGCGCTACCCGGAGTGGCTGGTTCACGGCTGGTCAGCAGAATTACGTTCTCGGGAAACGGTTTTGACCTGTCCGCGTGCTTCACAAAGGTCTCGGTAGTAAAGCCATGGGCCTGTGTGAGGATCCGGGGGGGATCATCAAGGTAGTACCCGATCGTCGCGGGCTCGGGATAGAACGGCTGCAG
>JBAXIA010000153.1:0-6874 GCA_037138615.1 Mycobacteriaceae bacterium | reverse complement strand
AGCTCGTCGTCGGCCGCACTCAGTGCCTCGTTGGCCGCGATGATCCGCCGGATGTTCGTCGCATCGCGGGCATCGGCCGGATCAGGCTCGATCGAGTCGAGCCATCCATCGAGGTCTTGCTCGCCCGTCTGTGTGTCCGCCATGGTGATGACCCCCGGGAGTCTTACGACGCGAAACCGGGGATCAGGTCCTCGGCCATCGACGCGACCGGCACGTGGCAATCCAGCTGGCACGAGATCGCCACGGTGGAGCCGATCACCCGCAGCGGGATCGCCAGGCTTGCGGGCAGGTCCATCTGGCGGGCCACCTTGATCTGCTGCGGCGCGCGCTCCATGTTCTGCGCGGCGTGACCCTGCAGCCATTTGCGGGTGTAGTGGAACACCGGCACCTGCACGGGTTCGACGTATTGGGCCAGTATCTCGTCGACTACCTCGACCTCTAACTGCTCGCCCGCGCGGATGAAGCCCACCTTCTCCATCGTCGGCAACAGCTCGTCGTAGTTCTTATCGCGGGCCAGCCGGATCATCATGCCCATCTCCACCGGCAGGCCATCGGGCAGCGGCGCCACCGCGCCGAAGTCGATGACCACCAGCCGGCCGTCGGGGGCGAGCATGAAGTTGCCGGGGTGGGCATCGCCGTGCATCATGCCGACGCGGGCAGGCGCATCGAAGGTCAGCTCGAAAAGCCTTGTGCCGCACAGATCGCGCTCATCGGGTGTGCCTTTGCGGATAATCTCCGCCATCGACTTGCCCGCGACCCACTCGCTCACCATGACCTTGGGTGCGCTGCCGACCACATGCGGGATCAGAAAGTGCGGATGTCCCTCGTAGGCCTTGGCGAACGCCCGCTGATTGTCGGCTTCGAGGCGGTAGTCCAGTTCCATCTCGGTGCGCTCGATCAGCTCATCCACCACGGCCTGCACATCGGCGCCGGGGGCGAGTTGTTTGAGCACCGTGGTCATCCGGCGCATGGTCTTGAGATCGGCTCGCAGTGCTTCGTCGGCGCCGGGGTACTGGATCTTGACGGCCACGTCGCGACCGTCAGACCACACGCCCCTGTGCACCTGGCCGATGCTGGCCGAGGCCACCGGGGTGTCATCGAAGGAGGTGAATCGGTCGCGCCACTTGGTGCCGAGTTGCCCGTCGAGCACCCGGTGCACCTTCTCCGCCGACAGCGGCGGGGCGTCCTTCTGCAGTTTGGTCAGCGCCTCGCGGTAGGGCCCGCCGAATTGCTCGGGGATTGCGGCCTCGAGCACCGAGAGCGCCTGGCCCACCTTCATGGCCCCGCCCTTGAGCTCGCCGAGGACGGTGAACAGCTGGTTGGCCGCCTTCTCCATGAGCTCGGCGTTGACGTCGTCCTTGGACTTCCCGGTCAGCCGCTTGCCGATTCCCAGGGCAGCCCGGCCCGCCATCCCGACCGGGAGGCTGGCCAGTTTGGCATTGCGCCGCGCGCTCCCGCGTTTGATGTCATCGGCCACACCCACATCATGCCTGCTGCGCCGCCAGCGCTGATCGGGGCTGCCAACAACCGCAGAGCGGGTGGCGGCTCCAGCGCCGCGCCCGGATGGTGTGTGCGGCGATGTCGACTTCGACGGTGGCGTTCATGGTGGCCGGGGGAGCACCGGGCGGATCGGTTCCGCGCACCGCGGCGATGATGTGGTGCAGCTGTCCGAGCGCCAGGGCGGCGGTGGCCAGGACGGTGGGGTGGTCGGCGTGGGCGATCACCTCGCGCAGTTGGATGGCCAGCGCCGGCCAGGCGGCGTCGCGGTCGGTGCGATGCAAATCCGCGCATCCAAGACAACTCGTCACGCCGGGGATCACCAGCGGGCCGACCATGCCGGTGCCGTCGCGCACCCGCACCGGCAGGTGCGGCACCCGGGCGGCGTGCAGATCGCGCAGCAGTCGTGGGTCGGCGGCCAGGGAGTCGGCCAGCACCACCAGATCCACCCCGGCGGGTGCGCCCGACGCATTGGCGTGATTAGACGTTCCCACGCGCGCCCCGGAACACCGAAGTCCCTCTGCCACAAGCTCCGACAGCGGCCCGGCACCGTGCACCCGGATCGACAGGGCCCGTCCGCCTCGGTCCCGGCTGTGTTCGCGCACCGCGCCGACGGCCACCAACCCGTCGATCAGTTCATCGAACCCGGCCTCGTCACCCAGGCCGTGCGCGGCGGCCAACCGGTGCAAATCATTCAGGGACATGGGTGCGGCCAGAGCGCGCAATACGATCGCCAGTGACGCGGCGGAAAGACCCAGCGGAGGACGCACCAGCACTGCGCGCCGCGGATCCCACCCCACCTGCACTGCACCATCGGGTCGCAACAGCACCGGCAGAGCAGGGTTGAGCGCGAACCTCACGCAGGTGACTGTGACACCGACGCCTGCGCGACGAAGTCGGGTATCCACAGGTGCGTCAGTCGAGAAAATTTTAAGTTCGCGTAACCCAGAATTCAACTTTAGTGAGGCCCTCGGGTAACTCACGTACTTATCGTCGCGTCAGATATCGGCAATCGTCTGGGCCCGGGGGCAGCAATTGTGAATCGTTCAGGCAAGCAGTGGGAAATGCCCCGCCGGCAGCCCTACGGATGGTTGGGGGCTGGCGCGTTGACCCTCGGTGTCGGGGTGGCGTTGGCCGGAGCCGGAGCCGCCCACGCCGACGACACCTCCCCACCGGCTGCCACCTCCTCGGTGACTGCCTCGGCAACCCCGGGCACCACAGTCACGAAGTCGAGTCGGCCACCGGGTGCCCCGTCGCGGACCGCACGGCCTGCGCCGAGGGTGTCGATGTCGACTAGTACCGCGGCGCGGTCCGCGACTGTCCTTTCCCGGCCACCGGAAGTTCCGTCTGCTGCCGCATCACGGTCCCGTCGGCAGGCGACGGTATTGCAGGCTCCCGCTGCTGCGGTGACGGCTGCCCCGAACGGATGGGTGACGGCGGTGCCGAGTCAGGCGACCATCGCGGTCACCAACTGGTTCAGCTCAACCCGGAGTTGGCTCTATCAGTTCGACGGTCCGCTGGCGGAAGGTCTCCGAAACACGTTGACCGGAGTGCAGCGCACGCTGTTCAGCCCGGCTCCCACCGTGAAGCCGGTGCAGTTGACGGCATGGACGCCGGGGGAGGAGATCCTCGGGGAGCTGCGGTACGTCCAGCCCGGTGGCGCCGGGGTGAGCATTGAGTTGATCCAGGCCCCCACTTCGGGGGCGGTGCAGCTGCTCTCCGACGGCACCTACACCTTCACCCCGGGCGCGGGGTTCACTGGCACCGACACCTTCACCGCCCAGGTCACCTCCGCCGGCTTCAACATCCTCGAACCATCCACACCCCGCACGAGCACGGTCACCGTCGGGATAAGTCCAACTATTCCCGTGGGGGCTTATTCCAAAGGCATCAACATCTACAACATGACGGCTCACCCGATCACACTCACAAAGTGGTGGACCGAGTCCGGGTATGAGCAGCGGGTAGACGGTCCGCCAATGAATACGATCGTTCCACCGGGTGATTACCGGCACTTTGAACTAGATGACACAGTGCCATGGAAGACGTACGACACTCGCGCCCGGTACGCCGGCCAGGACGGCGCATGGCAGGTCGTCATGCACAGGAACGATGCCGCAAAGTCATTCTGCGAGACAGGTGATTGTCTAGTATTCGGCGATAGGGGGTTGATTTTTCTCTTTGCGCCTGCGAAGTCAGTGACTGATGTTTACCCCACAGATCCGAATGCTTCGACTTATCTGGACAGTTTATTGCGTTACACCGACGGGGGCGACGGAAGTAAATATCTTCCTGTGGGAAAGGTGACGGTCGATAATTTCACGCAACAACTGACCTCACCTTACGATTACACCAATGCCCAGGTGATCAAATATGGCGTCAACGACAATTCTCGCCCCTACACATATTCCCAATCCGAAACCTTCACGTTCTCCGCGACGACCGGGTCATCGTGGAAAGTCAGCGCCGGACTGAAGATTTTGGCGTTGAAGTTGGGAGCGGAATACGGCAGATCCTACTCTGAGACAGAAACAAGCTCCATCACGCAGAACGTGAATCTGACTTTCCCGGCATATTCGCAATACGCCGCTTTGAAGGGAGGTCCGACTATCAACGTGGTCGGCGATATAGCTATCACATGGCTCAACGGCTCGAAGACCGTGTTCCACAATTTTGACGCGACATTTCCTGATCCAAAGGACACCAAGCCGACGTTACAGGTCAGTTCGTTCTTTGGTCCGATTACCGCGGGCTTTTCAGTCAAAGACAAGAACCCACCGGTGCGACCCGATAATCCCCCCGGCGTCATCGAGCCGACCTACGCCGTGGGCAATGTCGCGCAACTCTTTGTCCAGGGATACGCCGGCGACACCGTTAACGGGATCGTGCCTGACTTCACCAACCCGTCGGTGGGCGTCACGACATTCACATCCTCGAACCCCGCGGTCGCAAGGGTAGACGCCAAAGGCAAATTGACCGCGATCGGAGTCGGGGACTCCACGATCAGCGTCAACTACTCCTACACCCTCCCGCTCGGCGGCGGGCAGACGTGGACGGGATCAGCCGAAGCCTCCATGACCGTTCACGTGAAGGAGCGCTAGTCCGAGAGGCCGCCCCGGTTGAGTGACCGAATGTGACACCGAGCCCCGCGCGACAGGTTCTGCTATCCACAGGCACTGTGATCGGAAAATTTTTACGATCTCGCAACCCAAAGTTCAACTGTTGGGATCCCCTCTGGCCATCGACGTGAATATCGTCATCCGAAACGTCGATAATCGTCTTTGACCGGGGGCAATTATGGTGAAAACGTCAGGTGCACAACGCAATACGTTCCGTCGGCAGCCCTATGCGTGGCTGGGGGCTGGTGCGCTGGGTGTGGGACTAGCGCTGGCCGGCGCGGGGACCGCCCACGCCGACGACACCTCCGCGTCGGCTACATCGTCCTCGGCGAGGTCTTCGGCCGCCTCGAGCGCCACCGCCGTGAAGTCGAGCCGCCCCTCGAGTGCCCCGTCGCGGACAGCGCGGGCGGCGCGTGAGGCACCGCGGTCATTGGCACCGGCGAGTGCTGCGGCTCGCTCGGTGCCTTCCCGGCAATCGGTGGTACCGTCCGCCGCCGGATCACGGTCCCCCCGCCAAGCGACGATATCGCCGGTACCCACGGCCGCAGTGACAGCGGCCCCGAATTCGGTAGTGACGCCGGCGCCGAGCGAGGCGACCATCGCGGTTACCAACTGGTTCGGCTCAACCCGGAGCTGGCTTAATCAGATGGACAATCCGCTAGCCGCAGCACTGGGAAACACGTTGACCGAAGTGCAGCGCACCCTGTTCAGCCCGGCTCCCACCGTCAAGCCCGTCCAGTACACGTCGTGGAACCCGGGCGATCCGATTCTGGGAGCGCTGAAGTACATCCAGCCGGGAGGCGCCGCGGTGAGCATGCAACTCACCCAAGCCCCCGAGTTGGGAACAGTCCAACTGCTCTCGGATGGCACCTATACCTACACGCCCGGACCGGACTTCACCGGTACGGACAGCTTCACCGCCGAGGTCACCGCGGGTGGGTTCAATCTGCTCGAGCCCTTCACCCCGCGCACCGTGGCGGTGGCGGTTGACATCAACCCCGGCCCTCCCGTCCTGCTCACCCGTGGCTACGACATCACGAACCTGACCGGCACAAGTGTGTATGTGGCGCAGATCCTGAAGGAACCCGGCTACGAGGACTCGGTGGACGCCCGAGGTGTCGGCACGGTCCTGCGACCCGGCGACACCTATCACGTCGAGCTGACCAAGTGGGCGTTCTACGCCTACGTCACCCAATGGGACATGGAGGCGTGCAGCGATATTTCCTGCGCCACCTTCCAGCAGTCCGGCGACAGTTGGACCGTCCGGATCTCGCAGAGCTTGCTCACGGACTACAACGCGAGGTGTTTCGGCTACTGCGTGAATGGCAAGGGCCAGGACATCGGCTGGACCATGGACAACGGGTTCAACGCGCTCGACAACTCAATCGTGCGCATGGTCGATCCCCCGGGGACGGTCAGGACCCTGTCGGCTGGTTCGGATGCCGATCGCATCGCCCGCGTGCTTGAGGGGCTGTGCAATCAGAACTCCTCGGCGACGTGTGTGTTCAAGCCCGCGGAATTCGCCCAGATTCAGACCGACTGGAAGTTCGCTACGCCAGCCCTGCAGAACGCAAGCTCATCGGAGTCCACGCTGACCCTGACGCGTAATCAAACAGAGTCGACACAAACCAGCCTCAAGGTTGCCGAGAGCGCGAAACTCAGCCTGTTCAAGATCGTCGAAGCGGGTGTCACCAAAGAGACAACACAGACTTGGACCACCTCACAGAGCTATCAGTACGCGGTCGGAATCAAGGTGCAGCCCGGCGAGTGGGGCGTCCTGAGAGTCAAAGATCCGATCAAGCGGGTCACCGGCGACTTCACCGCGACGATCGCCAACACCACCTGGATCCTCAAGGGCGTCAACTTCGACACTCCGGATCCCGACCCGAACCGCACGCTGGATCAGGGCCAATCCGTCTACCAAGCCTTCACCGCCCCGTTGAAGCCGACCACACCCTGACGGTTGTCGTGTAGTGGAAGCGGTCGCACCGGCTGGGACGGTAGCCCTAGGTCGCGTCGGGCCCCTCGGCGTCCTTCTCGATCTCGGCGATCAGCGCGTCAACATCGGCTGAGCTGACGTCCCCACCGATCACCCGGTCGATGAAGCCCGCGGGCTCATCAAGATCGTCGGCCGACGGCATCAGGTCGGGGTGATTCCACACCGCATCGCGGGCGTCAATCCCGACGGCCTCGGTGAGCCGCTCCCACAGCACGGCCGCCTCACGCATCTTGCGCGGCCGCAACTCCAAGCCCACCAA
>JBAXIA010000152.1:0-6937 GCA_037138615.1 Mycobacteriaceae bacterium | reverse complement strand
GCTCTGGAGCTTGCCACGGCCTTCTTGGCGGGAGTTTTGGTGGCGGTGCGCTTCACCGGCTTCTTGGTTGCCGGGCCTGCTTTTGTCGCTGCCACTCGCACCCTTTCAGTCTTGCTGGCCTTCGGCGGGCGCGAATGCGCCGCACCGAAAGCGTCGGCTATATGGAGTATCGGCGTGATCTCGTCGTGGATGCTCGCCGCTGTCCGGTAGGCGACCGCCGTTGACCATTGTAACTACTAGTTGCGGGTGCGCTGTACAGGCGCGGGGTGGACTAGGTGATCAGGTCGGCTTGGCTGGCCATCGCGGCGCCCACGATACCGGCCTCATTCTGCAGTTCGGCCCCCACCACCTTGGTCCGGTTCCGCAGCATCGGGATCCACCGGTCGGCTTTCTTGCTGATACCACCTCCGGCGATGAAGAGGTCCGGCCAGATGGCGTTCTCGATGGCAACCAGAACCTTGGTCACCTCTTCAGTCCAGCGTTGGTAATTCCATTCCTTGCGTTCCTTGACCGATGATGCTGCCCGGTGTTCGGCTTCCTTACCGCCGACCTCGATGTGGCCAAATTCGGTGTTAGGCAACAGAACCCCGTTGTAGAGCACCGCAGAGCCGATTCCGGTGCCAAAGGTAAGCAGCACGATAAGGCCCTTCACACCACGCCCGGCGCCATAGCGCGCCTCGGCAAGTCCGGCGGCATCGGCATCGTTGAGGACCGTCACCGGTCGGCCGCCCAGTGCCGAGCCCATCTGCTCGGCGACATTGGTGCCGATCCAGGATTTGTCGACGTTCGCGGCCGTCATCACGACGCCCTCGACGACCACACCGGGGTAGGTCACACCCACCGGACCGGTCCAGCCGAAGTGGTCCACCACCTCGGCGACCGCCTTGGTCACGGCCTTCGGCGTGGCTGGCTGGGGGGTATCCAGCCGGAAACGCTCGCCAACCAGCTGGCCGGTGTCCAGATCGACAATGGCGCCCTTGACCCCGCTTCCGCCGACGTCCACGCCGAGGGCATGGCGAGCTGCGCTCGGTTCGGTCGGGCTCATTGCTGCTCCTTCTCGCGGCGGGCGGATCGACCGCCACAAACACTAGCGGTTGCGCGGCCCTCCGCAGCAGGATTGTGTTGCGATAACAGCGTGACCGATACCTTGCCGGAGGATTTGCGCGCCGTGGCCGAACAGTTGGCGGCTGAAGCCGCCGCGTTCGTGCGCCGCAGACGCACTGAGACCTTCGGCGTGCCGGCGGGCTCCGCAGCCGCACAGGTGCGGGCCAAGAGCAGCCCCACCGACCCAGTCACCATTGTTGACACCGAAACTGAGCAGCTGATCCGGCGTCGGCTCGCTGAGCTGCGCCCGGGCGAGCCGATTCTCGGTGAGGAAGGCGGCGGCCAGGCAGCGGACAGCGGCACGGTGAGGTGGGTGGTGGATCCAATCGACGGCACGGTGAACTTCGTATACGGCATTCCCGCCTACTCGGTATCGATCGCCGCCCAACTCGACGGGCGGTCCGTGGCCGGTGCGGTCGCCGACGTCGTCAGTGGCGATATCTACTCGGCTGGGATCGGCCTCGGCGCGCACGTGCTTGTCGGCGGAGTCCGTAGCCCGCTTCGGTGCAGTGAGGCCGACGATCTTTCGATGGCGCTACTGGGAACGGGATTCGGCTACGAGCCGAACCGGCGCGCCGCGCAGGCGGCGCTGCTGGCCCAGATGCTTCCCGTGATTCGTGACATCCGCCGAATTGGTTCTGCCGCACTGGATCTGTGCATGGTGGCCGCCGGGCGGCTGGACGCTCAGTATGAGCACGGGCTCAGCGCGTGGGACTGGGCGGCGGGGGCACTCATCGCCGCTGAGGCCGGCGCGGTGCTGGTGCTGCCTGAGCCGGATGAACCAGGCACCACGGGCAGCCTGGTGTTGGTTGCGGCGCCCGGGGTGGCAGCGCAACTGATCGCGGCGCTCGACGGTTTCTCGGGGCTAGGTCCGCTGCCGTGAACGGCTAGCAGGTGCCGTTGTGGATTTTGGTCAGCAACGCCGAGTCGGCCGGTTCGGTGGCGCCGGGCCGCAGCCCGGACAGCACCGCGGCGATATCGTCGCTACTGGCCAGTGAGGTGAAGTTGGCCCCGATTACCAGATCCACCGAGTTGTCCTTGCGGTCGTCCTGGTAAAGCTCGACACACGGGGCCACCAGCCACGCCGCCGCTGCGCCGGACCTGCCGGCCTGGCCAAAACGAATCTGGCCCTGGCAGGACAACCTGGTACCGGCATAGATCGGGTCGTTGGCGGCGGCCGGGGCAGCGAAACCCAGGTCGCGTAGCGAGCCGGCGATATCACCGGCCTGCCCGCCCTGACCGCTGGCGTTGAGGACCCGGATGTTCGTCTCGGCCAGTTTGGCGGGTGCGACGTCGACCATGGAGGAACCCGATATGCGATCGCCCAGTTTGGGTGCCGCCGGATCGGCAGGCGTCGGCGGGGCGTTGCAGGACGCGGCCTCACCCACGGTGACGGGACGGGACAGGGCGAAGACCCACACCAGAGCGGTGAGTGCGAAGAGAGTGACCACGGCAATGATCCCGGGGCGGTAGTTGCGCCGGCGGAACGGATTTCCGTCCTTGTCGTAGGCGGAACCCTCGGTGATTTGAGCGACCACGTGTTGCACTGTAAAGCCAGCACGTCAGTGCCGGTAGGTTGGTGTCCGCGAAGGGCACCGGTCGCCACAAATCAACGAATGTGATGCAAATCACACCGGGACTTGCCGGTTGGCGGGATGAATCGGTTGGCGCAGGCGTTCGACGCTGGTACAAAGCCATGTGTTCGACGAGGGGATTGACGATGGCCACTGATTACGACGCTCCACGGCGTACCGAGACCGACGAGACGTCCGAGGACTCGCTGGAGGAACTGACTGCGCGCCGCAATGAAGCGCAGTCTGCGGTGGTCGACGTTGACGAAACCGAGTCCGCCGAGTCTTTTGAGCTGCCCGGTGCGGATCTCTCCGGCGAGGAGCTGTCGGTCCGAGTCATACCCAAGCAGGCCGACGAGTTCACCTGCTCCAGCTGTTTTCTCGTGCACCACCGCAGCCGCTTGGCCAGCGAGAAAAAGGGCGTCATGATCTGCACCGACTGCGCGCTTTAGTCAGCTTCGCAGTGCCGCCAGCAGCCGATCCGGGTGTCGGCAACTCACCAGCCAGTAGGGCGTCGGATCATCGGGGTCGTCGAGAACGACCAGGGCCAGCGGGCCCACCCAGGTCCGGTGCAGGACGTAGGCCGCCGGATCGAGCTGGCGTCCGAGTGCGGCGGACTTGGCGCTGCGGGGGATTGCCGCGGCGCGGCTCACCACCGACGCCGGCAGATGCGCCTGACCGGCCCAAAGTTCTGCGGCTGCGTCGGCGGAGAGGACCCGCACCTCCGTGCGGCTCAGCCATAACAGGACACCCGCGGCTGCCACGGCCAGCACTGCATACGGCAGCCAGTCAGGCAGGGCGCGCACGCCCATGTTGACCTCTTTGGCCAGCACCGCCGATGCGCCCAAGCCGACCAGCCACCACCACCAGGGCACCCACAGCCGTTCGCGATAGCGCACGGTTTGCGAGGTCACACTCGAACCGGACACTCGGCCAAGGGTAGTCTTTGCCCTCGTGTCCACCAGTCTTGCGGTGGTTCGCCTCGACCGCGATCTCCCGATGCCCGCACGCGCCCACGACGGCGACGCCGGCATCGATCTGTTCAGTGCCGAGGACATCGAGCTCGCGCCCGGGCAACGGGCCCTGGCGCCCACCGGGATTGCGGTAGCCATTCCGCACGGCATGGTGGGCCTGATCCACCCGCGCTCCGGTCTGGCTGCGCGCGTGGGACTTTCGATCGTCAATAGTCCGGGCACCGTCGACGCGGGATACCGCGGCGAGATCAAAGTGTCATTGATCAATCTCGACCCGGCCGCGCCGATCGCGATTCGGCGCGGTGACCGGATCGCTCAGCTGCTGGTTCAGCGGGTCGAGTTACCAGAGCTGGTCGAAGTGGCTTCGTTCGACGAGGCCGGACTGGCTGATACCACCCGTGGCCAGGGCGGCCACGGTTCCTCCGGCGGACATGCGAGTTTGTGATGGCATTCGGTAGACGTAAGCAAGATCGGGAAAAAGGTGCGGCCGACGAGACCGTCGAGAGGGCCGACGCGGGGTCCGATGACGCGGGGTCCAACGAGGGGGAAGCCGATGAGGCAGCCGTCGACTCGCCCAGCGATGAGATCCAGGTTGACGCGGTGGTGCGTTTCGAGCCCGCCGGTGATGACATAGGTCCCTTCGATATCGAGGACTTCGACAACCCGGCGGATGCGGCGCTGGCACGACTCGATCTGGGATCGGTCCTGGTTCCGATGCCGCCGGGCGGACAGGTTCAGGTTGAGCTCAACCAAATGGGCGTCCCCAGCGCGATCTGGGTGGTGACCCCCCACGGTCGGTTCACCATCGCCGCCTACGCAGCCCCGAAGTCGCCCGGCCTCTGGCGCGAGGTGGCCGGCGAGTTGGCCGACGCGCTGCGCAACGACAACGCAGTGGTCTCCATTCAGGACGGGCCCTGGGGCCGTGAGGTGGTCGGAACCGGCGCGGGTGTGGTCCGCTTCATTGGAGTTGACGGCTATCGGTGGATGATCCGTTGCGTGGTCAACGGGTCTCCGGAGTCGATCGACGCCCTTGCCGTCGAGGCGCGGGAAGCATTGGCGGACACAGTTATTCGGCGGGACGACACCCCGCTACCGGTACGCACCCCTCTTCCGGTACAGCTGCCGGAAGAGCTGGCCGCGCAGCTCAATGCCGCCGCTGTCCAGCAAGCTCAGCAGGCGCAGCAGGCGCAGCAGGCGATGTTCGCCGCGCAGCAGGCCATGCTTGCCCAACAGCAACTCCAGCAGCAGCAGGTGTCGCACGGGCAGCAGCCGCAGGCCGAACCGCAGGGCGGCACTGATTCGGAGATGGAGCAGCTGCGCAGCACCGGCGGCTGATGCCGCGACCTCGCTCAGCCGATCGCCTGCAGTGCCGCGAGGCCTGCGGCACCGAGTGCGGCGGGGGTGGGACCGAACTGCTCCAGGGTGACGGTGCGCAGCGCCGCGCGCGGCGCACAGGACGCCCATTCCCGGGCCACCTCGATCGGGTGGATCGGATCATCAGATGCCCCCACCACGCCCATCGGTGCGCTCAGACGGCTCAGATCGGCCGTAGTCGGCCCCGGGTAGCCCGCTGCCTCGTCCATCGCGTCGGGTAGCAACGGCCACTGTCGACGCCAGGAGCGGGCTAACTCATCGGCCAGCCAGGGTGGACTCGACGCCCTCATTGCCGCTGCTGTGGCGTCCAGTCCGTCACGTCGCAGCCGAGCGGCCGTGTGCCGGGCGGACAGCGCCGCCGGTGCGGTGTCGGACGCTCCGGTCCACGGCGGTAGCACCGCCAGGATTGCGACGACACGCGCCGGATTTTCCAGCGCCCACCGGGTCGCAACGGCTGCACCGATCGACACTCCGCCGACGGCGATCGGACCGGCCAGCGACGCATCTTCCAGCGCCTTTAGGTAGCTGTGAATGAGATCGTCGGCTCGGGGTGGCACTGCCACCAGGACGGCACCCGCGTGCCGCAGGGGCGCTGTGAACACGCGGCGCAGATAATCGTCATCCGAGCCCGTACCGGGGAGCAGGACCGTCACCACTCCGCGCAGGTTGATCGCCACACCACGATCGTGCCTGCGGCTGGTTACCGAGCCGTTCCCGGGTGTGCCTCGTGGCGCTGGCGAACCAAGAGGACTACGGTTGCTGTGGCAGTGTGATCCAACAACAGGAGAGATCATGGCTACGGCCGAAGGTTTTGTCCGCCGTTTCACCCGCCGGCTGCTGGAAAGCCCCGAAGTGCGCGACGCTGAGGAACTCAGCGGGGAGGCCGCCAGCAGCGGCGCCCACCGCGCCATCGACTGTCAGCGAGGCCAGGAGGTCACCATGGTCGGCACGCTGCGCAGCGTGGAGACCAATGCCAAGGGCTGCTCGGGAGGAGTGCGGGCTGAGTTGTTCGACGGCACGGATACCGTGATGCTGGTATGGCTGGGCCAGCGCCGCATTCCCGGTATCGATAGCGGCCGCATGCTCCGGGTGCACGGCCGAATGGGCATGCTGGAGAACGGCAGCAAGGCGATCTACAACCCGCACTACGAAATTCAGCGTTGACCCCGACCGGATCGTCGTTATGACCGAAGCCCGTCGCACCCCGGGTCAGGCCATGCTCGCTCAAATGGGCGGCGTCAGCGGTTTGATCTATTCCGCGCTACCGGTAGCGGTCCTGGTTCCGGTATCCACCGCCTTCGGCTTGCTGCCCGCAATCTGCGCGGCCCTCGGCGTCGCCCTCGCAATCCTGTTCTGGCGTCTGTTCCGGCGCGACTCCGTGCAGCCGGCGCTTGCCGGATTCCTGGGAGTCGGGGTGAGCGCGCTGATCGCCTGGGTGGTCGGCGCGTCCAAGGGCTATTTTTTGCTGGGAATCTGGACTTCACTGGTCTGGGCGGCGGTGTTCACGTTCTCGGTGGTGATCCGCCGGCCGATCGTGGGCTACATCTGGAGTTGGGTCAATGGCCACGACCGCAGTTGGCGGCAGTCGCGCCGGGCCGTGCTGGCCTTCGACGCGGCCACGCTGACGTGGGTCCTGGTGTTCGGCGCCCGGTTCGCCGTGCAACACCACCTCTACGACGCCGACAAGACCGGGTGGCTCGGAGTCGCGCGCATTGCGATGGGCTGGCCGCTGGCAGCGGTCGGCGCCCTGGTCACCTACCTGGCGATCCGTGCCGCCCAGCGAGCTCTGCACGCCACCCATGCGGCCACCGGCGCGCCGCTAGACGTCGAACACGAGCCGGCCAGGGACTGATCTGCGGCCAGTGTTCGGCACGCGGCTATTCGCCGGGGTTGGCCAGCCCGGGGTTGGCCAGC
>JBAXIA010000151.1:0-7009 GCA_037138615.1 Mycobacteriaceae bacterium | reverse complement strand
ACCCAGAAGTTCTTCCGCGACAACGGAATCAAGCTCACCATCAGCGACCTGAAGTTCATGCGATTCATCGGCACCGAGATCTTCCCGGGAGGTCAGCTGCCGGCGGTGGAGGACATCGAGGTGCTGGCCGAACAGTCCGGGTTCACCCTGGAACGCATCCATCTGCTGCAGCCGCACTACGCGCGCACCCTCGACATGTGGGCGGACAACCTCGCTGCGACCCGTGAGCAGGCGATCGCGATCACCTCCGAAGAGGTGTACGACCGCTACATGAAGTACCTCACCGGATGTGCCGACTTCTTCCGCCGGGGCATCACCAATATCGGTCAGTTCACGCTGATCAAGGGTTGATCAGGCTCTGGGGTTCATCAAGCCTGGGCCAGCTTTTTCTTCTCAGCCTCGACATCGAAGTCGGCGGGCGGCCAGGAGAGTTTCATCCCTTTGATCGCCTCGATGAGCAGTTCGGTGACGGCCAACTGGCTATACCACTTCTTGTCGCACGGCAGCACGTACCACGGCGCATGGTCGGTGGACGTTTTATCCAGCACCGCCTGATACGCCTCCTGGTAGGCGGGCCACAGCTTGCGCTCTTCGAGATCGCGAGGGTTGTACTTCCAGTACCGGTCGGGTCGTTCGAGCCGCTCGGCCAGCCGGCGCTTCTGCTCGTCGAGTGAGACGAACATCGCGACCTTGACCAGCGTGGTGCCCGACTCCACAAGCTCTGATTCGAAGGTGTTGATCTCGTCGTAGCGCCCTTCCCAGACGTCCCTGGGCGCTAACTCGTGAACCCGGACCACCAGCACGTCCTCGTAGTGCGAGCGGTCGAACACCCCGATATGGCCGGCCGGCGGCAGTGCGTTATTGATCCGCCAGAGGTAGTGGTGCGCCCGTTCCTCCTCGGTGGGTGGCCCGAAGCCGGTGTAGCAGATTCCCATCGGATTGGTGCCGCCCAGGACGTTCTTAACGATGCTGCCCTTGCCTGCGGTGTCCATACCCTGTAGCACCAGCAGCAGCGATCGGTTGTTGCCGCCCTTGCCGTCTGCGTAGAGCAATTCCTGCAGACCGGCGAGACGCGCGTTGCGTTCCGCCTGAATCTCGGCCGCGGCAGCCCGGTTACCGGTGAAACCGGGACTCGAGTCGGTGTCGATATCGGCGATCTTTTCGCCGGCGCGGAAGCGCAGGATCTTGCCTGGTTCGTGACTCCATTGGGAAGGCAGATCGGTCGACGTCTGATCAGGCATAGCCGAAGACTAGGTGATCCGCGGGACAACAGGGGAGGGGTGCGGCTCAGAGGTGAACTTCGCCAGCGATCCGCCCGCCTCGACGACTCCAACCAGCGAACTCCAGCACATCATCGTCAGATAGCCGATGAGATCCTCGGTGCTCATCCGGGGGTTCGACATCCAGGAGTGCGTCGCCAACTGCACGCCGCCGACGATCATGTAGGCCCAGGGTTCTACTCCGCGGGTGTCCATGCCGACCATCTGCATGCGCTGGCGCAGTACCAGTGCCAGCATCCGGGCGATGATCTGCTCAGAGTCGGCGATGACCTTGTTCTTGCTGGCCGAACTGTTTGTCATCACGAACCGATAGGGTTCCGGCTCGGCTGCGACGGTCTCGACGTAGACCCTGATGATCTCCCGGGTGAGGTCGAATCCATCAAGATCGGTGGACAGCGCGCCGGCCAGGTTGGGGATCAGCGTGGTCTGCGCGAACCGCATCATGACGGCGGTGCTCAAGTCGTTCTTGTCGACGAAATAGCGGTACAGCACGGTCTTGGACACGCCGATTTCGGCAGCCACCTCGTCCATGCTGATATAGCGTCCGCGGCGGCGAATGGCGTCAAGTGCACCGTCGACCAATTCGGTGCGTCGTTCCACTTTGTGCTGGTGCCAGCGCCGTTTACGCCCGTCGGTCTTGACCACGCCGGGGCTGATCTCCTGTGTCACGAGCGTCGGATCCGTCCCATCTTGGGGTGCAGTCTACGGGCATGTGGATGATGGTGAGGTGGCTGCCAAACATCGCAACCTGGATGCCCCGGCCCGGACGGGTTCGTCCTTTGCTGAATCCTTCGCCGGAGCGGACCCCGGGGCCGATGCCGAGCGGGCACGCAATCTGCGCCGGATGAAGGCCGTTGCGCTGGGCTTCCTGCTCGGTGCGACGGTGGTCTTCCTTGCCTGCAGGTGGGCGGAGGCCAGGGGCGGCCCGGGCTGGCTGGGCTACCTGGGTGCGGCCGCCGAGGCCGGCATGGTCGGCGCGCTGGCCGATTGGTTCGCTGTCACTGCGCTGTTCCGGCATCCACTAGGGCTCAAAATCCCCCATACCGCCATCATCAAGCGCAAGAAGGACCAGTTGGGCGAGGGGCTCGGATCCTTCGTGCGGGAGAACTTCCTGTCACCCGATGTGATCGAGACCAAAGTTCGCGATGCCGAGGTGGCTAGCCGGCTGGGTAAGTGGCTTTCCGAGCCCCAGCACGCTGCCCGCGTCGCCGACGAGGCTTCGACCGTATTGCGTGTTGGCGTCGAGCTGCTCAATGACGAGGACATCCAGCATGTCATTGACCGGACCATCGTCAAACGGCTCGCCGAGCCGCAGTGGGGCCCGCCGGTGGGCCGGGTGCTGGGACAGCTGCTGGCCGAGAATCGCCAGGAGGCGCTCATCCAGCTGTTGTGCGACCGTGCCTTCGACTGGTCGTTGAACGCCGGCGAGACGATCGAGCGGGTGGTCACCCGTGACTCTCCCACGTGGTCACCACGTTTCGTCGATCACATGGTGGGCGATCGGATCCACCGCGAGTTGATGGACTTCACCGACAAGGTGCGCCGCGATCCCAACCATGAGTTGCGGCGGTCGGCTACCCGGTTCCTGTTCGAGTTCGCCAATGACCTCCAGACCGACGACGCGACGATCGCCCGCGCCGATGCGGTCAAGGAACAGTTAATGGCCCGTGATGAGGTGACCCGGGCGGCTGAGACCGCCTGGAAGACGCTCAAGCGGCTGGTGCTGGAGGGTGTCGACGACCCTTCCAGCGCGCTCCGCAGCCGCATCGCCGACTCCGTCATGCAGATCGGGGCGTCCCTGCGTGACGATGCCGAGTTGCGCGACAAGGTGGACAACTGGATGGTGCGCGGCGCCCGGCATCTCGTCGAGCAGTACGGCGGGGAAGCCACCGCGATCATCACCGACACCATCGAACGCTGGGATGCCGAAGAGGCCAGCCGCCGCATCGAATTGCACGTCGGCCGCGACCTGCAGTTCATCCGGATTAATGGCACCGTAGTGGGGGCGCTGGCCGGCCTGGCGATCTATGCTGTGGCCAAATTCCTGTTCTGACCTGCGCTAGCTAGTGCTTGCAATAGTTAGCACTAGCGGGTAATGTCATCTTCGTAGGTATCCCAACACCCGCGAGGAGGCGAACTATGGCACAGGATGCAGATCTTGCCGCCGTGGTGAGCAATGCCGCGCAGGATATCGGCGGCTTCATCAGGACGCAGCGTGAAGCCGCTGAGGTGTCGGTGCGGCAACTGGCCGAGCGAGCAGGGGTGAGCAACCCGTATCTCAGTCAGATCGAGCGTGGGCTGCGTAAGCCCTCCGCTGAGGTTCTGAGCCAGATCGCGAAGGCACTGCGGTTGTCGGCGGAGGTCCTGTATGTCCGGGCCGGGATTCTTGAGCCCGGGCAGGCAGGTCATGTTCGGGACGCCATCGTCGCGGACACCTCAATCAATGAGCGTCAGAAGCGGGTTCTGCTCGATATCTACACATCATTCCGCCAGCAGAACGGGGCTGCCGATGAGGAGCTGCCGGCTGAGTGACGACAGCACCACCACAAGATTGTTCGCACGTAAACAACCTCAATGAATAAACAACCTCAAGAAAAGCAAGTGAAAGGAGCCATTCCCATGGCCGAGAACACCACTGTTGAAGATCTGAAGGCCCCGCTGTTGGCCGCGGTCGGCGCTGCCGACCTCGCCCTGGCGACCGTCAACGAGATCCTGATCACCCTGCGTGAGCGGGCCGAGCTGGCCGGCGACCGGATGGACGATCGGCGCGCCGTGCTGACCCGTTTGCAGGAAGAGCTGCCCAAGCGGACCGAGGAGTTGCGCGGCAAGCTGAGCACTGAAGAACTGCGCAAGGCTGCCGATGAATTCCTCGGCGATGCCACCGTGACCTACAACAGCCTGGTTGAGCGTGGCGGAGCCACTCTCGAGCGGTTGATGGGTCAGCGTGAGTTCAAGGACGCCGCCGGTCGTGTCGAGGGATACGTTGAGCAGGCTGTCGAGCTGACCCAGGAGGCACTGGGCAACGTCTCGGCGCAGACCCGCGCCGTCGGCGAGCGCGCCGCCAAGCTGGTCGGTGTCGATCTGCCGACCAAGAAGGCCGTGAAGAAGGCCGTCAAGAAGGCGGTCAAGAAGGCCCCGGTCAAGAAGGCCGTCAAGAAGGCCCCGGCTAAGAAGGCCGTCAAGAAGGCCCCGGTCAAGAAGGCCGTCAAGAAAGCCCCGGCCAAAAAGGCTGTCAAGAAGGCCGTGAAGCGGACTTCGGCCAAGCGGGTCACTCAGAAGTAAGCACCAGGGTCGACGATCCAGACGACACCCGCCTACCCTTGAGGCTGTGAGCCTTGAGGGTTTGGCGGGTGTCGTTCTTCAATTCGTGTCGTGGGCCGCGTCGGCCGCAACCATCTACGCGTTCGTGAACGCGGCGATGCAGCGGTCGGATGCTTACCCAGCGGCCGACAAACTGACCAAGCCGGCCTGGCTGGCGATCCTCGGTATCGCAGGGCTGCTGTCGTTGGTCTTGTCTGGCGGTACTGGAATGGTCATCGCGGCGGTCGCCGCCGGTGTCTATCTGGCCGATGTCCGCCCCAAACTGCTTGAGGTCCAGGGGAAGTCCCGCTGATCACACGCTGGATCCCGGCCGCCGCACTGTGCGTGGCGGTTGTTCTGGCGCCCGCCGCGTCGGCCGACGCAGGCATGGACGGACCGCCTTTCATCGATCACGCCACATGGGTGGCCTACAGCGGACTGTCCAGTTTGCGGGTGTACCCGACCAGGGCGGGTCGGGACGTAGCCGGCCAACTCAACAAGGCCCCCGGGCAGACCGAGGAGGCGTGGCTGGAGGTTCTCGCGCTGGCCCCCGGTGCCGATGCCCCCGGGATGCGCGCGCAGTTCGTCTGCCACTGGAATTACGCGGAATTCGCCGAGCCCGGGAAGACCAGTTGGAACCTGGAAGCGTGGCGGCCGACTGTCGATGACAACACCATGCTGCTGTCCGGTTGCAATCCCGGCGTGCCGGAAGAGGCTTTCTAGCCAACCCCGGCGAAGCAGGGATCCTGCTGGCCGTTGGGAATCGTCGCGTCGCGGGTGACGAACCGCGCCGCCACCCCGGTGTCAGTGACATCGACGCTTTCGGCGTGGATGCCCATGGGGAGATTCTTCGTCAGCGCGGTGGTGAAGAGGTCCAGGGCGGGTTGCACGCTTTCACGTGGCAGGGTGATTCCAAGTCCGCTCACGTTGATCACCTCCAGCGCCAAACTGCCATCGGCCACGCGCGGTTTCACCGTCACGGTACCCAGGCCGCTCTGCAACTCAAGGGTGCCGCTGGCCGGATCCGCGGTGACCTCATTGATCAGGCCGCCTACCAACGGAATGACACCCTGCACGGTCTGTTTGATGCCCTCGGTAGACCACGTCACATCTGCGTCCAGAGCACCCAGTGTGCCCGCCGAGTCGGCGGTCGGGTTGATCCGAACGTCATCCAGTAGCAGTGTGAGTTTCATCCCTTTGGCTTCGCGGATCTGATTGCCCGCGGTCTCCACCGTCATATCGCGGTAGGAGTGGGTGAAATGCTGGATCAGAAACGGCCGCAGCCCGAACGAGGCGCTCGCACTGTCCCCCACCACACAACTGACCGCATTGGCAACGATCGAGTTCGCCGTATGGCGGACAAATAACTCTGCGCCCAGCACGCCGGCGATTGTCACCGCTACCACGATGACACCGATCAGGATCATCGACAACGGGTCGCGCCGCGCAGGTTGTTCCGGCGCCGACGGTTGCGGGATCTGCTGTGTGGGCGCCAGGCCGGGTGGGGGCGTGGGCGGCAGGTCCCCTGGCGGCATCGTCACCGGGGCGATTCTGCCGTATCAATCTGTGCGAACTCTGAGCGGTTACTCAGCACGGGGAGGGTGTTGCGAACTGCTTGGATCATGTCGATGTCGATATCGCAGACCAGCAGTTGTGGATCCGGGCCGGCCGATGCGATGACCTCGCCCAGCGGCGATGTCACCAGGCTGCCGCCGACGCCGGTCGGCGCGTTCGAGGCCGTCATCCCGAGGCCGGGGTAGGCCTGTCCGGCCGCGGCGATGAAGCAGGTCGAGTCCAGCGCGCGGGCGCGCGCCAGCAGGGTCCACTGGTCCAACTTGCCGGGGCCCGCGCCCCATGACGCGCTGACGGTGATCACCGACGCACCTCGATCCGCCAATTCGGTGAACAAACTGGGGAAGCGGATGTCGTAGCACAGCGTCACCCCGACACCCACTCCATCGACGGTGATTACCACCGCCCGGTGCCCGGGCGCCACGGTCGTCGACTCGGTGAACCCGAAGGCGTCGTAAAGGTGGATCTTGTCGTAGTGGTCCTCAATTCCGCCGCCGGTGGCGAGCAGTGTGTTGGAGACGCGGCCGTCGGGGGCCGGGGTGAACATTCCGGCCAGCACGGTGATCTCGGCAGCTGCGGCGATATCGCGCACCGCGTCGGCCCACTGTCCGTCGATGGGCTCGGCGATCGGCCCCAGTGGCACCCCGAACCGGCACATCGTGGCTTCGGGGAAAACCACTATGCGCGCACCGGATTCGGCCGCACGGCGGGTGTAGTCCTTGACCACCGCCAGATTGGCGGCCGGGTCGGTGCCCGACAGAATCTGTGCGCATGCGATCCGCATAGCCGTCAGCCTAACGGTGGAGCCACGGTGTCAGATTTGTGGCGGAGCCACGGTGTCAGATTTGTGGCGGAGC
>JBAXIA010000150.1:0-7165 GCA_037138615.1 Mycobacteriaceae bacterium | reverse complement strand
GGAGTTGTCCGACCCCAAGATCAGCCAGCTCGACCTGGCCTACCACGACATCAAGCGCGGCCGCGGCGTGTTCGACATCCTGCAGCGCAAAGGGCTTGCCGCCCGGGTCACCACCGACGAGGAGATCGAGGCCGCCGTCGACACACCGCCGCAGACCACCCGGGCCAAGCTGCGTGGGGAGTTCATCAGCGCCGCCCAGGAAGCCGGCCGCGACTTCACCGTCGACTGGGTCCATCTCAAGCTGAACGACCAGGCTCAGCGCACGGTGCTGTGTAAGGACCCGTTCCGGTCCACCGACGAGCGAGTGAAACGCCTTATCGCGAGTATGTGACTGCACTGGCTGAAGAGCCGTTTGCGGTTAAGGTTGTGCGCGTGGGGATCGCCAAAGTCGAACGGATGATGAATCTGGTCATCGCGCTGCTGTCCACCCGTGGTTATCTGACCGCCGAAAAAATCCGGGCGATCGTCGCCGGCTACGCCGAATGTCCCACCGATGAAGCGTTCTCGAGAATGTTCGAACGGGATAAGTCGGAGTTGCGTGACCTCGGCATTCCGTTGGAGACCGGCAAGGTATCGGCTTTCGAACCCACGGAGGGTTACCGCATCAAGCGGGATGACTACGCACTGCCCGATATCGACCTCACCCGTGACGAGGCGGCAGCCGTGGCCGTGGCCACGAAGTTGTGGGAATCGCCCGAGCGCATCACCGCCGCCCAGAATGCGGTGCTGAAGTTGCGCGCCGCCGGCGTCGACGTCGACCCGGCTGCCGGCGTCGCCATCACGACAGGCGCGGGACCCATGGGACTGAGGGGCTCGGAGGAAGCACTTGGTGTCGTCATGGCCGCCATCGACAGCGGGCAGGCGGTCCGATTCCAGCATCGGCCCACTCCGGTGGATTCCTACACCGAACGTACGGTCGAGCCCTGGGGTGTTGTCACCGCAATGGGTCGCTGGTATCTCGTCGGCCATGATCGTGATCGTGACGCCACCCGGATCTTCCGGCTCTCGCGCATCGGGCCCGACGTCAAGGCTCTGGGCCCGCACGGGGCCGTGACCCGGCCCGATGGCGTCGACCTTCGAGCCATTGTGGATCAGGCAATCGGTGAGACGTCCAGCGGAGGGCAGGCCCGGGTGTGGGTGGCCGACGGTTACGCCACCGCGCTTCGGCGCGCCGGCAACTCCGTCGAGCGTCGGACTATCGGCGGACGCGATGGCGAGGTCATCGAGCTGAATGTGAGCGCGCTCGACCGACTTGCCCGGGAGGTAACCGGATACGGTGCCGACGCCTTGGTGCTGGAGCCAATTTCGCTGCGCGAGGATGTGGTCTCACGACTGACCGCCCAGGCACAGGACGGGTAGGCCCATGACACCGGTTTCCACCCGCCTGGTGCGGTTGCTGAACATGGTTCCCTATTTCCAGGCGAACCCCAGCGTCACTTACGCCAAGGCCGGCGCTGACCTCGGGTTGACCCGCAAGCAACTCCAGCAGGACATCAACCAGCTCTGGATGTGTGGTCTGCCCGGCTACACCCCCGGCGACCTGATCGACTTCGAGTTCGTCGGCGACACCATCAAAGTCACCTTCTCGGCGGGGATGGACAAGCCGTTACGGCTGACCTCACCCGAGGCGACCGGGATATTGGTGGCACTGCGGGCGCTGGCGGAAATCCCCGGGGTGCTTGACCCCGCCGCCGCGCGCAGTGCGATCGCCAAGATCGAGGCCGCCGCCGGGACCGTGATCGACGACGACGTTCCCGCCGCTGAGGACGAACCAGCTCCGGCGGAAAGTGATGTCGCCGCTGCGGTGCGAGCGGCGGTGCGCGATAAGCGGGCCCTGGCAATCGAGTACTACTCGGCGTCCCGTGACGCGCTCTCGACCCGTACCGTCGACCCGATCCGGGTGGTACTGGTCGGCGATCAGAGCTATCTGGAGGGATGGTGCCGCGAGGCGGAGGGCGTGCGACTGTTCCGGTTCGACCGAATCGTCGACGTCGAGGTACTCGATGAAGCGTCGGCACCGCCCGTCGCCGAGGCCCCGCCCAACACCGCGCTATTCGATGCCGACCCGTCGCTTCCGGCGGCGACTCTGCGGGTCGGGCCACGGGCGGCGTGGATGCTGGAGTATTTCCCGATGCGGGTCCTGAGGGAATTACCCGGCGGTTCCTGCGAGGTGGCCATGACGTTTGCCGCCGAGGAGTGGATGACCAGGCTGATCCTGGGTCTCGGGGCGGACGTCCAGGTGCTCACACCCGAGAGCCTGGTTCTCAGTGTCCGCCGGGCTGCGACCGCCGCACTCGCCGCGTATGGCGGCCTCGACGGCTGAGCCGGGTCCGGGGTTATCAAGGGCCAGGTGGGGTAGCATCGAACCGACTTCTGGGAGGTACTGATGGGCAGTCTTAGTCCGGCGCACTGGTTGATCCTTATCGCCGTGGCCGTGTTGCTTTTCGGGGCAAAGCGGTTGCCCGACGCGGCGCGGTCCCTGGGCAAGTCGATGCGCATCTTCAAGTCCGAGGTCAAGGAACTGCAGGCCGAGGGTAAGTCCGATACGGTGACGCCCGCCCAGCCCGCCACCCAGGTCGCCGCCGAGCGTGTCGAAGCCCCGGTGACCCCGCCGCCGCCCAGCCCGACCGACGTCCGGCCGGCCTGAATCGGCAAGCACAGTCGGCGCCTGGACGCCGCTAGGTGAACGCCGTGCGCACGCCCTCATTCCTTTCCCGCCTCGACCCTCGGCAGCGACGTGCCCGCAGCAATCCCGACGGGACCATGTCTCTGGTCGAGCACCTGCGGGAACTGCGGACCCGGCTGCTGATCTCGGTGGCGGCCGTCGCACTGACCACCATCGCTGGCTTCATGTGGTACAGCCACGGATTCTTCGGTATGGAGAGCCTGGGCGAACTGCTTCGTCACCCCTACTGCGCGCTGCCGGCTTCAGCGCGCGCCGATATCAGCGCCGACGGCGGGTGTCGGCTGCTGGCGACTGCACCGTTCGACCAGTTCATGTTGCGCCTCAAGGTCGGTCTGACCGCAGGGATCGTGTTGGCGTGCCCGGTCTGGCTTTACGAACTGTGGGCCTTCATCACGCCCGGCCTCTACCGCAACGAACGCCGGTTCGCCGTGGCGTTCGTAGTCTCGGCGGCGGCATTGTTCATCGGCGGCGCGATACTGGCCTATGTTGTGCTGTCGAAAGCGCTGAACTTTCTGCTGACCGTCGGCAGCGACGTTCAGGTCACCGCGCTCTCCGGTGATCGTTATTTCGGTTTCCTGATCAATCTGCTGTTGGTCTTCGGGGTCAGTTTTGAGTTCCCGCTGCTGATCATCATGCTCAACATGATCGGTGTGCTCAGCTACGACAAACTCAAGTCCTGGCGGCGGGGGCTGATCTTCGGCGTGTTCGCCTTCGCCGCGATCGCGACACCGGGTTCGGACCCGTTCTCGATGCTGGCCCTGGGTCTGGCGTTGTCGCTGCTCATGGAGTTCGCGATCCAAGTCACCCACCTGCACGACAAGCGAAAGGCCAAGCGGGCGGCCCAGATCACCGTGCCCGATGACCAGGCGGCCCCGATCGAGCCGCCGACCCCGGTGACCACTCCGGCGCGGACGGGGCCCGAGCATGACGACATCACCTGATCCGAACCCCCAACTCAGAGACTTCGCCGGAGAGTTGAGCTTCCGGCTCGACGATTTCCAGATTCAGTCCTGTGAGGCGATGGAGCGTGGCCACGGTGTGCTGGTATGCGCGCCGACCGGCGCGGGCAAGACCGTCGTCGGGGAGTTCGCCGTTCACCTCGCTCTGGCGGCCGGACAGAAGTGTTTCTACACCACACCCATCAAGGCTCTCAGTAACCAGAAGCACAATGATCTTGTTCGTCGTTACGGTCCTGAGCGGATCGGACTGCTGACCGGCGACCAATCGATCAACGGGGATGCGCCGGTTGTGGTGATGACCACCGAGGTGCTCCGGAACATGCTCTACGCGGGTTCGGATGCACTGCAGGGGCTTTCATACGTCGTGATGGATGAGGTGCATTTCCTGGCAGACCGGATGCGCGGTGCCGTGTGGGAGGAGGTCATCCTGCATCTGCCCGAGCATGTTCGACTGGTGAGTCTGTCGGCGACGGTAAGCAATGCCGAGGAATTCGGTGGCTGGATCAAGACCGTCCGTGGTGACACCACTGTGGTGGTCGACGAACATCGTCCGGTACCGCTGTGGCAGCACGTGCTGGTAGGCAAGCGGCTCTTCGATCTCTTCGACTATTCCGCCGACACCGTCACGCACCGGGTCGATCCCGAGTTGATGCGACATATCGCCAACCGCAGGGAGGCCGACCGACTCGCCGACTGGCAGCCCCGACACCGGGGCGGTGGCCGCGGAGGCAGTCGCGGGCCCAGTGTGAATCGGCCACCGCCGCGCCCGGACGTCATCGCGACCCTGGATCGCGAGGGTCTGCTGCCGGCGATCACCTTCATCTTCTCCCGGGCCGGTTGCGACGCAGCCGTCAAGCAGTGTCTGCGAAGTTCACTGCGGCTGACCACAGCCGAGGACCGGGAACGGATCGCTGAGGTGATTGACCGGCGCTGCGGCGAACTGGCCGATGCGGATCTGGTGGTACTGGACTACTACGAGTGGCGGGAGGCTCTGCTGCGCGGTCTGGCCGCCCACCACGCCGGGATGCTGCCGGTCTTCCGCCACACCGTGGAAGAACTCTTCACCGCCGGTCTGATCAAGGCCGTATTCGCCACCGAGACATTGGCTTTGGGTATCAACATGCCGGCCCGCACGGTGGTGCTGGAGAAACTGGTGAAGTTCAACGGTGAACAACACATGCCGCTGACACCGGGGGAATACACCCAATTGACCGGACGGGCCGGGCGCCGGGGGATTGACGTCGAGGGTCATGCGGTGGTGATCTGGAACCCCCAGGAGAGCACGGCCGAACCCGCCGAGATCGCGGGTCTGGCATCTACCCGGACATTTCCGCTGCGGAGCTCATTCGCACCGTCGTACAACATGACGATCAATCTGGTCAGCCAGATGACCCCGGAGCAGGCCCACCGGCTGCTTGAGCGGTCGTTTGCCCAGTACCAGGCCGACCGCTCGGTGGTCAGCCTGGTCCGCGGTGTCGAGCGCGGCGAGAAGATGCTCGATGACATCGCCGGTGAAATGGGCTGGAATCGCTCAACGAAGACGGTCGAGCCGGCCATCCTGGACTACGCGCGGCTGCGGGCGAAAATCAGTGAACGCGAGCGCGCACAGTCGCGGGTGTCGAGGCTGCAGCGCCGGCAGGTGACCACCGAGGCCCTGGCCGCGCTGCGCCGTGGCGACATCATCAATGTGACCGGCCGTCGTGGTGGCCTTGCGGTCGTCCTCGAGGGAGCTAATGACGCCGCCGACCCACGTCCGCTGGTGCTGACCGAAAACCGTTGGGCGGGAAGAATTTCCTCGGCGGACTACTCCGGGACTTCTGCTCCGCTGGGCTCCATGACCCTGCCCAAACGGATTGAGCATCGACAGCCCCGGGTCCGTCGTGATCTGGCGTCGGCGTTGCGATCGGCCGCCGAGGGTCTCGGAGGTCCGGTAGACCGCAAGCGCCGCGGCATCCCGGAGGAGTCCGATGACACCGATCCCGAATTGTTGGCGCTGCGGGAGTCGATGCGCCGTCACCCCGCCCATCGGCTGGCCGACCGCGAGGCCATGGCGCGGGTCGGTGAGCGGTATCTGCGGGTCGAGCGGGACAACGAGCAGATCCGGCAAAAGGTGAGCTCCGCAACCAACTCGCTGGCCAGAACCTTCGATCGGATCGTCGGGTTGTTGACCGAGCGGGGTTACGTCGACTCGGTCACGGAAGAAGAGGGCGCCGCGCCGCAGGTGACTCCGGATGGTCGGCTGCTGGCCCGGATCTACAGCGAAAGCGACCTGCTGGTCGCTGAGTGCCTACGCACCGGCGCGTGGAAGGGACTGCAATCTGCCGAGTTGGCTGCGGTGCTTTCAGCCCTGGTCTTTGAAACCCGCGGCAGCGACGGGCCGACCCCGGCCCATGTGATCGACATGCCGACACCTGCGGTGCGGCGCGCCCTTGCGCAGACCCGACGGATGTCGGCTGAGCTGCGTGCCGATGAGCACCGGCACCGTCTGAACCTGTCGCGGGAGCCTGATGAGGGCTTCGTTCCCGCCGTCTATCGCTGGGCCACAACCGGCGACCTGGCCGCCGCCCTGGACGCATCAGACATCGCCGGTAGCGGTGTTTCGCTACCCGCGGGGGATTTCGTGCGGTGGTGCCGACAGGTGCTCGACCTGCTGGATCAGGTACGCAATGCCGCTCCCGAGTCGTCAGTGCGAAGTGCGGCGAAACGCGCGATCGACGACATCCGGCGCGGCGTCGTGGCTGTTGACAGCGGGTAGGGTGAGGCAAACGCTACGGTTAGGGACGTTGCTATCGGGGTACTAGCCCCCAGACCGAGGAGAGACGATGAGCGGACCGCAGGGACCCGACGCCAACCCCTGGCAGGTATCGGGTGCCGATCAGCCTGCCACCGGTGCGGAGCAGCCCTACCCCGAGACTCCCGCTTGGGCCCCGCCGGGAACTGAGATGCCGGCCTGGCAGCCGCCCGCCTATCCGCAGCCGTACCCGCAATACGGGCAGCCCGTCGCACCGGGCTACCCGCCCACCCAGCCCTACGGCACCCCGACCGAGTACAACCCCGCGGCGTACGGCCAGCCGGGTCCCTACGGTCAGCCGGGCGCCTATGGTCCGCCGCCGCAGTACGGTCAGTATCCGCAGCCCGGCGGTTATCCCATGCCGGGGCAACCGGGGCAGTACCCGCAGTACGGCATGCCTGGCACCGACGATGCCGGCACCAGGTCGAAGAGGGTTACCACGATCGTTCTCGGGTCCCTGGGTGCTGTGCTGATCCTGGCCGTGTTGATACTCGGCTTTTGGAAGCCCGGTTTCTTCGTCACGACGAAGCTGGATGTGAATAAGGCGCAGCAGGGCGTTCAGCAGATCCTTACCGACGAGTCGAGCGGCTACGGGGCCAAGAACGTCAGTGACGTCAAGTGCAACAACGGCCAAAATCCGACGGTGAAGAAGGGTGACACCTTCACCTGCGAGGTGAGCATCGACGGCACCAAGCGTCAGGTGACGGTGACGTTCCAGGACGACAAGGG
>JBAXIA010000149.1:0-7185 GCA_037138615.1 Mycobacteriaceae bacterium | reverse complement strand
CGATCTTCCACGGATTGTGGGTGGCGCCGAACAGCGGCGAATCGGTCACGCCCTTCCAGCCGTGGTCCGGCGAGGTCGTCTTGCCGAGCAGCACCGTGCCGGCGGCGCGCAGATGCGCCGCCACCGGCGCATCGATCGGCCACGGCCCGTCGGGGTTGGTCGCCATGCTGCCCATGCGCGTCGGCATGCCCTTGGTCTGCACCATGTCCTTGATGGTGATCGGCACGCCGTCGATGTCCGACAGCCGCTTGCCACCCTTCTTCCAGCGCTTCTCCGAAGCGCGCGCCGCGCGTAGCGCGCCGTCGGGATCGAGATGCTGGAAGGCGTTGAGCTCGGGGTTGAACGCCTCGAATGCACCGATGCTCACAATGCGGTCGACCGGCTCATCGAACTCCTCCCAGCCCTGGAGTCGCACCTCGATCGTCCGGTCGGTGTCCAACTTGGACAGGCGCTGACGGGCGAACTCCGACTGCGCCTTGCTGAGCGTGATGCCGATGACATTGACGTCGTAGCGCTGAACGGCGCGTTCCAGGGCACCGCCCCAGCCGCAGCCGACGTCAAGCAAGGTCATTCCGGGCTCGAGGTTCAGCTTGCCGAGGGCGAGATCGAACTTGGCGTTCTGGGACTCCTCCAGATTCATATCGTCGCGCTCGTAGTAGCCGCAGGTGTAACCCATTGTCGGGCCGAGCCACAACGCGAAGAAGTCGTTCGAAATGTCATAGATCGACTGCGACTCGTCGTAATAGGGAGTCAGATCCGACTCGGCGCCTGCCATTAACAACTACCCTTCACAGCTCGCGATAACCGTAGCGATGCCAAGTCTAGTTCAGTAGGTGTAAAAACCCTGGCCAGACTTCTTGCCGAGTCGGCCTGCTTCGACCATGCGCAGCAACAGCGGCGGCGGGCCGTAGAGCGGCTCCTTGAACTCCTCGTACAGCTTGTCGGAGATCAGTTTCAAGGTGTCCAGACCGATCAGGTCGGACAACCGAAGCGGCCCCATCGGGTGGGCAAGCCCCGCGACGATGGCCTTGTCGACGTCGGCCACCGTGGCGAAACCGGACTCCACCATGCGGACGGCAGACAACAGGTAGGGCACCAGCAGGGCGTTGACCACGAAGCCGGAGCGATCAGCGCAACGCACCACCTGCTTGCCGAGCACGGTGGCGGCGAACTGCTCGGTGCGCGCGGCGGCAGCCTCGTCGGTCACCAGTGACGTCACCAACTCAACCAGCGGCAGTGCGGGTACCGGATTGAAGAAATGCAGGCCCAGCACCCGGCCCGGATTCTTGGTGGCCGCGCCCAGTTTCATGATCGGGATGCTGGAGGTGTTCGATGCGAGCACCGCGTCCGGATCGGCCACGATCTCATCGAGTTGACTGAAAATACCGGCCTTGATCTTCTCGTCCTCGATGACCGCCTCGATGACCAGTTGGCGGTCGGTCAGATCGGACAGGTCGGTGGTGAACCGCAGCCTGTCGATTGTGCGGTCACGGTCGTCCTCGGTGATCTTGCCGGCGCCCACGCCGCGTTCCAGCGACTTGATCAAGCGGGCGCGGCCGGCGGCGATCAGCGCCTCGGTGGTCTCGAAGACGATGACATCGACGCCGGCCCGGGCGCATACCTCGGCGATACCGCCGCCCATCTGGCCGGCACCGATGACACCGACGCGTTCGATCGCTGATTCAGTCACGTCTTCTCTTCTCGGCTCGGTGGCCGTGGCAATCCGGTCAAATCTGGGCGAAGTCTAACCACGCACCTCAGATCGGGAAGATCGCCGCGACCGCCTTCGTCTCATCCCCCACCAGATAGGTGAGGGTTCTGACAGTGCGATCGGTGAGCTCGGGTCCGAACTTGTCGGTCGAGCCGGGCGGATACACGTGCACAAGGACCTCCAGCCGGTCGCCGTACGAGATCGGGGCGTCGTGCTCGATCGTCACCCGCAGTGGAACCTCCTGAAGCTCGGGGTAGGGCCCGAGGTACTCCTCGACGACCTTCCAGTAGACCGAGTTGTTGACATGATCGAACAGGTCGATGTCGCTCACCCGGATCGGGAACTCGCGGATTTCGGCGGCGTCCTCTCGCGAACCCGCCGCCAAATAGGCTTTCCACCGAAGCCTGTTGACCGTGGTGGTTTGGAGCAGCGCGTCCATGAAATCGTCGTTGATCCGAGCCGGCCCCTGGGTCTCACGATTGAAGTTGATCCAGAACGCCTCAGACTCGATCAGACCGCCCCGGCGACCTTCGATCCGCACCCGCATCTCGCACCATCGGTTGGATGCACCCGAACACCAGCGACGCAGCCGCAGCGTGTCCTTGAACTCGATCGGACCGATCATGTCGACCATCGAGCGCCGAACGATCCACAGGGGGTGGACGTCGTCGTAGCCCTTCTCCCGCAGGTGGTCCTGGCCCATGTCCTGCATGTAGCGGACGACACCGTCCAGACGCAGCCGACCCAGCCGGTCAACATCCCCGGCTCGCAGTTGCCACTGGCGTTCGAACACCTCGTCGTTCGGGTCCGGCACGGGCATCAATACCTTCGCCAGACCAGAGTCGCCCGTCGAGTACTCGCCCATTCAGCCGATCATGCCAAAACCCCTAGTGGATGCCAAAAAGACCGCCCTCGCACGCCGGTACCCTGTCGGGATGTCCCCGACGGATCAAGCGCGTATCCCGCCCGGCGGCCGACGGGAACTCGGGCTGATCAACTGGGCCATCACCCGGTTTGCCGCACGTTCCATCCGGGCGCCGCAGATGCATCTGTTCACAACCCTGGGCCAGCACCGGTTGCTGTTTCTGTCATTCCTGCCGTACTCCGGAGTGCTGCTGAATTGGGGCAAGCTGGACAAGCGGGATAAGGAACTGGTGATCCTGCGGGTCGGCAAGCTACGCGCCTCGGAATACGAACTGCAGCAGCATCGTCGGTTGGCACGCTCGCGCGGTGTCGATCAGGTGTTGCAGAACAGAATCTTTGTCGGGCCGACGAGTGAGGGGTTGACCGACCGTCAGCGCGCCCTACTTCAGGCGGTAGACGAGTTCGTGTTGGAACGCAATGTCTCCGATCAGACGTACGCCGCATTATCTGAACATCTGAACCGTCAGCAGATCATCGAGTTCTGCGCTCTGGCGGGTCATTACGACGCCATCGCGGGGATACTGGCCACCCTCCGAGTGCCGATGGACTTCCCGGATTAGAACGGGGGCGCTTCGACGGATGGTGGGGGTTGGGCCGCAGCGTTGAGTTCGGCACGGACACCTCGTTCCCGTTCGATGCGGGCCCGACGGTCCTCGTCGCGAGATCGCGTGCGGGTCGGCATGGCAAGCCCGCGGTTCGCCACCGGCGGTCCGCTGTCCGGTGACATATCCGGGGCTCCGGTCGGGGTGGCCAGCGCCGGGTAGAGCAATGCTCCGGCTGGCTGGGTCGTGTATTGATGGCCCGTCGGCGCGATGAATGTCACTGTGCCATTAGCGGATTGGTACTCGGTCCAGCCATCCGGCCCGCAATAGAACGTCTTCACGAGATGGTGCAGACGGCAATAAAGTTTGAGATTCGACGGATGAGTGGGGCCGGCGGGATAGGGCACGGTGTGGTCGGTATCGCACACGCGCGCATCACACCCGGGCCACCGGCAGGTGAGGTCGCGCCACCGGATGAACTCGGCAAGGCCGGCCGACGGTCGATAACCTGACTGCTTGCCCTCGGGGGTTCGCGTCACGGGCTTGAGCTTCGCGGTCGCCGCCATACCCCGAACCGTCTCGGCGGGCTGGATGCCGAACTTTGGAAGGTAACCCGGCGTGGTGGCGGCCGCGGTGAGCGTGGCCTCCTCGGCAAGCAGGTGGATCACCACCGGCGCTGCGCCGCCGGCACCCAGTGCGGCACAGCCCGGTGAACCGCACGTGCACATGAGCCGATCAGCGCCGGCGGCCAGTGCTCCGACCGCATCGCTTCGGCGTTGCATCGGCGTCCGGGGATCGTCCTTGCACACCGTGGCCGCCAGCGCATCAAGTCGCTGGTCGAAGGCCGCGGCGTCGGCCGCGTGGATATTGGCCCAGATGCCGCCCATACCCGGGATGGTCGGAGCCACCTCGACATACCGTTGGTCGTCAATCTCCGGCGGAACCCGGACACCATCGGCGTCGAACTTCGCAATCCAGAGGTCGATACGATCGGCGAGTTTGCGGGTGGACAGTTTCATCCATCTCGGTGCCGATCGGGCCAGGGCGGTATCCAGGTCGACGATCGCCGATTCGGTGACGTTCGACGTTCGGTTGATGATCGTCGAGACCATCCGGAAATCGATCTCGCCGGCGGCAAACACCGTGGCAACGTTAGGAAGTCTTTCGCGAAGCTCGCGGGAGTAGCGAATCTGGCTGCCCGCGCGTCCACGGCTGATGTTCTGCGCCGCGGAAACCTCGGCGGCCACGGCTTCGAACGGATCGGCGCACCACAGTTCGCGGTCCGCCCACTCCACGGCGCGTCGGGCGTACAGTTCGCCCACCGCAGCCAACCGGCGCGCTACAGCGGCCGATTCCGTTCGGGCCGCCACACCCATCGCATCAATGAGGTCGGCATCAGAGCCGTTAGCAAAATCGAACATATTTTCGATATTAGCGGGAGGGTCCGACACCGCCAGGCTCCGAGACCTCGGCTGTGGACGGATCAGGGATTGTGCATCGACGGTGAACTAGAGGTAGGTCACGCCGAGCACAATGATGGTGAAGATCACCGGGGAAAACGCCAGGCCGCCCAGGAACGCCGCCTGCGTCCACTGCCTACGCTGGTAGTAATTCCACGCCTGGTAGATCGCAGTACCGGCGCCGATCAGAAAGATCGCGGAGACGATCAGCACCGCGGTACTCCGCGACGACGATCCCGTTGCGATCGAGATGCCAACCAGCCACAGGGCATGGCCGAGCAGGGCGCCACCGACGCCGGCGATCAGTGCGGGTTTCACCGGATCAGAAATTGATCATGTGGCCGGCGAGGCCGTGGAAGCATTCCTGCAGCGCCTCCGACAGCGTCGGGTGGGTATGAACGTTGCGGGCGAGTTCGTTGACGGTGAGATCCCACTTCTGGGCCAGCGTCAGCTCGGGCAGCAGCTCGGAAACATCCGGTCCGATCAGGTGCGCGCCGAGCAGCTCGCCGTATTTGGCGTCGGCAATCACCTTGACGAACCCGGTCGGATCGGCCAGCCCATGGGCTTTACCGTTGGCGCTGAACGGGAACTTGGCCACCTTCACGTCGTAGCCTTCACCGCGGGCCTGCTCCTCGGTCAGCCCGAAGCTGGCGACTTGGGGTTGGCAGAAGGTGGCCCTGGGCATCATCCGGTAGTCGCCGAGCGTCAGCGTCTCAGCGCCGCCGATGGTCTCCGCAGCGACCACGGCCATTGCCTCGGCCACGTGAGCGAGTTGCAGCTTTGCGGTGACGTCGCCGATCGCAAAGATGTGCGGCACAGTGGTGCGCATGTAATCGTCGATATCGATAGCACGACGCTCGGTCAGTGCGACACCGGTCGTCTCCAGCCCGTATCCATCCACATTGGGCGCAAAACCGATGGCCTGCATCACCTTGTCGGCCTTGAGCTCCTCGGTCTTGCCGTCCTTACTGATGACGACGGTAACCAGCGAGCCATCATCGGTGATCGACTCCACCTTGGTGCCGGTGAGGATCTTGACACCGAGTTTCTTGTACTGCTTCTCGATCTCCTTGGAGACTTCCGCGTCCTCGTTGGGCAGAGCCCGCGGGAGAAACTCGACGATGGTGACCTCGACGCCATAGTTCTTCAAGACGTAGGCGAACTCCATGCCGATCGCCCCAGCCCCGGCGATGATGATGGAGCCGGGCAGATCGCGCGTCAGGATCTGCTCCTCGTAGGTCACCACGTTCTTCGACAGCGACGTGCCCGGCACCAGCCGGGTGCTGCTACCGGTGGCGATGATCGCGTTGCCGAACGTGACGGTCTCGGTGCCGCCGTCGTTGAGATCCACCACGATGGTATTGGCATCGGTGAACCGGCCGTACCCGTTGATCTCGGTGATCTTGTTCTTCTTCATCAGATAGTGAATGCCGGCTACCCGGCCGTCGGCGACCGTACGGCTGCGGTCGAAGGCGGCGCCGAAGTCGAAGCTCACCTGACCGCTCATGCCGAAGGTTGCGGCTTCCTTGGTCACGATGTGCGCCAGCTCCGCGTTACGCAGAAGAGCTTTGGAGGGGATACAACCCACGTTGAGGCAGACCCCGCCCCAATACTTGGGTTCGACGATTGCAGCGTTCAGGCCCAGCTGTGCGCAGCGGATCGCCGCGACGTATCCGCCGGGGCCGGCACCGAGGACGACGACGTCATAGTGAGTCACGCCGCTACCCTACTTCTAGCCGATTACCGGGCGCGCGATCCATTCGAAGTAATAGGCGCCGTGGAGGATCGCGGCGGCCGCGGTCGAGGCCAGCGGTGCCGCCATCAGGGCGACGGCCAGGGCCGTCAGCTGTGGCCGGTTCGGCACCAGCGACACGAGCACACTGGCCACCATGCAGACCACCAGGTAGAGCAGGATGCCCAACACCGGCATCGTCTTGTCCAGGGCGGAGTACCACCAGAAATAGAAGCCCAGCCCAGCGGCCGCGGACACCACCCACACCCCGAGCACGATGAGGGCGAACTTCCAACGCTTCACGAACTGGAAGGTCCCGGGGACGACGACCGATTGTGCGGGCACGGCGACCGGCTCGACATGCGCGGTGACTGCACGCAGGAAGGCGTCGGTGTCAGTGGATTCCAACTCGCTGAACGCCTGCGAGGCAGGCTCGGCTGCGATCTCAGGTTCAGCCTGGACAGAATTCAGCGGATCCGGATGCGGACCGGTATCGAAGATCGGCGAGGGGTGCGCCTCAGTGTTCGGTGCCAGGGAGTCTTGGGCGCCGGTAGGGAACATCGGCGTCAACTGGGAGCCGGTACCGGGTGCCGAGGTGGTGTCAGTCACCGGACACCACCTGGATCAAGAGCAGCACCGACAGCCAACCCGGCGCCATTGCCATGATGAACGCGCCCATCGCGGTGACCCAGCGCCGACCGGAGAAACCGACCAGCGCAAGTCCGAGCACGCCCGGGATACCGACCACCAGAGCTACCACCACATCGGGACGGATGTTGGCGTCAACCATGAGCTTGGCGACTACGGCGGCGATCT
>JBAXIA010000148.1:0-7186 GCA_037138615.1 Mycobacteriaceae bacterium | reverse complement strand
ACTCACACTGCACGGGTTTTGAATCCGTTTCCTCTGCCAGTTGGGATACGAGGGCGGCTCATGATGGCGGTGTCTCACGATAGTGGATGCCGCCCAGGGTTCGCCCTCGGACGTCCGCCGCGACACAATGGATCTCATGGACGACCTCACCACCGACCCCGCTGAGCCATCTGCGCGCCGGGTCTTGATCGCCGAGGACGAGGCGCTGATCCGGCTGGACCTGGCCGAGATGTTGCGTGACGAGGGCTACCAGGTGGTCGGTGAGGCCGGCGACGGTCAGGAGGCGGTGGATCTGGCCGAGAGCCTGCGGCCGGACCTGGTGATCATGGACGTCAAGATGCCGCGGCGCGACGGTATCGACGCGGCCGCCGAAATCGCCGCCAAGCGCATCGCTCCGGTGGTGCTACTGACCGCGTTCAGCCAACGCGATCTGGTCGAGAAGGCCCGCGATGCCGGCGCCATGGCCTACCTGGTCAAGCCGTTCTCGATCAGCGATCTGATCCCGGCGATCGAGGTGGCCATCAGCCGGTTCAGCGAGATCACCGAACTGGAGCGTGAGGTCGCTGATCTGGGCGAGAGGCTGGAGACACGCAAGTTGGTGGAACGGGCAAAGGGACTGCTTCAGGCCAAGCACGCCATGACCGAACCTGAGGCTTTCACCTGGATGCAGCGGGCCGCCATGGACCGGCGCACCAGCATGAAACACGTCGCCGAGGTGGTACTAGAGAACCTCGACCCCCCGATCACGCGCGATTTAGCCTGATGTTGGCTATCTTTTAGCGAAAGCGTCGACGTCAGACCGGTGAGCGGCCTGCGCAGCCGATGCTCAGGTGATAACCACTGACCCGGAGGTACAACGTGCGCGCTCAGACGACACGGAATGCGATCGCAATCAGCTCAGCCGCCCTGATGATGATGGGCATCGCCGGATGTAGTCAGAAAGCACCGAGCAGTGACTCGGCCGCGGGTAGCTCATCGACTTCGGCGGCCACCGCGGCTCCTACCAATTTGAAGATCGTTGAGCAGGTCCAGATTGATCAGAACGGCGCCGAGGTCAAGTCGGATGCCGCCGCCGCTCCGCTAGATCCGGCCGGTGACGGCAAGGCCACCTGTGCGCCGGTGACGATCGCCATGGCGGGTGCTCTCAACGGACCCGACGCCGCACTCGGTATCAACATCAAGAACGGCGTGCAACTGGCCCTCGATAAGCACAACGCCGCCAACCCGGGCTGCCAGATCGAACTGAAGGCATTCGACACCGAGGGTGATCCGCAGAAGGCCACCGCCATCGCGCCGCAGATCGTCGGCGATGCGGCGATCATCGGACTGATCGGGCCGGCGTTCTCCGGTGAGACCAAGGCCACCGGCGGGGTGTTCGATCAGGCCGGTCTGGTCGCCGCCACCGCATCGGCCACCAACGTGACTTTGTCCGAGCAAGGGTGGAAGACGTTCCTGCGCGGCCTCGCCAACGACGGAGTGCAGGGGCCGTCGGTCGCCAACTATCTGAAGAACACCCTCGGCAACAAGAAGATCTGCGTCGTCGACGACAGCACCGACTACGGAACCGGTCTGGCAAAGGCCGTCCGCGACACCCTCGGCCCGGTGGCCGACGCGGCATGCAATATCTCGGTCAAGAAGGGTGACAAGGACTTCTCGGCCGCGGTGACCCAGATCAAGGGCCAGTCGCCGGACTCGGTGTTCTACAGCGGTTACTACGCCGAGGCGGCCCCGTTCGTGCAGCAGTTGCGCGACGCCGGCTTCACCGGCACATTCGTCAGCGCCGACGGCACCAAGGACGACGAGTTCGTCAAGCAGGCAGGGGAGTCCTCCAAGGACGCACTGCTGTCCTGCCCGTGCGGTCCGGCCTCGCCGGCATTCGCCGCTGAGTACACCGCCAAGTTCGGTCAGGCGCCCGGGACCTACAGCACCGAGGGCTATGACCTCGGCACCATCCTGGCTAAGGGCATCGACTCCGGTGCAGTCACCCGGGACGCGCTTTTGGCCTTCGTCAAGGCCTACGACGGCCAAGGGGTCGCCCGCAAATATCAGTGGACCGACAACGGCGAACTCACCACGACGCTGATCTGGATATACAAGGTCCAGTAGCCAGGATTAAGCGAACTCCGAGGCCGTGCGGGCTGTAGGGTCGTCGCCGACAGGACCCACGATCCGGAGGTAGCAGATGACAAGCAGGACAGTCCGCAGCGCGATCGCGACCGGTGCGGCCGCGCTTGCGGTGTTCGGTATGGCCGGCTGTAGCAAGCAGTCCACATCGACTGACAAAGCTTCGAGCGCCACCAGCACGGCACAGGTTGCCGAGACGAACCTCAAAATCGTCCCCCAGATGCCCGTTGACCAGAACGGCGCCGAGATCAAACTAGCGACGGACGCCGCACCACCGGCCAACCCGGCAGGCGACGGCACCGCCACCTGCGCACCGGTCGCGATCGCGATGGCCGGTCCGCTCACCGGTGCTGATGCCCCGTTCGGCACCAACGTCAAAGACGGCGCGCAACTCGCGATCGATCAGCACAACGCCGCCAACCCCGGCTGCCAGGTCGCGCTGAAGGCCTTCGATACCGAGGGCGACCCACAGAAGGCGACCGCCATCGCCCCGCAGATTGTCGGCGACGCCTCGATCGTCGGTCTGGTCGGCCCCACCTGGTCCGGTGAGACCAAGGCAACCGGTGCGGTCTTCGATCAGGCGGGCCTCGCTGCGCTGACGCCCTCGGCCACCAACGTGGCACTGTCCGACCAGGGCTGGAAGACCTTCTTCCGCGGCTTGTCCAGTGACGGCGTGCAGGGCCCATCCCTGGCCAACTATCTGAAGAACGTCGTGGGCTCGAAGAAGGCCTGCGTGGTCGACGACAGCACCGATGCCGGCCTGGGTCAGGCCAATGCGGTCCGCGACACCCTGGGGCCGATTGCCGACTCCGCATGCAACATCTCGGTCAAGAAAGGCGACAAGGACTTCTCGGCCGCGGTGACTCAGATCAAGGGCCAGTCTCCCGATTTGGTCGTCTACGCGTCCTACTACACCGAGGCCGCCCTGCTGTTGCAGCAGCTGCGCGACGCCGGTTTCACCGGCACGTTCTCCGGTCCCGACGGCCTCAACGATCCGCAGTTCGTCAAGTCGGCCGGGCAGTCCGCAGATGGCGCGATCCTGTCCTGCCCGTGCGGTCCGGCCGGCGGTGCCTTCGCCGATGAGTACACCAAGAAGTTCGGTCAGGCTCCCGGCACCTACAGTCTCGAGGCTTATGACCTCGCCACGATTCTGCTGAAGGGCATCGACTCCGGCGCTGTCACTCGGGAGGCCCTGCTCAACTACGTCCGGAACTACTCCGGTCAGGGTGTAGCCCGCATGTATCAGTGGACCCCCAATGGGGAACTCACCTCGAACATGATCTGGATCTATAAGGTTCAGTAGCCACATCGCGAGGCACGTCCGGGACTGCCATTCCCGGGCGTGCCTTCGTCGAGTACTGATCGCAAGGAGCCCCGCCGCCGCATGATTCACCAGTGCCTCGGCGACTATGCGTGCCTCGCCGGAAATATCGGTTTCAATTTCGAGAATCTGCGAAACGGCTTCTGGCAGTTGACGGTCGACGGACTGTCGTGGGGTTCCATTTATGCACTGGTCGCCGTCGGTTACACGCTGGTATTCGGGGTCTTGCGACTGATTAACTTCGCGCACTCCGAGATCTTCATGCTCGGAATGTTCGGCGCGTACTTCTGCCTGGACAAGATTCTGGGTTTTGCCCCGAGCGGTAACGCTTACAACAAGGGCGTCGGGTTGACGGTGCTGTATCTGGGCCTCGCCATGCTGTTCGCCATGCTGGTCTCCGGCACGGCGGCACTGGGTCTGGAAGCGGTCGCCTATCGGCCCCTGCGGCGTCGCAATGCGCGGCCGCTGACCTTCCTGATCACCGCCATCGGCATGTCGTTCGTGTTGCAGGAGTTCGTACACTTCATCCTGCCGCAGATCATCACCGGCTACGGCGGCAGTAACGCGCAGCAGCCGATCATCCTGGTGCGGCCCAGGACCCAATTCCACCTCTTCGGTGCTGACGTCTCCAATGTCACGATCGTGGTGATCGTCGCGGCGTTGGTGCTTGCGCTTGTGACCGACATCGCCATCAACAGAACCAAGTTGGGCCGCGGAATCCGTGCCGTCGCGCAGGATCCGACGACGGCAACCCTGATGGGCGTCTCGCGGGAGCGAACCATCATCACCACGTTCCTCATCGGTGGCCTCCTCGCGGGCGCGGCCGCGTTGCTGTTCATCCTCAAGGTTCCCCAGGGCATCCTCTATTCCGGCGGTTTCCTGTTGGGTATCAAGGCGTTCTCCGCGGCGGTGCTCGGCGGGATCGGCAACCTGCGCGGCGCACTGCTGGGCGGACTGTTACTGGGTGTCATGGAGAACTACGGCCAGGCCCTGTTCGGCACCCAGTGGCGCGATGTGGTCGCGTTCGTTCTGCTCGTCCTGGTGCTGCTGATCCGGCCGACCGGGATCCTCGGGGAGAGTCTCGGGAAGGCGCGGGCATGAGCATCACGGGTTCACTCGCGGCCCCGGGCGACCGGTTGCGTATCTGGTGGTCGGATTTGAGCCGGGTCCAGAAGTGGGGGTTCGGGGCCATCGGCTTAGCCCTCATGGCGCTGCTGCCGATTTACACGCCATCGTTCATCGTCACCCCGGGGATCAACTTCGACGCCGTGATGGCGCAGTTCGCCATGGTGGCTCTGATCGCGATCGGACTCAATGTCGTTGTTGGACAGGCCGGTCTGCTCGATCTGGGCTATGTCGGGTTCTACGCCGTTGGCGCCTATACCTGTGCGCTGCTGACCAGTCCTGATAGTCCGTGGAACCAAGTCGGACCCAACGGCGTCCTGAATACCCACTGGGCCTGGTTGTCCTGTGTGCCGTTGGCAGTTGCTGTCACGGCATTGGCCGGCCTGATTCTCGGGTTCCCGACACTGCGTCTGCGCGGTGACTACCTGGCGATTGTCACCCTGGGGTTCGGCGAGATCATCCGACTGTTGGCCGACAACCTGTCCGATATCACCAATGGCTCACGCGGCCTGAACCAGATTGCTTTCCCGCACATCGGTGATGACCGGGTACGCGGCGGGTACTTCTCCAGCGGCAACGCACTGGGCAACGCCAACTACGGGACGTGGTGGTACTGGCTGGGTCTGATCCTCATCGCCGTCGTCCTACTTCTGGTGGGCAACCTCGAACGCAGCCGGGTCGGACGGGCCTGGGTGGCCATCCGGGAGGATGAAGATGCCGCGGAAGTGATGGGCGTCAACACTTTCCGATTCAAATTATGGGCCTTCGTCATCGGCGCCGGTATCGGAGGACTGTCGGGTGCCCTGTACGCCGGCCAGGTGCAGTACGTCGCGCCGACGAACTTCAACATCATCAACTCCATGCTGTTCCTTACCGCAGTGGTGCTCGGCGGGCAGGGCAACAAACTCGGCGTGATCTTCGGGGCATTTGTCATCGTCTACCTACCGAATCGTTTGCTCGGAGTCGAGGTCGCGGGCATCAACCTCGGCGACCTGAAGTACCTGTTCTTCGGACTGGCACTGGTGGTGCTGATGATCTTCCGCCCGCAGGGGCTGTTCCCGGTGCGACAGCAGTTGCTTGCCTACGGACAGTCGGCACGCAGACTGCTGTCGCGCGCCGGAACGTTGCCAAGGCCGTCACATGAGTGAGGACCTGCTGCAGACTCGCGAGCTGAGCGTGAAGTTCGGTGGCCTCACCGCACTCGACGCGGTGAGCTTCTCGATCAAACGCGGTGAGATCCTCGGGCTGATCGGACCCAACGGAGCGGGTAAGACCACCTGCTTCAATGCGATCACCGGTGTGTACCGGCCGAGTGCCGGCACGGTGATATTCGACGGCGAACCGCTGGGCCGGATCAAGCGCCACCGGATCACTCAGCGCGGGATCGCGCGCACATTCCAGAACATCCGGCTATGGGGAGAGATGACCGCATTGGAGAATGTGGTCGTCGGTGCCGATGCTCGGCACAAGACTTCGGTGCCGGGTGCATTGATCCGTTCACCCCGGCACCGCCGCGAGGAACACGAAGCGATTGACCGTGCCGTCGCACTGCTGGAGTTCGTCGGCATCGCCCACCGCGGCGAGGAGAAGGCCAAGAACCTGCCATACGGCGATCAGCGCCGGCTCGAGATCGCCCGCGCGCTGGCCACCGAGCCCCAGTTGCTCTGCCTTGACGAACCGGCGGCCGGATTCAATCCCAGCGAGAAGGCCGCGCTGGTCGACCTGATTCGTGCCATCCGCGACAAGGGGTTCACGGTGTTGTTGATCGAGCACGACATGCGGTTGGTCATGGGCGTCACCGATCGCATCGTGGTGCTGGAATTCGGTCGCAAGATCGCCGACGGCCTGCCGGCTGAGATCCGCGAGGACCCGGCTGTGATCGCCGCCTACCTGGGAGTGCCCGATGAATGATGCCGCAGTCCTGCTCGAGGTGCGCGATGCGGTCGTCCATTACGGCCGCATCGAAGCCCTCCACGGCGTTTCACTGACCGTCCGCGAGGGCGAACTGGTGACCCTGCTGGGTCCTAACGGGGCGGGTAAGACGACCCTGATGCGGGCACTGTCCGGGCTGCGCCCACTGACGTCTGGTTCGGTGTGGTTCGACGGCCGTGACATCACCCATGTCAAGGGTCATCGACGGGTCGTCGACGGTCTGGTGCAGGCACCGGAGGGCCGCGGCGTCTTTCCCGGTATGACCGTCACCGAGAACCTTGAAATGGGTTGCTACGGTCGCAAGTTCGAATCGAAGACCGCCCACGACGAGCGACTCGATTGGGTGTTCAGCACGTTCCCACGGCTGGCTGAGCGGCGCAAGCAGATCGGCGGCACGCTATCCGGCGGCGAACAGCAGATGCTTGCCATCGGTCGGGCATTGATGGCGCGGCCGCGGGTGCTGCTGCTCGACGAGCCATCGATGGGCCTGGCGCCCATGATGATCTCGCAGATCTTTTCCATCATCGCCGACATCAACGCCGCCGGCACCACGATTCTGCTCGTCGAGCAGAACGCCGCCCAGGCGCTGAGCCGATCCGACCGGGCCTACATCCTGGAGACCGGCACCGTCACCCGCGAAGGTCCGGCAGAAGAGTTGTTGGCCGACGACGCGATTCGCGCGGC
>JBAXIA010000147.1:0-7230 GCA_037138615.1 Mycobacteriaceae bacterium | reverse complement strand
GGCCTGGGCGGGTGGGCATATTCGGATCCGTACACGGACCGCGTCTTCGATATCGAAGGATCGGAATACGACGTTCCATCTGTCGCGGTGTTGCGCAATAACGGCTACAACGTGGTGAGCGCGACCCCACGCGGTGTGCGGAACTCCGGCGGCATCATGCAACTGGACAACCCGTTCTTCGAAGGTCGCGACATGTCCGCGGTGATCGACTTCATCGCCACTGAAACGCCTGCGACACTCGACAGCCCGAATGACCCGGCGGTCGGCATGGTGGGAACCTCCTATGGTGGCGGCATCCAGTTGGTGGCCGCCGGCATCGATCCGCGCATCGACGCCATCACGCCCGAGAACACCTGGAACTCGCTGAATGCCTCGCTCTACCCCGACAACACCTGGAAGACGTCCTACGGGTCAGTGCTGTACCTGGTGTTGGTTGTCACCGGCGCCCGAGTCAATAGCCTTGTCCCCCGCGCGGTTCTCACCGGCAACCTGTTCGGCCGGATCTCCGAGACCGCGCAGGCGGCGTTGGCCAGCAGTGGTCCGACCGCGCTGCTGAACACGGTGCGGGCTCCGACGCTGCTGACCCAGGGAATCCAGGAGGCCCTGTTCCCGCTTCGGCAGACGCTGGACAACGCGGAAACCATTCTCGGCAACGGCTTCGGCACCACGGTCAAGGTGGCCTGGTTCTGCGGCGGCCATGGCGTGTGTCTGGACCCCGTCAATCCCGATCAGGAGGCGATGCTGGTGGCTGACACCCTTGACTGGCTGGCCCAGTACGTCAAGCGCACGGGCACGCCCGCAGACGATATCCCGAACTTCCAGTGGTTCGACCAGCTCGGCGGCTATTACTTCTCGGACACGCTGCCGAACCAGTTCGGGTTCAATGATCGACCGGACATCACCGCCTCCTCGGCCGGAGGTCTGCTCCCTATCGTTCCGGTCCTCGGCGGCTCGAACAGTTTCTTCGCCCTGCCCTTCTCGCTCGGCGGCGGATCTGTGGCGAGCAACGCGATCAACGTGCCGGTCACGGTGGGGGCGGGCACCCAGGTTGTCGGCGCGCCTGCGGTGAGCGTCACCTACCAGGGTCTGGGCACCACCCGGGCGGTCTTCGCGCAAGTCCTCGACGACAGCACCGGCCGAGTGCTCGGCAATGTCGTGACTCCGGTGCCGGTGACGCTGGACGGCAAGCAACACACGCTGACCATGGACCTGTCGGACATCGTCTACACCAACGCAAGCACCGACTCGCGCACGCTGACCGTGCAGATCACCAGTTCGGCCACGGCATTCGAGAACTTCACCTCGTTCGGGCTGATGAAAATCTCGGACGTCAGCGTGACAATGCCGAACCGCACGGCCTAGAAGAGCACCCGGGCGATCATCTCGGCCACCGCGGCCGGTTTGTCCGCACCGTCGATCTCGATGGTGTGCCGCACGGTCAGGTCGACGGTGCTGGGGTCCTTGGCAACGGCGTCGGCCAACTCCGAGCGCACCCGGATGCGGCTGTCCACCGGCACCGCGGACAGGAAGCGCACTTTGTTGAGACCGTAGTTGATCACGAGTTTGGCGTTCTCGACGCGGAAGTTGTCCTTGCTCAATGCGGGGATCAACGAGAGCGTGAGAAACCCGTGCGCGATCGGGGCGCCGTAGGGGCTTTCCTTCTTGGCGCGTTCGACGTCGATGTGGATCCACTGGTGATCCCCGGTGACATCGGCGAAGTCATTGATGCGCTGCTGGTCGATCTCAAGCCAATCGCTGACGCCGAGTTCGGTGCCGACCGTCGCTACCGCGTCGTCGCTCGAGGTGATGAGCTTCATGGGATGCCGCCTTCGATACCGGTTCGCTGCCCTGACCGACACAGACTAATCCCCTGACGGTTGGCGGCCAGAGTCGCCGCCATCAGCCCGCCACTCCCGCATCCCGGGCTATGACATTTGCCATAGCCCGGGATGCGGATACGCGTGTAGCCCCAGTTCAGAGCGCCGCTATCGGTAGGTGACCGACTGCCGCGGCGCGTCGCCACTTGCATACAAAGTGTGCCGCCCATAGCTTCATAAGCAGAGTTACGGTCCGGTGTTCGGACCCAACTATCTGCGAGGAGACGACCGTGTGGCTGATTGAGATCAGTGTCGCGGGCCGCACGATCACTCGCCGGGTAGCCGGCAAGCGCCGTCAGCTGTTCGGGCTGGGCGGCCGCCCGCTGCCGTGCCGCCCGGCCGATCTTCGTCAATCCGCCTGAATGTGATCGTCGCACCGAACCAGGGCGACGGGCTGGACCCGGAAACCCCGATCAGCATCCTCAGTCGGTTCGCTATCACCACCATCGAACGTGACCTGACCCAGTTCATTGTCGTGGGCGCCATGCCCGTTGGCGGGACGTGCAACCCGTTCACCGGGTTGCCGACCGTCGCCGGTCTGGCTGTGCTGGTCGACGACGTCGCAGGCCGGGTGAACTACGACCGTTGCGGTCGCGGTCAGTGGACCGTGTCCAGCGAACTGGTCGTCGAAATGAGTCCAGGCGCAATCGACAGCATCCTCGCCGCTCCGGATGAGCCCGTGGTGGCCAGCGCCCGACCACTCGGTCCCGGCGGCGCCACCCTGCTGGCGGTATGCACGCTCACCCACCGCGGGACCATCATCGGCGGAGGGACCGTGCGGACGATGCCGTTGGCCGGCGGACCGGACGAACCACTGCGGCGCGGTGATGACCCACTGGAACGCACGCCCACGACGTCACTGGCAGAACTGATGGCTGTAGACCCGATCGCGACCGGGGACGGCACCTACCGATTGCATCAGCGACCCGATCCGATGATCAACAATCTGATCGGGATCGTCCACGGCGGTGTCAGTAGCGCAGGTCTGGAACTGGTGGCAGCGGCAGCCATCAACCACGACCAGGCCCAGCCCTTCCGCACGGCCTCAATTCGAGTCAACTTCCTGCGACCGTTCATCGCCGGTGCACAATCTATCTATGAGGGAACGGCTCTTCGGATCGGACGCACGTCAGCCATCGCTGATTCCCGCGCCGTGGGCGATGACGGGAAGACCTCAGTCATTGCGCGCGTCACCGGCTACCGGTAGCGGACCGGAGAACAGCAGTGGCTGACAACTTTGCGGCGCTGTGTGCCAATGAGCCGGAGTTGGCGAAACTTCGGGGAGAACTTCGGGAATTCCTGGCCGCCGACCGCGCCGAGTTCGGTTGGCAGCCCTCGGTGGACGCCTGGCTGTCCAGATGGGACGAACCTTTTAGTGCACGCCTCGGTGACGCCGGCTTCCTCGGCCTGACCATCCCGCCGGAGTACGGCGGCCACGGACTGGGCCACCTACATCGTTACGTGGTCACCGAGGAACTGCTGGCCTGCGGTGCACCGGTGGCGGCGCACTGGATCGCCGACCGTCAGGTAGGACCGGGACTGCTGTCGTATGGTACCGAGGAACAGCGTCGACGAATTCTACCGAAAATCGCTGCGGGACGGTACTTCTCGGCCATCGGGATGAGTGAACCGCAAGCGGGTTCGGATCTGGCGGCCGCCGCAATGAAGGCGGTCCGTACCGACGGTGGCTGGATCCTCTCCGGGAAGAAGGTGTGGACCAGTGGAGCTCACCTGGCCCACCAGGTGGTGGTGCTGGCCCGAACCAGCCCGATGGATTCCGCGCACCGGCACGCTGGCTTCAGCCAGTTCATCGTGCCCACCGACTCCCCCGGTCTTGAGATCAGCCCCATCGTTCTACTCACCGGCGAACACCATTTCAATGAGATCGCGTTCGACGAGGTCTTCATCGATGACACCAATCTTCTCGGTGCCGAAGGTGACGGCTGGCGACAGGTGACGGCCGAATTGTCTTTCGAACGCAGCGGCCCCGAACGCATCCTCAGCACCGCGCCGATGATCACCGCACTGGTGCGAGTGCTGGCCGGTCAGGAGAACCTCGATGACCACACTGCCGCAGCCGTAGGTGACCTTTTGGCAACGCTGATCTCCCTACGACAATTGTCGGTGTCGGTGGCGCGGGCATTGGCCGACGGGCGCCCGCAGGTCAACGAGGCCGCGCTGGTCAAAGACCTCGGCACCCGCTTCGAACAGGAATCGGTGCCATTGGCCGCTGATCTGCTCAGCTACGTCGATGCCGATGCGCCGGGCCGGGCGGCGGTGGCGGACCTGGTGGAGGTGGCCGGCCTGCACGCGCCGATGTTCACGCTGCGCGGCGGAACCAACGAGGTGCTGCGCGGCATGGTGGCCAAGGGCATGGGAGTCCGATGACGGTCTTGAGTGGCGGCGTCTTCGGCAGCGCCGCTGACGACCTCACAGATCTGCGCGCCCTCGTGGACGACATCGGGGCGCGGTCCTTCGAGTCCCGTATCGGTCAGCGCGGTCTGCCCGATTCATTCGATCGCATTGCGTGGGAGCATCTCGAGGGCGCCGGGCTCACCAGGTTGGACAGCACCGTCGACTCCGGCGGCGGCCCGGCCGAGGTTGCGGTGGTGCTGCGCGCACTGGCCCGGCACGCCGTGAGTGTGCCCGCGGCCGAAACTGATGTGCTGGCCTGCTGGGTGGCGGGCCGGGCCGGACTCGAGGTTCCAGACAGTGGCCCGCTGACGATCGCCACCACACTCGACGCGGTGCCCTATGCGTCCGATGCAGCTGCTGTCGTACTGGCACTTCCCGACGGGGATGGACTTCGGGTGGCGGTCTGCGATCCGGCCAAGCTGTCAATCACTAAGGGGCACAACGGCGGTGGCGAGCCCCGCGACGGCGTGATCGCGCCGTCAGGTGAGTTCGTAACTGTCGAGGGCGCTGCAGTGGAATTGGTGCGGCGCGGTGCCTGGGCGCGCTGTATGCAGGTCCTCGGCGCTCTGGATGCGGCGGTCGAGTTCTCGGTGGCCCACACCCGTGAGCGTGAGCAGTTCGGCCGCCCACTCAGTGCGTTTCAGGTGGTGCAGCACTCGCTGGCGGCGATGGCCGGAGATGTGGAGCGGGCCCGCGCGGCGGCCAACCTCGCCGTCGTCGCCGCTGCCGACCACGGCTTCGACAGCCCGCAGACCGACTATGCGGTGACGGTGGCAAAAGTGACTCTCGGTCGCGTCGTGCCGGCGGTGGTTACCTCCGCCCACCAACTGCACGCCGCTATCGGCGTGACGATCGAGCACCGACTCTGGTTGGTGACGCAGCGGGCGCGTAGTTGGATCGGCGAGTTCGGCGATACCGCGCACTACGCGCGCCGACTCGGCCGGCTCGCGCTGGCCGCCGATGATCCGTGGGATCTGATCACCGGCAACGCGTCAGGCTAGGAACTCAGCTTCCCGTCCAGTTCGGCGGCCGCTTCTCGGCGAAGGCGACCGCACCTTCCTTGGCGTCCTTGGATGAAAACACCGGCATGATGATCTTGGCCTGTTCGCGCCACTGATCCTCGGGACTCCAACTGCGCGACTCCACGATGACGCGCTTGGTTGCGGCGACGGCCAGCGGCCCGTTGACGGTGATTCGCTCGGCCAGTTCGATCGCAGCCTCCAGCGCGTGTCCCGGCTCGGCCAGCACGTTGACCAGACCCAGTTCGTGGGCCCGCTCGGCGGGCAGCGGATCACCGGTCAGGGCGAGTTCCATGGCGATCTGATACGGGATGCGGGCCGGCAGGCGCAGCAGCCCGCCACCGGCGGCCACCAGGCCGCGCTTGACCTCCGGGATGCCGAAGGCGGAGTTGCGAGCGGCGACGATCAGGTCGGTCGCGAGTGCCAACTCCGTTCCACCGGCCAGGGCGTAGCCCTCGACGGCGGCGATCACCGGCTTGACGGCAGGGCGCTCGGTGAAGCCCAGGCCGCGGCCTTTGACCGCGACGTTCTCGCCGCGGGCGAAGGCCTTGAGGTCCATGCCGGCGCAGAACGAGCCGCCGGCCCCGGTGACGATCCCCACCGAAAGGCCGGGGTCGGCGTCAAGGGCGTCCGTCGCGTCCGCGAGGCCCTGACTCACCGCGGCATTGACCGCGTTCTTGGCCTCGGGCCGATTGATGGTGATGATCAGGATCCGGCCGCGCTTCTCGGTCAGGACCGCGTCTGTCGTGCTGGCTTGTTCGCTCACCCGGCGATCGTAGCGGGGGCACCGGCGGCGGCGGCGAGGGTCCATAATGTCCGTCATGCCCAATGAGGACATCCACCCCGAGCTTCGTCGCGCCGCGCGATTCATCCCGCGGTTCACGATCCAACCCTGGGCGCTGCCACTGGTTCGCACACTCACCGACCTCCGTAAACCCTCGAACACCGGTGTCGAGGTGCTGACGCTGCCGTCGGGAGCAGGTGTTCGGTTGCACCGACCGGCCACTGCCGCGGGTCCTACGCCAGCGCTGCTGTGGATCCATGGCGGGGGCTACCTGTTCGGGACTGCCGCCCAGGACGATGACGTATGCCGCCAGTACGTGCAGCGTCTCGGCATCACGGTTGCGGCGGTGGACTACCGGCTGGCTCCGGAACATCCGTATCCGATCCCACTCGAGGATTGCTACAGCGTGCTGACCTGGCTGGCACGGTTGCCCGGAATCGACCCCACCCGCATTGCGATCGGCGGAGCCAGTGCCGGCGGCGGGTTGACTGCGGCACTGGCATTGCTGGCCCGCGATCGCGCCGAAGTGACCCCGGTGCTGCAGGTCCTGTCCTATCCCATGCTCGACGATCGCACCATCGATCCGGCGTTGAACGACACCGGCTTTCGGCTGTGGAACGCCGGGAGCAACCGGATCGGCTGGCAGTCCTACCTTGGTGGCGCCGACCCGGCCGCCGCCGTCCCGGCCCGCCGGGAAGATCTCGCCGGGCTGCCGCCGGCCTGGCTCGGCGTCGGAACGCTCGATCTCTTCCACGACGAGGATCTGCACTACGCCGAACGGCTCACCGCGGCCGGCGTGCCCTGCGAGGTACATATTGCGAAAGGGGCCTTCCACGGCTTCGACCGGATCGCGGCGAAGTCATCGGTCGCACGAGGCTATTTCGAGAGCCAGGTCGCGAGCCTGCAGCAAGCTCTGAAGGTGTGAACGCGATGTCGACCGTGCTCACCGACCAGCAGAACGACCTGCGCGACGCCGTCGCCGACCTGATGGCCAAGCGCTCCCCCGAGGCGCAGGTGCGACGGCTGATGGCCGACGACTCCGGTTACGACGCGGCGGTGTGGGCAGAGTTGGCGGCGATGGGCCTGCTCGGCATGACCATCCCCGAGGAGTTCGGCGGTGCGGGTGCCGGTGCCA
>JBAXIA010000146.1:0-7437 GCA_037138615.1 Mycobacteriaceae bacterium | reverse complement strand
CGCTCTGCGCCGAGTGCTCGATGGTGTCGGCTTTGCACGCCAGCGGAGGCGGCCGCCTGATCGCGGCCTACTGCGTCGACGGCAACGGGAACTCTCTGATGCCGTGCGGTCGTTGCCGCCAGCTGCTCTACGAACACGGTGGCCCGGATCTGCAGATCATGACCCCCGAAGGAGTTCAGACCATGGCACAGATTCTTCCCCAGGCCTTCGGCCCATGGGATCTCGCGGAGAGGAAGTCGACCAGATGACAACCACTGTGCCCGGCGCGAAGGCGAGCAAGGCGGCGTGGGCGATCCTGGCCGCGATGGGATTCGGAGCCCTGATCGCGCAGATGTTCTCCACGGTGATCGGGCCGGCGCTGCCGACCATCAAAGACGATCTCGGGCTGGGACTGTCCGCACAGACCTGGACCATCACCGCCTACAGCCTCGCCTTCGGCGCCGCACTGGTGGCCGGCGGGCGAATGGGCGACCTGGTCGGTGAGGTCAAAATGATCGTAGCCGGGTTCGTCATCTTCGGAGGCGGCCTGCTGATGTCGGCGATCGCGGTCGGTGGGCCGCTGCTGATCAGCGGACGCGCCGTCCAGGGCATCGGTATCGGCATCTCGGCACCGGCGACGCTGTCCATCGTCGTCAACTCGTTTCCGTTGGCCAGACGCGGGCTTGCCGTCGGTGTGTGGGGGTTCGCCCACGGGTTCGGGCTGCTTTTCGGGCCGCTCTTCGCCGCCTGGATGATGGACGTCGCCAGTTGGCGGTGGGTGTTCTGGGTGGCGTTGCCGTTGACCGCACTGGTCATCGCCGTCACACTCTTCGCCACCCGCGGGTATAAGAGCGTCATATCCACCGGCAAATACGACTGGATCGGCCTGATACTCGGCGGGTCCGGCATCACCCTGCTCACCTACGGGTTGCAGAACTCCTCGGTGAGTTGGCGGTCCCCGGCGACCTGGGGAACCATCGCCGCCGGCATCGTCCTGCTCGGCGTCTTCGGCGTCTTCGAGACCCGGATCGCCCACCCCCTGGTCGATTTCGGCCTCTGGAAGGAACGGTTGTTCTCCGGCGGGTTCTTCGCCGAGAGCGCGGTGGGTTTCGTCTACATCCCTTTCCTGGTCTTCATCGGCTCGCTGTATTTCATCAATGTCCTGGGCTACAGCCCCGGTAAAGCCGCCAACGTCATCCTGATCACCACCGGTATCTGCATGATTTTCGAGCCGCCGGCGGGCCGGTGGGTGGACAAGGTGGGTCCGGGTCTACCGATCACCGTGGCACTGCTAATGCAGGCGGTGGCGCTGGCGTGGATGGGGCTATTCTTCTCTCCCAGCACCACGATTGGCCAGATGGTGATTCCACTGGCGCTCATGGGAATCGGCGTCGGTCTGGCATTGCCCGCCTGCAATACCGCCGGGATGTCGGCGGTCGATCCAGAGCGGGCCGGAATGGGTTCAGGGTTGATGCAGATGACGTTCAACATCCCTGCCGCGCTCGGCGTCGGGTTGATCACGTCCATCATCGGCGGCCTGACCACATCCGAGATCCGGCGCAGCCACGACGATCGCCCCGAGTTGCGCGAGATCGCCGCCCGGTACGCCGACGCTGTTGAGGACGGAGATATGGCACGTGCAAATGACGCGATCGCGGGCCTGCCGCAGGACGCCGTGGACTCGATCAAGCATGCGGTGCTCAGCGCCACCTCCGATGCCATCACGGTGTCGATGCTGGCACTCGCCGCGGTGGCGCTTGCCGGCGCGATCTTCGCGTGGGTTGTCATCGGCCGTCGACGAACACCGGAGCACATCGAGATGACGCACGCCGGCGCGGTGTAGGAGCTGCGCCTACAGGCCCAGAGCCGCAGCGATGCTGGAGCGAAGCGCGTGCAACTCGGAGTGTGCTTGCGTCCGCGCCTGGTCGATGTGTCCGGTCACCGGTACCACCACCTGTAGATAGCACTTGAGTTTAGGCTCGGTGCCACTGGGCCGCACAATCACGCGGGCGTCGCACAGTGCGAAGCGCAGACCGTCCGTCGGCGGCAGTCCATCGGCGCCCTTCTCAAGATCGTCCATCCGCATCACATCGCGTCCGCCCAGCGAGGTCGGCGGCGTAGCGCGTAGCCGTGCCATTGCGTCAGCTATCTGGGCGACGTCGGAGACCCGCACCGACAGTTGGCTCGTGGCATAAAGGCCGAACCTGCGGGCCAGATCGTCGAGGACATCCTGGACACCGCGGCCCTGCGCCTTGAGTGCTGCCACCATCTCCAGCATCAGCAGTGAGGCGGTGATGCCGTCCTTGTCCTTCACCGCCTCGGGATCGCAGCAGTAGCCCAGAGCCTCCTCATAGCCGAATCGCAGCTCCGGCACCTTGGAGATCCACTTGAATCCGGTGAGCGTCGTCGCGTATCCCAGGCCGGAGTCGGTGGCGATGCGCTCGAGCAGGGTTCCCGACACGATCGACTGCGCGTACACACCCTGTGCCGGTGTTCCGTCCCGTCTGCCCCGTTCAGCGATCCACCAGCCCAGCAGTGCGCCCACCTCGTCACCGGTGAGCATCCGGTAGTCGTCGGCGGTACGAATGCCGGCCGCGCTGCGGTCGGCATCGGGGTCGTTGGCAATGATGACGTCCGCACCCAGGGCACGGGCGTCTGCCAGCGCCAGGTCCATCGCGCCGGGTTCTTCGGGGTTGGGGAAGCTCACCGTCGGGAAGCTCCCGTCCGGATCGAATTGCGCGGCGACCGCCGCCGGTGCGGGGAACCCTGCCCGCGCGGCCGCCGCCATGAACACCTCGCCGCCCACGCCGTGCATGGCCGTGTAGACGGCGGTGATCTCCCGCGGTCCGCGTCCCAGCAGCGACACCGCCCGCTCCAGATAGGCCTCGAGCACACCCCCGTCGAGGATCGTGAAGTCGTCGGACTGCGCGATGGTGCCCAGAGGTCCGACAGCGGCGATGCAGTCGGCGATGTCGGCGTCCGCCGGCGGCACGATCTGGCTGCCGTCGCCGAGGTAGACCTTGTACCCGTTGTCATCGGGCGGGTTGTGCGATGCCGTGACCATCACGCCCGCATCACAGCCGAGATGACGGATCGCGAACGCCAACACCGGCGTCGGCAGTGCGGTGGGCAGCACCTGCGCCGTGATCCCCGCGCCGGCCATGATCCGTGCGGTGTCGCGGGCGAAGACATCAGAGTTGCGCCGTGCGTCGTACCCGATGACCACCGCCCGACCGCCGTGGCCTCGCAGATACGCGGCCAGCCCGGCCGCCGCTCGCGCGACCACCACCCGGTTCATTCGGTTGCTGCCGGGCCCCAGACGTCCCCGCAGGCCGGCGGTACCGAACTGCAAAGTGCCGTCGAAGGCATCGGCGAGCTCCTCGCTCGCGTCTGCGTCCCCCGCCTCTGCCCTGGCGATCAGCGCCGATAGTTCCGCGGCGGTGGCCGGGTCGGGGTCCTCGGACAGCCAGGCCCGTGCGGTCTCGAGCAGCGTCATCACTCAGTACCCGCCGGCTCCAGCATCGCCACCGCTGATGATGGCGATTGATGCCGAGGCGCCGATCCGGTCGGCGCCGGCATGCAGCACCTTCTCGGCGTCGCGATGGTTGCGGACCGCACCGGATGCCTTGACACCCAATCGATCTCCGACCATGTGCCGCATCAGCGCGATGTCCTCGGGTGTGGCGCCGCCGCCACCGAAGCCGGTGGACGTCTTGACATAGGCGGCGCCGGTGCGTGCCGCGATCAGACAGGCGATGGCCTTCTGCCCGTCGGTGAGCATGCTGGTTTCCAGGATCACCTTCACCGGCACCGGCCGGGCCGCGCCGACCACTCCGAGGATGTCGTCGTACACCGCAGCGAGATCACCGGAGAGTAGGCCTCCTATGTCGAGGACCATGTCGACTTCGTCGGCGCCCTCGGCCACCGTGATGCGGGCCTCCTCCGCTTTGGCCAGCCGGGTCATCGCACCGAGGGGGAACCCGACCACGGTGCACACCATGACTCCGGATCCGGACAGGCGCTCTTTGGCTGTCGGCACCCAGCGGGTGTTGACGCAGACGGAGGCGAAGTGGTGTTCCCGGGCCTCGTCGCACAGCGTTTCAACCGCCGCCAGGGTGGCATCGGGCTTGAGCAGGGTGTGGTCGATACGTCCGGCAAGGGTCTTCGATGTGCGTAACACCTGGGGAATATCCACGGTATCGGGGGCGGGGCCGAGCGAATCGGTGACCGCTGTGTTGGCGCGAGTGAACAGTTCGGCGTGATTGGTCACGTCTGATTCCTCCTGGATGGTCGCGCGGGGTCAGGCGCCGAGCAGGCTGGCGGCGAGGTAGTTGAACAGTGCCACACCGGAGTCCTCGCTGAATTTGTGCAGCTGCTCGACAGTGGCGGTGACCTGATCACCCTCCAGCCTGTTGAGCAGGGTGCAGCAGATCATCGCGAAACTCGGGAAGCCCCAGTGGTTGAGGTAGCCCGCGATCATGGCGCCTTCCATCTCGATGTTGGCGACTGCGTTCTCGTGCAGCCAGCGCAGCCAGTCCATCTTCGATTCCGGTGTCTCCAGGCAGATGGCGCCGTCGAGGCGGAATTGCTCGAGGAAGAACTCGTTGCCGGCGACCGTCTTTCCGGTGACGATCGGGAAATCGGTGTACTTGTTGGCCGCCAAGATGGTCTCTGCTGTCGCGGCGGGGAATTTCCCGTCGAACCAGTACTCCCCCGCTCCGCCATTGAGCAGACGGTAGGGACGCAGATCGGCCATCAGTCCCTCGGAGGAGACCACCACCGTGCCGCCGGGCAGCCCGACGCCCCCGCTGGTGCCGACCCGGCACCAGAACACCTCATCGAGAGACTGCAGATCACCACGCTTGAGAAAGAACACCATGCGCATGAGTTCCTGCAACGCGATCGATGCGCTGGGCATCCCCATACCGTGTGAGGCGAACAGCACTCGCCCGGTGTATCGGGTGACGAAGCGGTCCTCTTTGGGGAACGCCAGGACCTCCGATCCGGAGTTGAGTTGGCTCCACCGTTCGGCGAACTCCTTGACACGGCCACCGGAGCCGGCCATCACGACCGCCCGCACGTCGCGCAGCTTCTCCAGGATCGGGTCCGATGACGCGACACCGAAGTGGTAGTACACGTCCTCGTGGCTGCCGTCGATCACGCCGTCGAGGAATGCGTGGTTGATGTTCCCCGTCTTCACCAGGCGAAATCTACGTGAGCCGCCGAGATCGAGAGAGCGAATCCGTTAAGGCTTTGCAGAGAAGAAGATGAAGGTGGCCAACACGACCAGATGTAAGAAACCCTGCAGTGGCACCGCCCGGCCCTGCGCCAGGGTCAGGATGGAGACGAGCACCGACAGGGTCAGCAGCACGATCTGCATGGGCTCCAGACCCAGCGTCAGCGGTCCGGGAAGCCAGATCATCGCGATTGCGACGGCCGGGATGGTGAAGCCGATGGAGGCCATGGCTGAGCCGTAGGCCAGGTTGAGGCTGGTCTGAACCCGGTCGCGGTTGGCGTTGTTCAACGCCGCGATGCTCTCCGGGGCGAGGACGAGAAGCGCGATCACAACACCGACCATCGGGTACGGCAGTCCCAGTCCGGCGACGGCACTCTCGATGCTTGGGGACAGCAGCTTGGCCAGTCCGATCACCGCCACCAGCGCGATCATCAACAGCGCCAGGCTTTGGCGACTCTCGCGTCGCGACGGCGGATCGGGGTGGCCGTCGCCGTCGGCATCGAGCAACCCGGTGACGCGGCCGTGCTGGTCACTGGCCACCGGGACGAAGAAGTCGCGATGCCGAACAGTCTGGGTGAACACGAAGAACAGGTAGAGCACCAGTGACGCGACGGCGGCGAACGCCAGTTGTGGCGGGGAATACTCCAGACCCACCTCGCTGACCGTGAATCCCGGCAGCACCAGGCATACCCCGGCCAGGGTCACCACCGTGGCCAGGGCCGATCCCGATCCGGAGGCGTTGAACGCCACCAGGCGGTGGCGCAGCGCCCCGGCGAGCAGACTGAGGCCGACGATTCCGTTGAGCGTGATCATCACCGCGGCGAACACCGTGTCTCGGGCATAGGTTGCGGCTTGCGGCCCACCGCCGGCCATCAGCATCACGATCAGGCCCACTTCGATCACGGTGACGGCGACGGCCAGGACCAGCGAGCCGAACGGCTCGCCGAGACGTAGCGCCACTACTTCCGCATGGTGCACCGCGGCGAAGATGGCACCCACGAGCAGAATGCCGATCACCAGCAGCAGTCCCGGTTGCTCGTGATGACTCCAGGTCGCGATCAGCGTGGCCAGTGCCGCTATCGGGACCAGCAGAGTCCACTGCAACGGGCCTCGAGGCGCGCTCGAATCAGCGGTCATGCACGAACCGTAGACAATCCGCCGTCGAGTCCGATCACCTGCCCGGTGATCCAACCGCTCTCGGCCGAGAGCAGAAACCGCGCTGCGGCGGCGGCGTCGGACGGTGTGCCGACCCGCTTGAGCGGATAGCGCGCGTCCATCGCCGCCCGCTTCTCGGGGGTGGACAGCATGCGTTCCACCAGTGGCGTGTCCACCAGGGCCGGCGCGACGGCGTTCACCCGGACCTTCGGCGCCCATTCGGCCGCCAGCGAGCGGACCAGTCCCTCGACAGCACCCTTGGCCGCGGCGACCGAGGAGTGCATGGCCATGCCCTGGCCCACGGCCACGGTGCTGAAGAGCACGACACTGGCCGGCGAGCCGTCCACTCCGCTCAAGCGGGGTGCGACCACCTTGAGAAACCGGACGGCGCCGAGCAGGTTGACCTCCCAGTCGTGGCGGAAGTCATCCTCGGACATGGCCCGAAAGCTCTTCAGGTTGACCGTTCCCGGGCAGTAGACCACCCCGGCGATGGACTCCGGCGGCTCGGGAATGCTTGCCGGATCGGTGAAGTCGCACGGGATGTGGCGCACCGGCCCGCCGGGCGCCAGGGCGTCCGGCGATCGCGACCAGACCTCGATCGCGGAGGCCGTGATCCCGGCGTTGGGGCCGGCGAGCAGGCCGACCAACTCCAGACCTATCCCCCGACTGCCCCCGGCGATCACGTAGGTGCCCACCAGCACGATGTTAGGGCGCGGGGATGCCCGGATCGGTGGTTACTGACCTGACGTCATATCCAGGATATGAAGGGGGACCACCCGGGATGCGACTGATCGACTTCAAAGCCAAGACGCCCCTGATCGGGATGTTCATGGTCTTCCTCGCGATGGGAATCGTGGCGGTGACCGCTTATCAGCGGGCCGGGTGGTATTCCGCCATCGGCTACGGGATCGTGCCGGAGAGGGCGTTCGAGATAGTCCTCAATGTCGCCTCGCTCGGCATTCTGTCCTCGTGGGCGACCATCGTCATCTGTCAGGTTCAGCTGTACCGGTGGTCGCCAATCCCCCGCCGCCGCGTTCGGGGGCCTGACGCGGAGTTCTACCGCCGAG
>JBAXIA010000145.1:0-7473 GCA_037138615.1 Mycobacteriaceae bacterium | reverse complement strand
GTTATGGCCCGCCGCCCGGGTCGGGCTACCCGCCGCCGCCGGTTGCCTACCCGCCGCCGCCGGGTTCGTACCCACCCCCGCCGCCCGGCTACGGTCCTCCGGCAAACCCAAACACCGTCGGCGAGGGGCTGTCCTGGGCATGGCAGAAGTTCACCAAGAATGCGGTTCCACTCCTGTTGGCAACGTTGATCTTCGGGCTCCTGTTAGCAGCCGTGGTGGGTCTGTTCATTTGGCTCATCACTGCCGTCTCACCCTCGACCTTCAGCGAATACGACACCGCTAACGGTGTCATCGAATCCGCGACGAGCAACTTCTCCGGCGCAGCGACGGGTTTGTTGATGCTTGGCTGGGTTCTGTTCGCTGTCCTCACCGCTGCGATCGCATCGGCCTACTACAGCGGTCTGCTGGGCATCGCCAACGGCCAGCCCGCGAAGCTCTCGTCGTTCTTTCAGCCACGGAACGTCGTTTCCGTCGTCATCGCGTCGCTGATCATCGGAGTCGTGTCTTCCCTGGTCACCTTCCCCATTGGGCTGGTGCCTTTCATCGGGCGACTTTCCGTGGTGTTCGGGGCGGCCGTGTCGATCTTCACGCTGTTCGTCACCATCGCGATCGTCGACCGCAATCTGTCACCGATCGACGGGATCCGAGCAAGTTTCAGCATCGCAAAGACCCGTTTCGGTGACGTGCTCCTGGCTTGGCTCATCAGCCAGGCGCTGCTATTCGGCGGGGCGTTCGTATGCGGGTTTGGACTTCTGTTAACAGTGCCGGTCGCGCTGCTGTTCCTGGTCTACACCTACCGTCGCCTCAGCGGCGGCTCGGTGGCTCCGGCGACCGTCTGACACCGTGGGCTGTCGGGGAGTTTAGGCTCGACGGCGATGACTGACACACACCGGCGACATGGCTTCGCTACCACGGCGATCCATGCCGGCTACCGCCCGGACCCGGCCACCGGGGCCGTCAACGTGCCGATCTATGCCAGCAGCACGTTCGCCCAGGACGGAGTCGGTGGTCTGCGAAGCGGTTTCGAGTACGCACGCACCGGCAACCCCACCCGGGCGGCGCTCGAAGCTGTTCTGGCGGCGGTCGAGGAGGGCCGCTTCGGACGGGCCTTCAGTTCCGGAATGGCCGCCACCGACTGTGCGCTGCGGGCAGTCCTGCGGCCCGGCGATCACATTGTGATTCCCGACGACGCCTATGGCGGCACCTTCCGCCTTATCGACAAGGTATTCCGGGAGTGGGGTGTTCACCACACCCCGGTGCATCTGTCCAACCTCGAGGCGGTGCGAGCGGCCATCACACCTGATACCCGGATGGTTTGGGTAGAGACGCCCACCAACCCCCTGCTGTCCATTGCCGATATCACCGCGATCGCTGAGATCGGCCATGCTGCTGGCGCGACGGTGTTGGTGGACAACACTTTTGCCTCGCCCGCACTGCAGCAACCGTTGACCTTGGGCGCCGATATTGTGCTGCACTCGACGACGAAATACATTGGTGGACATTCCGACGTGGTGGGTGGTGCGCTGGTCACCAATAGCGAAGAACTCGACTCCAAGTTCGCGTTCCTGCAGAACGGCGCTGGTGGGATTCCTGGACCGTTCGACGTCTATCTGACGATGCGGGGGCTCAAGACGCTCGAATTGCGCATGCATCGGCACTGCGATAACGCCGCACAGGTCGCTGCATTCCTCGCCGGGCACCCGGCCGTGAGTCAGGTGCTCTATCCCGGCCTGGCAGGGCACCCCGGTCACGATGTCGCCGCGCGTCAGATGCGCGGTTTCGGTGGCATGGTGTCGGTTCGTATGCGCGGTGGCGTTGAAGCAGCACGCAAATTATGTTCGCGCACAGAGATTTTCATCCTGGCTGAGTCACTCGGCGGTGTCGAGTCACTGATCGAATATCCCGGTGAGATGACACATGCGTCGGTTGCTGGTTCGCAACTAGAGGTTCCCGATGATTTAGTTCGGCTGTCGGTGGGTATTGAGGATCCCGTGGACCTGCTCGCTGATCTTCGCGAGGCCCTAGCCTACTAGCGCCGGAAGCACCGTCGCTGCGGTCAGTGCGAGGTTCACCTCTGCGGTAATGGAATCGTCTGCCCAAGGGCCACCGGCGATTTCACCGGCTCGACGCATACTTTCGTCGTCGAGATTCAATACTGTGTGCAGGCCGCCGCTGATGTATAACAGGCTGATAATCGCTATCGTGCCCACATCGGGACTGTGCTGTCCGGACAGCGCAGCCTTGACAGCACCGCGGATGGCGTCCACCCGGGCGCGGTTCTTGATGGGCCACGCGTAAGTGTTGCGGCGCAGCCGATGCTTCGACAATCCGACCTGATGGATCTGACCGGTTCGCAGTAGTTGGTCGAGCACATCGTCCTCAGCGTGCTTGCGGAGTTTGGCGATCGCGGCCGCCGGGGTGATCGGCCCCTGGTTCAGCATCGCCAGCGTCGGCCGCACCGCCGGATCCAGTGGCACCGGGCCCGCCAGTGCCACCAGGACCCCGGGCGGCACCGGATCTGCCGGCAGCGCGGGACGGACCCGGCAGTCATACGCCAGATCGAGAATCAACGCCGATGCCAGCACCCGGGCCAGCCGCGGGCGGTCCAGCTGAGGCTGCGCAGAGGGATTGTCCAGCAGCAGCAACAACAGGTCTTCGGCGATACGCGCCATCAGTTACGCGTGGTAGGGCTCGGCCTTCAACAGCTTGACCTTCACAGTCTTACCGCTGGGCACCGTGTACTCGCGGACATCGTTCTTCTTCGCGTTCAACAGCGCTGCGCCCAGGGGGGAGTTTGGCGAGTACACCTCAAGCTTCTCGTGACCGGCTCCCTCCTGGCGGGTGGCGATCAGGAACTTCTCCTTCTCGGTACTGCCGTCGGCGTAGGTGAACTCGACCTCGACCACCGAGCCGGGCAGGGCGACACCGGACTGCTTGGGGGCCTCCCCGACCTTGGCGGTATTGAGCAGCTCCTGCAACTGACGGATGCGAGCCTCCTCCTGGCCCTGCTGATCGCGCGCGGCGTGATAGCCACCGTTCTCCCGCAGGTCGCCCTCTTCACGCCGATCGTTGATCTCGGCCGCGATGATTGGACGGTTCGCGATCAGCTGGTCCAGTTCGGCCTTGAGCCGGTCGTGGGACTCCTGCGTCAGCCACACCACCTGGGTATCGGTCATCTCGTCGCGCTCCTCGTTCGTGTTTCCCGCGATGTCTGCGGTGCAGTCTTCTGTCGCTGCCGGGAAATGCGGTCGCTACCGCGCGTATTGCCGGTTCATCAGCAGCGGGTCGTATCACTAAAACGTCCGCGCTAATGCAGCAATACACGGCTCCCAGCAGGGACCGTGTATGGGCCGAGTGTAGCACCGGCGGTATCGCCGTCCATGGCAGTTTTGTGCAGCCGGAATTAATTGGTACGCCCTAGCTGGCCTCGAGATACGGGGGCACTTCGGTGCCGCACCCGTAGATATCGCCCACGAATGGCTGCCGATATGACGTGACGGTGGTAGTGACCTGCACCGTTTTGGCTTCGGCGGGCCCGACCAGGATTTCCCGCCGGCCGGTTTCGGCGCCGTCCTTCGATCGCGCGCGCACAATGCACACCACCGGGGTCGCCGGATCCTTTCGCGTCACGCTGATCGTGACCGACACCGTCCGGTTGTCCAGAACCTCGTATGCGGCCAATTTGCCGTCGACGTCGCTGCCCGTGAACCGTTGATAGCCGATTGTTGCTACGGCCAGTCCGACAGCAATGGCCAGCGCCGTTAGTGCGATTTTCGCCGGGCGCCCGGTGGGGGTTGCGATGGGCGCCCGGCCGTACCGTGACGACACCGGGGGCGCGTCGCGGGGCAGCTCGGCCATGGGAGCAGTGTGCCTGCAGTAAGTGGGCGGGATTGCGGGCACCCCCACCGCGGGTGGGACTATTGGGCACGAGGACGACGGTCGCCAGTCGCGGCGGTAGTGGACGAACTTGCAGAGGAAAGATGTGACTGAACGGCGTTTGATGGCGGTTCACGCCCATCCGGATGACGAGTCCAGTAAGGGTGCGGCGACGATTGCGCGCTATGCCGATGAGGGCCACCGAATTCTGGTGATCACCCTGACCGGCGGCGAACGTGGCGACATTCTCAACCCGGCACTGGATCTGCCGGATGTGCGGGACCGCATCGCCGATGTCCGGCGCGACGAGATGGCCAAGGCTGCAGAGATTCTCGGGGTTGAGCACGAGTGGCTCGGTTTCGTCGACTCCGGGCTACCGGAAGGCGATCCGCCGCCCCCTCTGCCAGAGGGCTGCTTCGCGCTGGTACCGCTGGAGGAACCGGTTTCCAAACTGGTGCGGTCGATCCGCAAGTTCCGCCCGCATGTGATGACGACCTACGACGAAAACGGTGGCTATCCGCACCCCGATCATATTCGCTGCCATCAGGTTTCAGTTGCGGCCTTCGAGGCAGCCGCAGACCCTGACCTTTATCCGGAGGCCGGGCAGCCGTGGTCGGTGAGCAAGCTTTATTACAACCACGGCTTCATCCGTCAGCGCATGCAACTGTTGCAGGATGAGTTCGCCAGCAACGGTCTGCAGGGTCCGTTCGCGAAGTGGCTGGAGAACTGGGATCCCGAACATGACGCACTCGCGAACCGGGTGACCACCCGGGTGCGCTGCGCCGAACACTTCATCCGGCGCGACGACGCTCTGCGGGCACATGCCACCCAGATCGACCCGGCAGGTTGGTTTTTCGAGACGCCATTAGAGTGGCAGCATCGGCTGTGGCCGACCGAGGAGTTCGAGTTGGCCCGCTCCCGGGTGCCCGCCGAATTGCCGGAAGACGACCTCTTCGCCGGAATCGAGATCTTCGAGTGACCCCAGGTCTGCTAGTCACCCTGCTGGCCGAGGAGCCCTCCAAGACCGGACCTGATTTCGGCAAGGCCAGCCCGGTCGGACTGCTCGTCGTCGTTCTGTTGCTGATCGGTGTATTCGCTCTGGTGTGGTCGATGAACCGCCACCTGAAGAAGATCCCGGCCAGCTTCGATGCCCCCGAAGGTGACGAGTCCGTCGGCGCAACCGAGGTTTCCCGCCAGGCTGAAGAACGCAGCCGGGAGCCCGCGGACAGCGATACCGAGGAACACCGCCGTGAGTCCGGCGAGTAACTCACTCGCCGCGGCGACCAGCCCCTACCTGCGCCAGCACGCCGGAAATCCGGTGCACTGGCAGCAGTGGAGCCCCGAGGCGCTGGACGAGGCGGCCCGCCGTGACGTCCCGATCCTGCTGTCGATCGGCTACGCGGCCTGCCACTGGTGCCACGTCATGGCGCACGAGTCGTTCGAGGACTCGGGCGTGGCCGCGGTGATGAACGAGTTCGTCTGCATCAAGGTCGACCGTGAGGAACGGCCCGACCTCGACGCGGTGTACATGAACGCCACCGTGGCGCTGACCGGGCATGGCGGCTGGCCGATGACGTGCTTTCTCACCCCGGACGGGAGGCCGTTCTTCTGTGGCACCTACTACCCCAAACCCCAGTTCCTCCAACTGCTCGGCGCAGTCGCCGAGACCTGGCGCGAACGCCGTGACGAGGTAGAGCAGGCTTCCGACCGCATCGCCGGTGAATTGCGCCGGATGGCCTCAGGCCTGCCCGGCGGCGGCGTTGAGGTGCAGCCGGCCCTGTGTGATGAGGCCGTCGAAGCGGTGCTGCGCGACGAGGACAGCACCCGCGGCGGTTTCGGCGCCGCGCCGAAATTCCCGCCCTCGGCCCTGCTGGAAGCACTGCTGCGCAACTTCGAGCGCACCCGGTCTCCAGTTCCGCTCGGCGCGGTCCGGCGAACCTGCACCGCGATGGCGCGCGGCGGTATCTACGACCAGCTTGCCGGTGGATTCGCCCGCTACAGCGTCGACGCTGACTGGGTGGTGCCGCACTTCGAGAAGATGCTCTACGACAATGCCTTGCTGTTGCGGGTTTATGCGCACTGGTTCAGGCGCACCGACGATCCGCTTGCCCAGCGTATTACCGCCGAGACGGCGGCGTTCCTCCTTGCCGACCTCGCCGAGGGCAAAATGTTTACCTCGTCACTGGACGCAGATGCCGCCGGATCGGAGGGGTCCACCTATGTCTGGACGCTCGAACAACTGCGTGCCGCGCTCGGTGATGACGACGGCCGCTGGGCCGCAGAGGTTTTCGCGGTCACAGACCTCGGGACATTCGAACATGGAACCTCCGTGCTGCAACTGCCTGCCGCCAGTGACCCGCTGCCACATGACATCGAACGCTTCGAGCGGGTTCGCTCGGCATTGCTGGCGGTGCGGCGGACCCGGCCGCAACCCCCGCGCGACGACAAGATCGTCACAGCCTGGAACGGCCTGGCGATCACCGCACTGGCTGAGGCCGGCATAGCGCTGGGGGATCGCACTCTGCTTGAGGCGGCTCGCCGATGCGCGGAAGCGGTAGTCGATCTACATCTGGTCGACGGGCGGTTGCGCCGGGCCAGCCTGGGCGGCCGGGTAGGGGACAGTGCCGCGATCCTGGAGGACCATGCCATGTTGGCCACCGGACTGTTGGCGCTCTATCAACTCGACGGCAACCAGTCCTGGCTGTCGAAGGCCACCGTCCTGATTGACCTCGCGCTGCAGCACTTCGCCGACCCTGACCGGCCTGGCCGCTGGTTCGACACCGCCGATGACGCCGAACAGTTGATGGTCCGACCTGCCGACCCACTCGACGGGGCCACCCCATCTGGCGCCGCGTCGATCGCCGAGGCACTGCTGACGGCAGCGCACCTTGTCGATGCCGATCGTGCTAGCCGCTATCGCGAGGCGGCCGCTGCCACACTGCTGGCGCATTCGCCGTTGCTGGTGAGGGCCGCGCGTTCAGCCGGTCACTGGCTGGCAGTGGCGGAGGCAGCGGTGCGCGGGCCGCTGCAGGTGGCCGTGTCGACCGGCGATATCGACTCGGAACTGCTTTCGGGGGCGCGCCGGATCGCACCGGGCGGTGCGATCGTCGTCGGTGGTCCGGTGGATTCGATGCCGCTGTTGGTCGGCCGCGACCGAGTCGGCGGAGCCGACGCGGCCTATATCTGCCGCGGCACCATGTGCGACCTGCCGGTGACAACCACCGCCGAACTGTCCGCGGCTCTCGGAGTGCCCGTGTAGCGTGGCGCCATGGCCAGCGTCGAAGACATCACCACTGCCGTCAAACGTTATCTCGAACTTGTCGCCAATGGCACCGCCGACGAGATCGCGGGACTCTATGCCGATGATGCCACGGTCGAAGATCCGGTCGGGGGCGAGGTACACATTGGCCGCCAGGCCATCCACGGCTTTTACAAAAACATTGAGAACATCCCTCGCGCAACGGAATTGCGGTCGCTGCGGGTGGCAGGCCATGAGGCGGCATTTATGTTCACCATCACCGTCGGTGGCGATGGGGGCAAGATGCGGATCGAGCCGATCGACGTGATGGTGTTCAACGCCGATGGAAAGATCGCGAC
>JBAXIA010000144.1:0-7512 GCA_037138615.1 Mycobacteriaceae bacterium | reverse complement strand
GCGGTCGCGCCGCTGCCGTCACCGGCCTGGACTTTGGTCATCGTGTCGGTGACGATCTGGCGCATCTTGGTGATGTCGTCAGCAGGAAACGCTATGGCTGGCGTCTGCCCCGATGGCAGCGAGGTGACCATCGCAGCGGGCGGGCCTTCTTCTTCCAGTGCCGCTGACGTGCCATGGGGTTGGCCGGAGGCCCACACCAGCAGCCCGGCAGTAGCGGCGGCGAGAGCACCGTAGTAGCCGAGCATGACCCGCTCGCGGCCCACGCCGGCGGCCTTGGCCTCTGCAGCGTCGGGCTTGTCGATCACGTCGGCGCGGGTGACGGTCAGGTAGATGACAACTCCGAGGATCGCAGCAAGGAATAGTGCGCTCGTGCCCGCCGTGCCCAGCCCGACACCGCCCTCACTGGCTGGACGGGCTAGCCAGTCACCCAGATTGGCCCCCAGGGGGCGGGTCAGGATGTATCCCAACCAGAATGACAAGACGGGGTTGGCTCCCATGCGCCACCCAGCCGCGATCGCCGCGATCAACCCGGCGGGCAGCAGCACTGCAACACCTGGACTCCATCCGGTCAACTCAAGAGTCCAGTCGCCGACTGCGGTGCCGAGGGCGAAGGTGACCAGTACCGCCAGCCAGTAGAAGCCCTCGCGTGGTGTGGTGATGATGCTATGGATCGACAGGGTGCGCTCGCGGGCGTACCAGATGCCGAACACCACCGCGAGGATCGCTGCGAATACCGTGGTGCTGAGGGCGAGGGGCACACCGAGTGCGTCGGTGAGGATGTCGGTGTAAAGGGTGCCGGTGACGCTGAGCACGACCACTGTCAGCCAGTAGACGACCGGGACGTAGCGGCGCAGGCTCATCTGCCAGACCAGCACTGCCACCAGAACAACTGTGAATATGATCGTCGTCGTCTGCAGGCCCACGCCGAGGGTTTCGTTGACCCAGTCGGCGAAACTCTCCCCGACGGTGGTGCACAGCACCTTGATCACCCAGAACCAGATGGTGACCTCAGGCACCTTGCTGAGCATTGTGCGCAACTTCGGCAAAGACCCTTGATTATTTAGTTCGGTCACAAGGTCGGAAGCTAACAGACCGCACCTGGGCTTTCCCTGGCAGCCGCAGCTGCACCGCGTGGAATGCCGGATCGTGTCATCGCCATGGGCGCGCTCGCGCCATTCCGTCAGCCGGAGGCCGTTCTACGCCGATAGTGGCGCGTCGTCACCTTGGCGATGGTAGGCGACCATGTCGTCGCCGTAGACCCAAAAGACCCGACTCTCTAGGTCGCCCGTGAGGGACTGGAAGTCGGTCACAGTGGTTGCCCGCGCAGGGCCGTCGAGAAGATGAGTTCACCGGTGAGCGGTTAATGCAGGCGACGGTGACCCGGCATTGGATTTACTGATGGCCCTGGAGTTTCTCCGCAACCCGCTTTGATCCCTCTATGCCTCGTTGCATATATCGTCGCCACAGCGGCGCGATGCCCCTGCGAATCAACAACTGTCGGCCAGGGAGTGGCTGAAACTCGTAGCACCAGCGGATGAGGGTTCCGTCGCCGTCGGGAGTGAATGTCCACTCGCCACGGACTGCCTTCACCGCAAAGCGCAGCGAGCCGGTGAACTGGGTGATCTCGTAGGCGAAGGAGTGAGGCGCGGTGTACTCGGTGAGTTGCTCAAAAGCTGCGGAGCCATCGGTTAATTGGGGATTGCGACTCTGGCCCACTGAATCCCAGTCGCCGGTCTGGTTGTGGACTTCCTTCACGCCGGGGAATGGCCCCCAGGGAGTGAAAACCAGCGACAGATCGATGGGGACGATGGCGTTGAAGCATTCATCCGGACTCAGGTCTGTTCGAGTCTGGACGACCACGGGGATGGTTTGTTCACCAGAGGAAATCACTGGAGTCTTAGACATTCCTGCATCCTGTCATTTCCCAAACGAGTGACCGACTGCTCCCTCACTCGCCTATCTCGCGCTACTCCGTCAACCGGGGCCGATCTTCACCGATGGTGTCGGAACTTCGGCTCCGGCTTTCGAGAAATTCACAACGAAAAATTGCAACAGGCCGAAAGATCGCGGTCAGCAGTCCCAGGGATCACACCAAGCCGTTCGTGCAGTTGGTGCCGGGGGTGCCGCAGGGAGTGCCTCCAACCCCGCCAGCACCGCCGTGAACGATCAGTTTTGCGTTGCCACCATTGCCTCCGACGCCCCGATGGGTTCTGAGATGCTCTGGCCCTTGTTGGTGGCCGCGTAGACGATGCCGGCAATTACGCACACCCCGGTTGCGTAGTACGACCCGAGGCCGTTGGGAGGGCCGTAGTTGGTGAACGTCGAGCCGCCGTCGGTGGGGACGGACATGCCGCCGCCGCCCACGGCGTAGACGGTGCTGCCGACGGCGACCGCGACGCCGAATCTGTTGGCGCGCTATCCGCGTGGGCCACCCCCGCCCCACCGGCCAACGCAGCCCACACACCCACACCCAAAGCACAAGCACCCAACCACCGATACGGAGTGCGAGGACGACGATTGCGATGCAGCTTTGAACTAGAGATGCGGAGTTCGGACCACCTGCGTGCGGATTGACTCGGGGTTGATGCCCGAGGTATTAGGCGCAACCGGAGAGTTACGTGTGCGGCGAGACGTCGCCGCCCAGCTGGCCGAGGCTAGCGGGGACCGACGCCCACGGGGCCCACCGGACCCACGACCGGACCGACGCCACCCACGCCAACGGGGCTAACCGGACCCGCGACCGGACCGAGTCCGCCGACGCCCACGGGGCCCACCGGACCCAACACCGGGTTAGGCACGTTGACGCACTGATTGATCTCGAAGTCCCATTCCCAACCGACCGGGCAATCTGCCTGATTGGTGACCTCGGTCGGCGAGGCCGCGAGCATGGCCATCGGAACTGCTGCCGCTACCAGGGCAAACCCGGCGATCGCGGCACTACGCTGCAACAAGTTAAGTGTCATGTCATGCCTTTCGTGAGCGGACCACGGAACGTTACAGATGCCGCCACTCGATCTCAAATGACTCAGGCCCCCGGGAGGCAGCCGGTTCAAAACCAGGCGTCGCGCATCTCCAGCGTAGTGCGGTCCAGGGCCTCAAGCAGAAGCAGTTGCGGCGCCGTGCGGGGCAGCTCGTAAGCCAAGAAGTATCTCGCGGCCTGACGCTTGCCGTCGTAGAAGTCACCGGGATTGTCACCGGCGGCCAGAAACTGCTCCAGCCACATCCAGGCGATCACGATGTGACCGAACGCCTCGAGGTAGATGGCGCTGTTGGCCATCGCCGCCTCAACGTCACCCGAGGCGAACATCGACATCGTGACGGCAATCAGTTTCTGCCATGACCTATCGAGTTGGGCTGCGAGCTCCGCCGACTCCCCACCAATGACATTTGCAGCTCCCACGGTCTGTGAGATCGCGGTGCCGAGCGCGGCCAGACTGGCACCGCCCCGTTGCGTGACCTTGCGGCCCAGCAGATCCAAACTCTGGATGCCGTGCGTGCCCTCATGGATCGGGTTGAGGCGGTTATCGCGATAGTGCTGCTCGACGTCGTACTCGCGGGTGTAGCCGTATCCCCCGAGTACCTGGATCGCAAGACTGTTGGCCTCAAGGCACCATTGAGACGGCCAACTTTTCGCAATCGGCGTCAAGATGTCCAGCAAGAGCCCCAACTCATCGCGCTCAGCATCGGATTCGGCGCTGTCCTGCCAGTCGACGAGCCGCGCGCAATACAGCGCGAGCGCTAGAGATCCCTCGACATAGGACTTCTGGGCCAACAACATTCGCCTGACATCAGCATGCTCAATGATCGGCACCTGCGGGGTCGTCGGATCCTTACTGGTGATCGGGCGGCCCTGCGGGCGCTCTTTGGCGTACTCAAGCGATTTGAGATACCCGGTGTATCCCAGTGACACCGCGCCCATCCCGACGCCCAGGCGCGCCTCGTTCATCATGTGGAACATGTAGACGATGCCGCGGTGCTCTTCACCGACCAGATAGCCGGTCGCGCCATTGAAGTTGAGCACGGTATTGGTGATACCGCGCTGGCCCATCTTGTGATTGAGTCCGGAAATCGCCACCTCGTTGCGCGCACCGATTGACCCGTCCGGATTCACCAGGAACTTCGGCACGACGAATAACGAGATGCCTTTGGTGCCGGGCGGCCCGCCGGGAATCTTGGCCAGCACCAGATGCACGATGTTCTCCGACATTTCGTGCTCGGCACCGGAGATCCACATCTTGGATCCGAACAGCCGGTAGGTGCCGTCATCAGAGGGTTCGGCCCGGGTGGTGATATCGGCCAGGGACGATCCCGCCGCCGGTTCCGACAGCGCCATGGTTCCGGTGAATCGGCCGGCCAGCATCGGCTTGACGAAGGTTTCGATCTGCTCGTCGGTGCCGAACTTCGAGAGCAGATTGGCGTTGGCGATGGTGAGCATCAGGTAGCCGGAGGTGCTGATGTTGGCTGCCGACAGCCACGAGAAGCCGGCCTGGGCAACGGTGGTGGGCAACTGCACACCACCCAATGCGTGATCCATGCCCATGCTGAGCAGGTCGGCCGCGGCGACGGCGTCGAGGGCCTGCTTCACTTCGGGAATCACGGTGACCGTCGTTCCGTCGAATGTCGGCTCGTTCTGGTCACTCTTTTTGTTGTGCGGCGCGAAATAGCGGGTGGCCAATTCTTCGAACAGGTCGAGGACGTCGGAGAAGGTTTCGCGGGAGTGCTCGGCGAACCGTGGTCGCTTCGTCAATTCATCGACGCCCAACCATTCGAAGAGCAGGAAGTCGAGATCCCGTCGGGACATGATCGTCGATTTCATCGGCGCCTTCTTTCTCCGGGAGTTGCCACCAGGCTAGGGGGATCTGGTTCATGATGTGCATGGGGGTTTTCATGCACTCTGAATCGCAATGGCGCTACCGGGCCTATCGCAAGGGTTTGCGCCTGGTGAAGTACAAGCCGGAGTCGGACGCGTATTCGAAGTACGGGCCCTATGCCCTGGTAGACCAGTCGACGAATACCCTCGCCGCAGCACACCTCGACGCCGATGCGGTTGAGCAGGAATTGTTCTAGATCGAGACCGACAGTCCCCTGCTGTTAGCGTGTCGTGCCATGACAGATCTGGTGCTCTATGACGTCATCGACCGCGTCGCGGTGATCACGGTGAACGACCCGGAGAGACGCAATGCGGTGACTGCCGCCATGTCGGAGCAACTGCGCGATGCGGTTCAGCAGGCCGAGTCCGACCTGGGTGTCCACGCCGTCGTCGTGACCGGGGCGGGCAAGGCGTTCTGCGCCGGCGCCGACCTGTCCGCGCTGGGTGCCGCGGCAAGGGAGGGCCTCGAAGTTATCTATGCCGGCTTCATGGCCGTCGGCCGCTGTTCGCTGCCGACCATCGCCGCGGTCAACGGCGCGGCCGTCGGCGCCGGCATGAACCTTGCACTGGCCGCGGATATCCGCATCGTCGGACCGCACGCGATATTCGACCCGCGCTTCCAGAAACTCGGCATTCATCCCGGCGGGGGCGCCACCTGGATGCTTCAGCGCGCCGTCGGCCCCCAGGTGGCCCGCGCCGCGCTGCTGTTCGGCATGCGCTTCGATGCCGAGGGGGCCCTGCGCCACGGCGTGGCGCTGCAGATGGCCGATGACCCCGTGGCGGCTGCCCTGGAGTTGGCAGCCGGACCTGCTGCGGCCCCGCGCGAGGTGGTGCTGGCTACCAAGGCGTCAATGCGGGCAACGGCGATCCCCGGTTTTATCGACACCGACCATCACGAAGCCGCCAAGAACATCGAATTGGGACCGCAGGCCAGCTCGATCGAGTCACCGGAGTTCAAAGCCCGCCTGGCCGCCGCCCAGCAGCGACGTTAGGCAGCGAACGGGGTCTGCGGCGTACCCGGCATCGGAGGCGCGGTCGAGTGATAACACGCGCCGGTGGGAGTGGTGAATTCAGCTGTGTGCGTGCCATTTTCGGCGATGGTTGCATCGACCGTCCAGCCGTCAGCCTCTTTGGTGTAGTTGCAGCCCTCGCACAGACCCAGGCCGTTCACCGAGCTGGTTTTTCCACCCTTCCGATGCGGCCTGGCATGGTCGCGGTGGCGGATCGGGGCATCGCAGTAGGGGGTGCGACACCGTTGATCGCGTAGGCCGACGAAGTCGGCCAGACCCTTGGGGAAGATCCGAGCCCGCGACTCCAGCGCCACCAGAGCACCGGTGGCAGGGGTGGCATAGAGGCGGCGAAGTGTGGCCCACGACCGCTGATCGGCCACCGCATCATTGATGAGGTTCACAGCGATAGCCGAGGGAACCGGACCGTAACCGGCGATGACCGCCGCCGCGTTTCCCGCACCGAGTAGGGACTGATCCGAGATGACCACATTGACGGCGATCGGAACGGATTGGTCCGCCGCGCGCCCGGTAACACGTTCAACGAGGGTGTCGGCCATCACCTGACCCCGCGAACGGCCGTCACAGCAGACATCCGCCTCGCGTTTCAGCGCGGCGTAAATCGACACTCCCTGAGCCACCGGCAACAACGCGGTCACATAGGTCATGGTGTCCGGCGCCGGCCGGATACTGACCGTTCGGTCTTGAGGTGCCCGCGAGGCGCGGTCGACCACAGCATGGGGATCAAGTCGGTAGGCAATCGCCTTGGCGGCGGCGGCGAGCGCGCAGTCACCCAGTCCGTCCAACCGGCCGACGTCCGAACACAGCTCGGCATCAAGGCGGCGCCGATCATCGATATCGAGACAGGCCGACTCCCGGACCGCGATGGTGGCCCGCCATTCCGACAGCGCGCCGATCTCCAGTGCCGCCAGCGTGTGCGGCATCTCGTGCACCAGCGCCTTCGCAAGGCCAAGGTGACGGCCGCCCCGTACCGGCGAATCCCGCCGCGCAAGGGCCACCTCGGTGGCGACGCCACGGCCACGCCGGGCTGCCGGAATTCCGGATGCCGCCTCGGTGGACCGTCGGGCGGCATCCAGTGCCGCGGTCAATCGTGCCTGCCGCGCGGCGGCGGCAGCCTTGAGGCGCTCCAGTGATGCGATGCCCTCGATGAGAGCCGATTCATCCGCGCCGGGGTCGAATGAGAGCAGATCTTCGAACATATATTCGATAGTAGGGGTCGGCTCTGACAAGTTTTTCTCCCGAGGAAACGTAGTGATCGATCGCGCGGGCTGTACCGTCTGTGAAACGCGCCACAGCTCGGGTGGCCAACCCTGCCATCCATGATCCGGAGGAGGCGCGATGCGTCCATCGACCGAGAAGGCCCCAATCGGGTACTCCACGTACATCGGCCGGGTCGGCGCGCTGGCGATCTTCCTAGGAGTCGGAACCTCGCTCGGCATGGCGACCGCTACTGCAGACACCGACGCCGCGCCGCCTTCCCGCGCGTCGGCGAGTGCGTCCGTGAGTTCGTCGTCGGCCTCGGCGAGTGGGCCATCCGCACGGGGTCTGCGCGTATCCGCACGCAGTGCGGCCGATGGTCCCCGACCGTCGTCCCGTTCCGCCCAGCCAGCCACC
>JBAXIA010000143.1:0-7632 GCA_037138615.1 Mycobacteriaceae bacterium | reverse complement strand
CCGCCACGATCGGGCGGGTGTTGTCGAAGGTCTCCATGACCCCGGCGAAGCCCTTCTTCCCGGACAATGGCACGCACAGCTGGGCCTACTGGGGCCGCTTTTCGTTGGTGGGCGCGTGGTCCTTAAAGCCCTACCCCGGGTGAGTCCGCCGGCCCCGTCTCGACCGAATCCAGTTGGCGCAGAGCTTCGCCGAGCGCTGCACGGGTGCTGATGCCCAACTTCGGGTACAGGTTGCGTAAGTGGGTATCGACGGTGCGCGTTGAGATGGTGAGTTGGGCGGCGATCTGCTTGCTTGTCGCTCCGGTGGCCGCGAGTTCCGCGATCCGCCGTTCCTGCGGGCTCAGCGGAGCATTCCGTTCAGTGGCCGGTCTACCTGTGGCTGCGGAGGCACGGAACTCAGCCTCCGCTCTGTCGGCCCAGGGTTTCGCCCCGAGGTGATCGAAAGCCTTGGCTGCCCGCTTCAGTGTGTCTCGGGCCTGGGTGTGGCGGCGCTGGCGACGCAACCACATGCCGTGCGCCAGGGTGATTCTGGCGTGCTCGAAGGGATAATCGGCGAGTCCGGGGTGGATGAGTGCGGACTCGTAGACTTCACCGGCTTCGGGGTCGGGTGCTGTCATCGCTGACACGGCGATCGCCAGGGCTTCGGCACGCGGGGAAACCTCGGCTAGGCGCAGACGCGTCGCCACCGCGACATGTGCCCGAGCCTCGTCGAGGCGTCCCGTGTGCAGCGCGGCCTCAATGAGGTCGAGCGTGCCGGTAAAGGCTTGATTGTCGAATGGCGGTAATTGCTCCAGCGGGCAGATGCTGACCGCCGCTTGATACGCGGTCTCGAAGTCGGCCTCGGCGAGGGCGACGAGCTCGGTGATGCGTAGCGCAAAATCGAGGTATAGCCCCAAACTCCGCGGCTGCGCCCATTCGGTCAATTCAGCGGCATAGCGCCGGGCGGCGTCGAGGTCGCCCTGCCAGGCGGCCAAAACGCCGAGGTTGGCGACGAAATAGTGCCTGAGTAACTCACCGCCCTGGATCTGCTCCGCCATCCTCAGGCCCTCCGCGCCGAGCTGTTCAGCCTGGAGCCACTTTCCGATGGCCATCAGATCGAGCATCAGCCCGCATCCCATCGCCATGGCATCGATGGATGCGCCGTCCTCGCGAAACTTGTTGTAGAAATTTGCAAGTGGGGTACGAATAGCGGCCATGGCGTCGACGCAGTACGCCGGAAAGGCAAGCTGATTCACGTCCCGCGGCCCCAGTGACGCCAGTTGCGGCACACGATCGGCTAACAACGCTCGGACGGCCTCGGCGGTAGTGGCGGTGTCGTGGTACCGGTGTCGTAGTAACAAGATCGCCGGATCAATGCGAGCGCTGAAGGGTTCCAGGATGTCGTTCGTCTCTTGCCAGCGCTCGTAGTCGCCGGCGAAGTTGGTGATTGTCAGCAGCAATTGGACCAACTGGTTCAATGTCTGATCATCGAGAGTGCCACCGCGTTTCAATGCATAGATCAGCTGCCGGTGCGTTGCGATCACATCGCCGCGGCCGTGGAAATCTACGTAGGCATTCGCCAGCGCTGTGGCAATGGAGTTCTCGTCGTCAGCACCTATTCCCTCCGAAATATCCCGAGCCGTTTCCAAGCGACCGGAACGGGCAGCAAAGAAAACCGCATCCGCTTTCAGTGCAGCGCGGCGGGCCGGCTCTGTGCTCAGCTCCGCAGCCCAACGGAGCCACTCGCTAGCTACCTTCAGGCCACCCTGGCGAACAGACAGCTGTGCGGCCCTTGCGAGTAGGTCGGCCACGTCCTGGTCAGGTCCGGTGGCCGCTGCAGCGAGATGAGTAGCCCGGCGTACAAGTACGTCGCCATAGAGTTCCGCGAGGTCGCGATGGGCCTCGCGGCGTTCCTGCGCACTGGCCTGGTGGATGACCGCGTCACGGACCAGCGGATGACGAAAGACATTACTTCCCAGGGGATTAGCGATCAGAAGGCCCGCATCGACAGCCTGCTGAACACCCGTCATCTCGTAACGCCCGGGGTTTGCCACCGACGCGCTGACCGTCGTTCCATCCAGCGCGGCCCGCAACAACTCGGCGCGGACCGAGCCATCCAGTGCTGCAAGTCGCCCGCCGAAGACTGACACGAGCCTATCCGTCAACGGCACCTGGGCGGTCCACTGCTGGACCTGCCCGATAGAGCGGGGAAGTTCGACCAACGCCAGCGGGTTTCCGGCCGCCGCCGTCAGGACCGCCGCCCTGCCCGCCTCGGTCAACTGCCCCGCTGAGCACGCCAGGAGTTGCTCGGAGTCTTCGGCGTTCAGCGGATCCAAGGCCAGTTCGGTCCACCCCGTATTGGTAAACGTCGACCTTGACGGGACGCGCAGCCCGGCCAGGAGCCGCACCTGCTTACGGGCCAGCCGACGCCCGATAGCACCGAGCACGGTTGCACTGACGTCGTCCAACCATTGCACGTCGTCGACGACTAGCAGTACCGGTTGTGCGCGGGCAGCCGCAGTCACCAGGTTCAGCACCGCCACCGTCAGTTGCATCGCCGACACCGACGAGTCCAGATCGGCGCCGGACACTGTTGCCAGCGCTGCACGGTCCCGATCATCCAGTTCTGCCACGGCATCCTGCAGCCCGACCACCAGTTGATGTAGCCCGCCCAAGGCAAACGACTCCTCGGTCTCCGCACCCTGGACCGGCACGACAAGCCAGCCTTCGCCCACTGCCTGGGCGCACACCTGCGCCATCAATGCTGTCTTGCCGACCCCCGCCTCGCCGCTGACCGTCACCGCTCGCACGGCGTTCTCGCCGAGGATCTGGCTCAGCTGCGCAAACTCAGCCTGCCGCCCCACCAGTCCCGGCGCCGTCCCCATGTGTTCATTCTGGCAAATGTTTTCGGCTGGCCCAACTTTTCGGTATCAGCGCGATATACGTAATTTCACCGATGGTGCGTGACGTCTGCTGTCTCTTAAAGTTCGAATGGAGTTGGGGTGCCCACCCCGCCTGCCGCGGGATTTCGAGGGGAGTTCCGATGGTGCTGCGCGCGCGCTAGCCATCGGGGTCCTCGCCGCCCACCGCACGTTCACAACCGGACCAATCTGAGGAGCCGACATGCAGCTTTCTGTGCGATCAACCCTGGCTGCGGGGTGTGCTGCAGCGGTTGTAGCCGCGGGCGCGGTCGCGGTCACGCCTCAGTCGGTGGCGAGTGCGCCGCGTTCGGAGACGGCATCGGTCAACCTGGCCGCGACGACGGGCACGTTGTTCAACACGGTGGGGCACTTGTTTGATGCGAACACTCTGGTGTCCTACACACCGATTGATCCGCAAGATACCGAGTCGGTTAGCCATGTGCTGGGTCTGATCCCTCAACTTCTCGGAGATGTTACGAATCCGCCGATTCTGAAGGCTGTTCTGGGTCAGCAGTTGGGCGCCATTGCAGCGGTGGCGCCGCAGCTGATCGCCGATCTTGCCGCATTCGGTTCCTACACGGGTGCTGCGGCGGAGGTGGTGGTCAAGGTGATTGCCGGCGCGATTCGCGACACTGTCACGCCGTCGCAGTGGGGCGCGGGCACCGTTTTTCAGGACTGGGCCGGTGTCGGTGCCGCGTTGGAGGCCATGACCATCGGTATCGGTGCCCGAGTTGATGGCGTGTGGGTGCCCAGTCTGCGGGTTGCGGCGATCAGTACCCGTAATCAGATCGCCAACGACATCGCCAACGGCCCCACCACGAACGTCATCGCCGCATCGGCGCACTTACGGGCCTCGGTGTCGGCTCAGGTGACCCTCGAAACCACGTCGCCGAACTACGCAGCCGATTACACGCCGACGGCCGGCGTCACCCTCGAGGTAGTGCCCCAACCGGATTGCGGTCCCGCTTGCTTTTACGCCGTGCCGCAACCGACGCCTGACGGGTGTGGTAACCCGGCGGCACTTTGTCGAGTTCGCGCGCCTTTGGCGGCGGTGAAGACCGCCGCGGCGACTAGGGGCGCACGGGGCACGGTAATCGCGACTTCGAAAGCCTCCGCTGCGACAACCAAAGCCGCTGCGGCGCGGACCCGATCGGCAAAGTAGGGGCAGCCTCGTGGGTACCGCCTACCCGGCCGACTCCCGCGGGTAACGGTTGAAACGGCTTGGGCGTTCGTCGTTGGATCAACCTGAGGAGCCGACATGCAGCTTTCTGTGCGATCAACCCTGGCTGCGGGGTGTGCTGCAGCGGTTGTAGCCGCGGGCGCGGTCGCGGTCACGCCTCAGTCGGTGGCGAGTGCGCCGCGTTCGGAGACGGCATCGGTCAACCTGGCCGCGACGACGGGCACGTTGTTCAACACGGTGGGGCACTTGTTTGATGCGAACACTCTGGTGTCCTACACACCGATTGATCCGCAAGATACCGAGTCGGTTAGCCATGTGCTGGGTCTGATCCCTCAACTTCTCGGAGATGTTACGAATCCGCCGATTCTGAAGGCTGTTCTGGGTCAGCAGTTGGGCGCCATTGCAGCGGTGGCGCCGCAGCTGATCGCCGATCTTGCCGCATTCGGTTCCTACACGGGTGCTGCGGCGGAGGTGGTGGTCAAGGTGATTGCCGGCGCGATTCGCGACACTGTCACGCCGTCGCAGTGGGGCGCGGGCACCGTTTTTCAGGACTGGGCCGGTGTCGGTGCCGCGTTGGAGGCCATGACCATCGGTATCGGTGCCCGAGTTGATGGCGTGTGGGTGCCCAGTCTGCGGGTTGCGGCGATCAGTACCCGTAATCAGATCGCCAACGACATCGCCAACGGCCCCACCACGACGGTCGTCGCCGGGTCGGCGAGCCTGCGGGCGGCGGCGTCGTCCACCTCGACCGGCTCCACCACGTTGCCGAACTACGCAAACGATTACGAACCCGATGATTGCAACCCAGCCAAGTGCGGTACCAGCGGCATGGTGGTGGTGGAAACGACGTCGGCCGGTTGCGGTACGGGCAGTTACTGCCGAGTTCGCGCGCCTCTGGCCGCGGTGGAACCTGCTGGGTCAAAACGCTCAGCGGCTACGGCCGCTCGAAGCCGGGCGAACGCAACTCCGAAAGCTGCAGCCCGGACCCGATCGGCGGAGTAGGGAAGCCGGGGTCAATCCGGTAAGGCGAGGTGACCCGGTGGCGGTCAGCTCAGACCGTGCGCCTGAGACAGGTTGTCGGCCCCGACCGTGTCGGCGATTCCGCCGTAGTCGGCGAATTGGGTGTAGCGGACGATCTTGCCGCTCTGGTCGTAGGACACCGTGAAGATCGCGTCGTCTTCGAGGCTCTTGTTGGTGGCGGCATTGCCGCGGAACTGGCCCGAGTGGACGCCGGTGTCCCGGAGGACGATGAGAATCTCGTCCTTATCGAGGGCGGCGGCGAAGATCGGTTCGGATTTGATCCGGGTGAATCCCTGCGCCCATTCGGTGAGTCGAGCGGTCAGCGCGGCCTGGTTGAAATCCTTACCCGAAGTGGACGTGTAGACGACGTCGGGTGAGGTGTATGTCTTGACGGCTTGGGCCGGGTCGTTCCAGAACTCGGTGTAGTAATTCACGAAGTCCGAAACCCGCTTGTCCGTCACGGGCAGTGTTTGAAACTGGGCTGAAGCGGCATTATCTGCGCGAGAACAGGCGACGGCCAATGGTACCGATGCGGCCATAGCGGCCCCGACGATGAATTTTCTGCGTTCCATGCCAGTACTGTAAACATGAGATCGCGGATCACGCAATCCTATTGCGGCACAGAGACTCCAACGATATTCAGCTACGTAGAAGAGCCAGAAAATATACGTAATTTCACCGATGGTGAGCGGGTCTGTTGCCGGTTAGCGTTCGGGCGATTCGGCCTTTGGTAATCACCGGGGCGGCATTGACTGTAGGGAGCGTTCTGATGGTTTCGTTGAGCACGGGTTCTCATGCTGAGGTTCAGCGAGGTATTGGTCTGAACTGCTCGACGAGTGCCGTCATAGGCCGGGTGGGCGCCCTGGCGGTTGCTCTGGGTGTGGGTTCGGCGATCGCATCGATGCCGATGGCGTTCGCCGATACGACGGGCTCGGCTGGGGCGCGCGGGTCGAGTGCGTCGGACTCCTCGGCGCCGGCGCCGGCGGATAAGGCGCAGTCTCAGGGGGTCTCCCGCGCGCGGGGGGCCTCATCGAAGACCGCCGGCGCTGGACGGTCGACCAACCGGGGAAATCGGCCAGCGGATCCATCGAACGTCGGTGTTGCGAGTAACGAAGCTCCGGCGCTGGCCGGCTCGGCGGCGAGGGCGAGTGTCGTTACCCCCTCGGCGGTCGTCGCCGTTACCTCTGTCGGTCCCGATTCCGTGACCCCTGCGCAGTCGGTCCCGGCGGCTGCGGCTCCGGTGATCACGGCTGCCCCGCATGTGGCGGCGAGTTCGGCGGCCGGTGTGGGTTCGAATCCGTTGTCGTGGTTGGGGTCAGGCGCGGGCGTGAATGATTCGCCGGTGGCAAACCGGTTGGCTTGGGCGGCGGTGGCGGCCACGCGGCGTCAGCTGGGTGCTACCTCCCCGACGTCTCCAGTTGCGTCGGCGAAGGCGGCAGCGACGGCGTCGGCCTCCTGGCAGCCGGGCAGCATTCTGCGGTTCTTCATCGGAAACGGCACCGCCACCAACCCCAATGCAGGAATCCTGCTGGGCAACGGCTTCAGCTACACCGCTTCCACCTGCCCGACCGGTTCGTGCGACGGTGGCGCGGGCGGATTCATCGGCAACGGTGGCAACGGCTACAACGGTGGTAACGGCGGAGCGGCCGGCTGGTTCGGCCACGGCGGCAACGGTGGGGCCGGGATCACCGTCGCCGACGGCGGAGACGGCGGCCGGGGCGGCGTACTCCTCGGGTACGGCGGCAACGGCGGTGCCGGCGCGGCGGGCGCCAACAGTGCGGATTCGTCAACCTCCACCACGGTCACCGACACGATCACCCTCGGCCACAAACCGATCGGAGTGGCGGTCAGCCCCGATGGCACAATCGCTTACGTCACCGGCATCGACGGCACGTTATCTGTGGTCGACACAGCCACCAGTAGCGTCACGGCAGTCATCGGTGTCGGCGTATTCCCGTTCGGGGTGGCGGTCACCCCTGACGGCACCACCGCGTACGTCGCCAATTTCGGTGGCCGCACCGTCTCGGTGATCGATACCGCCACCAACACTGTCACCGACAGCATCACCACCGGAGCCGATCCATTCAACGTGGTGATCGACTCTGATGGCGCGACGGCCTACGTCACCGTCTCCGGGGAAAATCGGGTGTCGGTGATCGACACTGCGACCAATGCCGTCACCGGCGTCATCGCTGTTGGAAACAACCCGGCCGGGTTGGCAGTCAGCGAGAACGGCACCACCCTCTACGTCGCCAACCAGAGCGACAACTCGGTGTCGGTGATCAACACCGCCACCGGCACCGTCACCGGCACCATTGCGGTGGGCAACAGCCCGCGGGGGCTCAAGCTCTCCCCGGATGGCACGACGGTCTATGTCGTCAATCAGAGCGACGATGCGGTGTCGGTTATTGACACCGCCACCAATACCGTCACCGACACGATCGCTGTCGGAGTGCGTCCGCGCGGGGTATCGATCAGCCCCGACGGCACCGTTGCCTATGTCACCAACTCGGGTGCGAACACAGTGTCGGT
>JBAXIA010000142.1:0-7697 GCA_037138615.1 Mycobacteriaceae bacterium | reverse complement strand
GATACCGACGATCGGTGTGGCCGGTACGCGATCTCAGCTTCCACCGGCGTCGTGCCGGATCCGTTCGTCGTAACCGGCCCGGGCCTTGCTGTCGAGGGTGCGCAGGACCCGATCCCGGGTAAGCCTTCCGCGAATCGCCCCGAGCAGCCGGTCGGGTGTGAGCGCGGCAGCGGCTTCGTAGCTGCGCATCCAGCCGGGTACGGCGACGATGGCGGGTCGGGTCCGACACGACTCGACGATGGCGTCGGCGATGTCCTCGGGATCGACAGTGGGCAGCAAACCGCCGAGTTTCACCCCGGACACCAAGTCGGTACGCACCGCCGACGGCAGCACGGCGGTTACGGTAACGCCGGTGCCGGCTACTTCGTCGCGCACTGACTCGCTGAAACCCACCACAGCGTGCTTCGTGGCGCAATAGCTGGCCAACCCGGCCGCCGGCACCATACCCAGATAGGACGCGACGTTGACGATGTGACCCGATCGGCGATCGATCATGCCCGGCAGCACCAGCTTCGTTCCGCGCAGCACGCCATTGAGATTGACATCAACGATCGCGTCGGTCACAGCGTCCGATTCATCGACGAACCGTCCAGCCGGCATGATGCCGGCGTTGTTCACCAGGACCTGCAATGGCGCCTCGATGTCGGCCAGGAACGCGGCAAACGACTCCCGCGAACGCACGTCGAGTGCTGCGCCGAAGCAGCCGAGTTCGGCAGCGGCGGTTTTGGCCAGATCGGCATCGAGATCACCGATGAACACCAGGGCACCCTGGGCGACGAACGCCTGCGCAGTCGCATAACCGATACCGCGAGCCGCGCCGGTGATGGCAACGGAGGCGCCAGATAGTGCGAGGGCCTTCATCGCGATCCCTCTCTGTTAAGTGCAGTCATGACGTAGTCCCCGGTCAGGTAGCAGCAACGGGCAGCATTGGTGCTCGCCCAACCTACCGCCTGGTCGCGCCGAAACACCCTTGCCGGGTGGCCGTCGGCTACGGGACGGCTAACGGTCGCTCGCATTGCGCAGATGTTCCGGATGAAGCATCTCGGCATAACGCAGCTGTTCGGGTATCCCGAACGCATCCACCAGTGTCTCGGCATGGGGCCGGAGCGTGCGGCAGCGCTCGTTGATACCGCGGGTCACCGCCTTGGCCCGCTCGGTGGACAGGAACCGGTGCTCGATGAACCATGCCTTATCGTCCTCAAGCACCGACAGCGCGTACAGATCGCATACCGAGTCGAGGATGCGGCGGGCCTCCTGATCCTCGCAGGAGTCAATGCCCGCAATGAAAGCCTCCAGGACGGTGCGGTCGATGTGCGCCCGCGCCGTATGCATGACGTGGTCCTGAACGGAGTTAAAGGCCTCGAAGGCCGACATCGTCTTCGCCCTGCGCTGCAGTCGCCGCGCCAGCGAGGACAAAAGATACTGCTCGCGGTCTTCGAACATCTTGGCCTGAGTGCCCCGGTTGAACAGGCTGCCCTCCTCTTCGTTGTCCTGCCGGGAATCGAGGACGGTCTGCATAATGGTCTCGGCCGCAGTTCTTTTCAGCACCCGATCGCCGGCTAAGTTGGCGGCGAATCGCACCCACTCGACCGGGCTCATACCCTTGATGTCGTCGTTGTAACTGGTGAGCAGTTGCTTGGCCACCAACTGCAGCAGAACGTGATTATCACCTTCGAAGGTGGTGAACACATCGGTGTCGGCACGCAACCCGATCAGCCGGTTCTCGGCCAGGTAACCTGCGCCGCCGCAGGCCTCCCTGGCCTCCTGGATCGCGCTGCTGGCATGCCAGGTGCTGATCGCCTTGAGACCGGCGGCGCGCCCCTCCAGCTCACGCTGCTCCTCGGCATCGGGTCTGTCGGAGGTCTGCAGGTCGTTGAGCGTGGTCACCAGTTCGTTCTGCGCGAACTGCAGTGCGTACGCGCGTGCGACCAACGGCAGCAGCCGGCGTTGATGCATCAGATAGTCCATCAACAGAACTTCGCGGTCCTCGCCAGGGGCACTGAACTGCCTGCGCTGCAAGGCATACCGCACGGCGATGTCTAAGGCTACCCGAGCGGCCGCCGCGGCTGCGCCGCCCACTGTCACCCGGCCACGGACCAAGGTGCCCAGCATGGTGAAGAAACGCCGATTGTCGTTCTCGATCGGCGAGCTGTAGGTGCCGTCCGGTGCGACGTCGGCGTACTTATTGAGCAGGTTCTCCCGAGGGACGCGCACATGGTCAAACAGGATCCGCCCGTTGTCGACACCCGGCAGACCACCCTTGTAATCACAGTCGGAGGTGGTGACACCGGGTAGGTCTTTACCGTGTTCGTCGCGGATCGGAACCACGATGCAGTGCACCCCGTAGCACGTGCCCTTCGTAATCAACTGCGCGAACACTGCTGCCACACCAGCGCTTTCGGCCGCACCGCCGATGTAATCCTTACGCGACGTCGGCGTCGGCGAGTGGATCACGAACTCCTGTGTCGCCGGGTCGTAGGTCGCCGTGGTCTCCAGAGACTGCACGTCGCTACCGTGGCCTGTCTCGGTCATCGCAAAGCAGCCCAGCAAGTCAAGAGTGATCAGCGGCCGAACGTAGGCTTCGTGGTGGCGTTCGGTACCGAGGTTCTCGATGGCCCCTCCGAACAGGCCCCACAGCACACCGGCCTTCACCATGAGGGACACGTCCGACATCGCCGCCATCTCGATCTTGATCACCGCCGCAGCGACGTCACCGGTGCCGCCGTGCTCCTTCTTGAAGCCGTCCTCGGCCGCACCCGCGGCGGCGATAATCTTCAACTGCTCGTTGACCCGACTGCGGGCAATCATCGTGGTCGGGGTGAAGTGTGGCCGGAAGATCTCCATCGAGAGTTTTGCGCGGATCGCGTTCCTGACGTCGCGCCATCGGCCGTCAAGGGCGTTTTGCAGATGCTTCGCAGTGGTGGTCACGCCGGGAAATCAGGGTTTCGCTTCGATGTGGACCTTGAATCCATACAGGTCGAGACTGTGCGGCAAGGGTTTGCCCGGACTCGGGTGCGTGCCCGTGACGGTGAGGGCACCGGCATCGAGCAGATTGGCCATCACCGCCTGCCCGAGAAATGCTGAGAGCCCGGCCCCCGGACAATCCTGCGGCCCATGGCTGAAGAAGTTGTACGTCCAGTCCCCTCCGGCGTCACCGCTGACCCACTCACCGGGTGCGAAACGATCCGCGTACGGGATCCGGTCGCGGTTACGGTGGTTGAACACGTTGTAGATCAGCACCTGTCGGCCTTCGGGAAGCACTACGCCACTGGGGAACTCGATATCCCGGGTGGCGACCCGGCCAAACAGCGGCGTTGTCGGCCATAGCCGCATCGCCTCGTATAGGCAGCCGGCTAGGTACTGTAGCGACGCCACACCGGCCGCGGAGGTGATATCGACCTCAGCTGTCTCGGCCCGCACCTCACGCTGCTGTTCGGCGTGTGTTGCCAGCACCGCTAGCGTTCGGAACACGTTGGCCGCCAGCGTGTCTCCCATCGCGAACAACCAGTGCACGATCTGGCCCGCGGGTGCGACGTCGGGTGCGGTGGGCGCCTGGCCGATCACTGAGGCGAGACTGCCCGGCTCGGCCTGCTCCAGGTATCCGTCGATCAGCCCGATGAATTCGGGGTATTCGGGTCCGGGCTTGCCGGGCATCTTGTTGCCTTGCGACATCAGCTCCCCCAGCAGCCGTGTCAGACGCTCATCGCCGGCAGCCTTGTCGCCGAAGACGACCCGGCGGGTCATCCGCTGGAACGCCTCGTTAATGGTCTCCCACGTAATGGGCTCGGAGGCAAGCTCGCTGGCGGTGTCCGCGGCCACATCCGCGAACGCTTGCGCAAGCCGGTGCAGAGGCTTGCCGGTATCGAGAACCGCTTCGGCGAACCGGCGCCGGTCCTCCCACAGCTGTCCGCGGGAGATCGTCAGAGCGTCGGGCTGAAACGCCGCCATCCCCTTGCGTTTAGGTTCCGGATCGGAAGCGAACGGGTCCGGGGAACCGCCCAGGACGAACTTCAGGTCGTCGGGATGATGCACCAGCAGTGCCTCATCAAGGGCAACCCGGATGTAGAAAGGTCCGGGCCCGTAGCTACGCACCATACCTTCCACCAACCGATAGCCCAGGTGGTCGGCACCCACCGTTGAAGCGAGCCGGCTGGGGACTTCCCTCTTGTTGAACAGCCCGAGGATGATGTTGGGAGCACCGATCTGCGCGGTGAAGCGGACACCTTCCACGACTGACGCGTGTGGGAAGTCAGCAGCCACGTGCCTCACACCCAGGGCATGTAGGAACGCACGGTGTCCGCCAGTTGGACGATGCGGTGGGGCTTGTCCGGCGCCGGCGCACCCAACTTGGGCCACGGAGCGAAGACCCGCTCGACATCGCCGATCACCGGCTCAAGTTCCGGATAGTGACGCAGCAGAACGTCTTTCATGGACGTCTTATTCACCCAATCGAAACCGACCTGCGTGTAGGCCTCAGGCCGAAAGTCTTTGGTGAAGAACCGGTCACTCTTCAGTCGGCGAGATGCCATCAGGATGAAGATCCGGAATGCGGTGTCGGAGAAGCCGAAACCTTTCGGCGGCTGCTCGGCTTGCATCCCGATCTGCAGGTCGACCGCGTCAACATCGCCGTTGTAGACCTCGTTGATCTCCTTGGCCCACTGCTTATTAGGCGTAATATGGTCGATCGTCTTGCGTCGCGGCATCCGCAGCGCCTCGCGGAAGTCGTTGTAGCGCGGCACCCCGCGCTCACGGTCCCTGACGATGTCCAAGGTGGCCAGATCAGTGATCTGGCCATCGATGCGGGTCAGCTGCCGCAACGCATTCGGGTAATTGTGCAGGCACACAGCGCCCGCGCTGGCCAGACCGAACGAGTACCAGATGTCCTGCATCTGCACACGGTCCATGAAGTCGCGGGTGTACTGACCCTGCAGCTCGGTAAAGTTGCGCTTCTCGAGGTGTTCACCGGACTCCAGCGAGAAGAAGTTCCAGTCATCCGGGATCAGCGGGTGCATCCGGTAGACCGCGACGAACTCCTCGGTCAGCGAGAACGGGGCCGTGTGGTGATCGGTCGCTGACCCCAGGATTCCCGACAGCGCCTCATTGTCGCCGACACGGCCAACATGGTCTTTGAACGTCTCACCGAGAGCGCCGTACCAGTTCGCGTTCATGCCGATCTGGAGTGCAGGATGGCGCAGCACACACGTGGTCCATTCGACAGTGTGGATCTTGGCGATGAGTGCAGAAACCACCAGGACGCCGAGTTCGAATAGTCGCTGATCATCGAAACTGGGATAGGCCTTCTTCAGTGCGTCGCACACCGCGTTGTGCTCGCGGGCGAACACGGTGTGCAGCAATCCGACACCAACCCACCAGTTTTCCTGGAAACCCGTCAGGTCAACGCCGGGAATATCGCTCTGCGGCAGCCGACCGTCCTTCTCGACCCTGACCTTGCCGTCTTGGAAAGTTCGGACCCGTGACTGCTGGTCTTTGCCGGTGCCGTAAACCTGCGAGCCGTCCCACCAATGGGTTTCGACGTTGGCGAACATCGGCGCCGGACACCCGTGGACGATTTCACCCTTGATCGGGATGGTGCACCGGATCCGCATCGGATCCTCGGGGAAGTCGTCACCTGGCCGCAACGGGATTTCGATGTTCTTGTCGGGCAAGCCGTTCCCATGGAAAAACCAGTTGTGGTTCTCGAACTGCAACCACGCAGCAGCAAGGGCGTTGATAATGCCTGCCGGCTTGAACTCATCGCGAGCCATCAGCCGACGACTGATCACCCGGGGATCAGGCTCCAACAGCCGTTTGGTGTCGGTGATGGTCATCGACAGCGGGACGTTTCGGCCGAAACCGGTGCCCGCGGCCCCCATCCACGGCTCGGAGAGATCATTAAACGTACCGTCGGGCGTGCGCGCCCGCTTCTCGGATTCGCTCGGCTCCCCGAGATCCTCGGTGGGCCGGATACCCTCACCTTCGAACAGGTTCTTCTCGCGCAGATCGTCTCGGGCCTTCGCCAGGGCGCGAACCTGAAGGATCAGCGATGGATTCTCGTACCACTCAATACCGAGCATTGTTGGACCCTCCCTTTGACTTTCATTTCTCTCAAAACATCCGGTGACTCGCAGGGTCAGCGTTACTTGCCAGCACCAGCGGGGGTCCTGAGAGCGAAGTAGCCGAGCTTGCTGTAGCTGTCCGACCCGGTATTGAACAGGATCTTCCCGAGGTACACACCACTGACCAGCTCGACGAGTTCGTCACGAATCTTGCGGATGATCAGCCGCGGATTCTTCTCCACGTCGGCGTAGTCGATCACCATGACCTTCACGTCGGGATCTTCTTTGCCCGGCTCGACGTAGGTGGTGAAGTCGAACGCCAGCTTGCCGGACTCGGCGTCGCGCATCGAGTAGAGCGGCCACAGTAACTTCGACACCAGTCCGGTGCTGCGGGTCAGCCGGTTGTCGCCTGTCCCGGCGTCAACATCGAACCGCTTGCCCTGCCAGGGCATCCACAACCCCGTGACCGCGCGCACCGCGGTGTCCACTGCAGGGTTGGTCGTCGTCATCACCAACATGCCTTCGGTGGGTCCGTCCAGATCGGTAGGCGGAAGACCCAACCTGAACAGCGCGTTCAGATCAGAGTCTGCGGCCTCGGCGTCCGTTTTCGCCTTCTTCGCCAACTCGTCGATCCATGCCCACGCCGCATCCGTGGCCCCAGCGGGTTGGGCTTTGACCGACTCGCGCAGCCAATCCAACCGGCCTTCGACCCCGGTAGCCACTGTGTCGCGCTTATTCGCCATTCCATCTCCTCGTACTGTGAAGCCCGCCCAGCAGATATGCACGCTAAAACTAACAGGCAGATCAGGGCGGGGACCGGCTTTTTCGCAACCCGATCCTGTCTTGTGGCGGTGTCACGCGACTCTCATGCCGGACCGGCCGACGGCCCTATTGTGCTGTTACTCCACGGCCAGCCCACCTGGTCGTTCCTGTACCGGCACGTCATCGGGGTGCTGGCCGACGCCGGACTGCGTGTCATCGCCCGGGACAACATCGGATTCGGACGCTCCGACAAACCCGCCGAGCCCACGGACTACACCTTCGCCCGCCACGTCGACTGGATGCACTCGCTGGTGACCGGACTGGACCTCTCGGGCATCACCATGGTGGTGCAGGACTGGGGCGGGCCCATCGGCTTGAGCGTGCTGGCCCGCGAACCCGACCGGTTCGCCCGGGTGGTGGCGACCAACACCATCCTGCACACCTGCGATGCGAACCTGGCAGGACACCTGGATGCCGGCGTGCTCGCCGGCTACGACGCGCCCTTCCCCGACCGCTCCTGCAAGGCCGGGCTGCGACAGCTCACCGCCCTGGTGCCGCTGACGCGCACTGATCCGGGCGCGGCAATCGGCCGCGAGACGATGGCTGTCCTGGCCGAGTGGGAAAAGCCCTTTCTGACGGCCTATTCCCGGAGCGGCCGGCCGCGCGCACACCACGATCGCCGGCGCCGGCCACTTCGTGCAGGAGCAGCAGGGCGAGCGGCTGGGCCGAATCGTGGCGGAATTCATCGCGACGTCCTGAATACCGCCGCCGCTCACAGCGGTGAGGCCCCCCGCAGGTGCTCGAAGATCAGTGACGTCTGCGTACCGGCCACGTCGGCGTCGGCATTGAGGTTGTCGACGACGAAGGAGCGCAGATCGT
>JBAXIA010000141.1:0-7911 GCA_037138615.1 Mycobacteriaceae bacterium | reverse complement strand
TGCGGTAGAACCGCAGCGCGTGACCGATCTGTCCGACGGCCTGCACGGCGAACCAGGCCACCCGGCCGCAGCTGTCCAGGAACCGACCGGGCAGGCCGGCTAGCTTGCCGGCATCGCGCGCGGCGCGCGGGAATCGGGTGCGGACAACCGTCGCGTTCGCTGTCGCAGTCGCCATCTATCGCCCCGTCCCGAACCGCACACCGATGGTCGTGAAGATCACGTTCACCGCGAACAGGGCCACCACGCAGAGAACCAGGGTCTCGTTCACGGCGATACCGACGCCCTTGGCGCCACCGCCCACCGTCAGGCCGCGGTAACAGCCGACCAGACCCGCGATGAGGCCGAAGGCCAACGCTTTCGCTATCGAGATGATCACCTCGGGCAGCCCGGTGACCAGGGTGAGGGTCTGCAGATACGCGCCCGCTGAGATGTTCTGCAGACCGACGCCGAAGATGAAGCTGCCCACCAGTCCAATGGTGATGACCGCGCCGTTGAGGAGGACGGCCACGAACATGGCCGCCGCCACGCGCGGCAGCACCAGTCGGTGGATCGGGTCGATGCCGAGCACCTCGAGGGCGTCGATCTCCTCGCGGATGGTGCGCGCGCCGAGGTCGGCGCAGATGGCGGTGGAGCCGGCCCCGGCGACCACGAGCACGGTTACCAACGGGCCGAGCTGAGTCACCGAAGCCAGTGCCGCGCCCGCGCCGGACACGTCCGCGGCGCCGAACTCCTGCAGCAGCAGGTTGAAGATGAAGATGATCAGCACGGTCAGCGGGATCGACATGGCGAAAGTCGGCAGCAGCGCCACCGTCATCAAGAACCAGCTGTACTGGGTGAACTCTTTCCATTCGAATGGCCGCGCCAGCGCCTTGCCGGTGAGCATGCACATCTTGAAGAATCCACCCATGGCCTGCAAGGGGCCACGTGCGCGTTTGCGGAGGTAGTCACCCACGCCGGTCGCTGCGGTCACACGCAACCTCCCTGACCCACGTAGTAACTAATTCCGATCCCCCTACCGACGGGTAGTGAGCAAGTCCACAGGAACATACCCGATCCCGCATGGGTCACACGCCGCAACCGCACTATTGGTCTCCCGATGAATTTGTTGGCGCGCTGTAGCGCAACCGCAATTCGTTCTTCAGCACTTTCCCGGCCGGATTTCGGGGCAGCGAATCGACGATTTCCAGCACTTTCGGGTGCTTGTAGCGGGCCAGCCGGTCGCCCAGGAAGTCGATGAGCTCCTCGAGCCGCAGGTCTTCGCCGCTGATTGCGGCCACAGCCACCGGCACCTCGCCCCATTTATCGTGGGCACGGCCGATGATGGCCACCTCCACGATGGCCGGGTGAGCAGCCAGGACGTTCTCCACCTCGGCGCAGTAGATGTTCTCCCCGCCGGAGATGATCATGTCCTTTTTACGGTCGACCACCCAGATATAGCCCTCGTCATCGCTGCGGACCAGGTCGCCGGAGTGGAACCAGCCCCCGGCGAAGGCCTCGGCAGTGGCCTTCGGGTTGTTCCAGTACCCGGCCATCAGCGTGGGCGCCCGGTAGACGATCTCGCCGACCTCGCCGATCGGAACGTCGTTCATGTTCTCGTCGACGATGCGGGCGGCGACCGTGGGCACGACCTTGCCGACCGAGCCGATTTTCCGTACTGCGTCCTCGCCCAGCAGCATGCAGGTCACCGGCGACATCTCGGTCTGGCCGAAGGCGGCCACGATATTGCAGCCCGGGAAGGTCTCGTTCATCTGACGCAGCAGGGTCTCCGAGGCCGGTGCAGCACCCCAGGACAGTGTGCGCAGCTGCAGCGCCCTGGGCCGAGCCTGCTGCTCGGCGCACATGGCCTGCCACTGCGCGGGCACCAGGAAGATCCCGGTGACCCGCTCGGCCTCAAGTGCGTCGAGCGTTTCGCCGGGATTGAACGCACCCAACGGGTAGATGACGGTCGGCGCTCCGAGTGTGATGGCGGGCAGCACGTTGCCGATCCCGGCGATGTGGAATAGCGGCACCCCGATGAAGCCGACGTCGTTGGTGAGGTCGGGCGGACGGGTGTAGTTCGCGATCATCACCTCGGCTGCGAGATTTGAGTGGGTGAGCACCGCACCCTTGGGGTGTCCGGTGGTCCCGGAGGTGTACATGATCAGCGCCGGATCGTCGTTCGGAATATCGACCGGCGGTGCAGGCTCGCCGGCCTCGGCGATGAGATCCTCATAACCGAGCACGCCATCTCCGCTTGGCGCCTCAGCCACGATCAGATGCTGAATCGGAGCCAGTTCGCGCAGCGCCGCGGCGATGGGTGCCAGCATCGGTTCGGTCACTACGACGGTCGTGCCGCAGTTCTCGACCAGATAGGCCAATTCCGGCGGGGTGAGCCTGAAGTTGACCGGAACAGCAATGGCCCCAAGGGAATTGGCGGCCAGGCAGGTCTCGATGAACTCCGGCCGGTTGAGCATCAGGATCATTACGCGGTCCCCGGCGGCGATCCCACGACGGTGCAGCGCTGAGGCCAGCGCCTTGACTCGCGCATCGAGCCCAGCCCAGGTGATCGTGCGTCCGGTGAACCGCAGTGCGGTCGCATCCGGTTGCATCAGGGCATGTCGCTCGAGGTGAGTGACCCAGTTCTGCCTACGGGATCTGTAGGGCTGTTCGGTGCTGCGCTCGTCCATCACGTCCTAGCTTGTCGCAATGCTGCCGCGAGTGACGAGAAACTCCGGAATTGTTGCTATCCGGCGAGTTGTTCGGCGCGGGTCTTGAGATTGCCGGCCAGATGGTCGAGGGCGTCGTTGATGAGCTTCTTCACCATCACGGCGGGCACCGGCAGTGCTATCTCAACGTCGAGGTCCACGGTCAGCAGGCTGGCCGGCCCCAGCTCCACGACGGAGAACAGCTGCTCCTGCCTGGTGAACAGATCGCCCTGCTGCATCACGGTCTGAATCTGGGCCGGACTCGGGTAGTACACCGCCTGGATGAAGGAGCCCGCAGTGCCTTGAATCTCGGTGTCGATACGCAACTGGCTGGGCCGGCCGTCGTCATAGCGGGCCAGGATGTAGACGGCCTTGACCTCGTCGTTCCACTGCGGGTAGGACTCAAAGTCCGCGACGATGCCGAGGATCGCCGCCGCGCCCGCATCGACCTCCAGGGTCTTGCTGACGAGAGGCACCGGCTGATCATATCGGCGTCAGCCCAGCGGACTCGCTACGCGGATCTTCTCGTCGCGGATCAGACCGCGCAGCAGTGCGGTACTGAATTCGGCGGCGATCTCGGATGCCGAGCGCCTGCCGTCCGGCCGAAGCCAGCGGTAGGCACCCAGGGTCATCCCGATATAACCCAGCGCCACAACGTGGGAGTCACACTCGAAGAACTCGCCGCTGGCGATACCCCGGTCGATCAAACCGGCGACGTGTTCGTAGACCTGGGTCTCCTTCTCGAGCACCTCCGCCACCTGCTCCTCGGTGAACCACTCGGTGATGTAGGGCTGCTCCTGGAAGTACACCGCCGCGCCCTCCGGGTTCTCCGCGATGTTGGTCAGCAGGCGCACCGTGTACTGGTAGAGCGCCTCGCGGGCGGTCCACGAGGGGTCGTCATGTACCGCGGCCAGGGTGTTTTCGGCGGCCCGGCGGTAGATGTCGAACAGGATCAGCGACTTGCTCGCGTAATAGTGATAGACGGTCGCCTTGTTCAGGCCGACCACGTCGGCCACGTCGTCCATCCTGGTGCCGTGGTAGCCGCGCCCGGCGAACAGCTTGGTGGCCACGGCCAGCAGCTCTTCGCGGCGGGTAGGCACGTTCTCCGGCATGGTTGGCTAGTTTAGGCATCTGTCCGGATCATCCCTGCGGTCCGGTCCGGCGCGATACACTCAGCCCAAGTCGGACGTCTTGATGGAGGTTTGTGAAATGGATCCGAGTCCCGACTACGACGCGACCGATGAGATCGAGTATTTCTTCAGCTGGTTCCCCTGGGCGCTGCGCGGCACCGACTGGACCGGCACACCCGCCTACCCGCCGGTCTAAGCCGCTGTCACCAGTTGGCGGGGTAATAGTCCTTGAGGAACACCCCGTATAGATCCACTCCGGCTTCCCCCTGCACGATCGGGTCGTAGACGCGTGCCGCGCCGTCGATGAGATCCAATGGCGCGTGAAAGCCTTCTTCGGCGAGGCGGACCTTGGTCGGGTGTGGCCGCTCATCGGTGATCCATCCGGTGTCGACGGCCGTCATCAGAATTCCGTCGGTCTCGAACATCTCCCCCGCACTGGTCCGGGTGAGCATGTTGAGAGCCGCCTTGGCCATATTGGTGTGCGGGTGCCCCGGCCCCTTGTAGCGGCGGGAGAACACCCCCTCCATCGCCGACACATTGACCACGTAGGTGCGCCGGGCCTGCGACGCCGCCATCGACGGACGGAGCCGGCTGATAAGCAGGAACGGCGCGGTCGCGTTTGCCAGCTGTACCTCAAGCATCTCCAGCGGTTCGACCTCGTGCACGTGCTGGGTCCAGCTGTTCACATGATGCTCGTCGGGAACGAGTCCGCCCGCGTCGATGGCGGTCCCGGCGGCCAGCCGCTGTAGCGAGGTTGATCCTGCGGTCAGTGCCGCGGCCGTGAGGCCATCGGCCTGGGCTCCAACGGAAGCCGCCAGAGCCTGCGGGTGCGCGTCATTGGTTTGTCCGAACGTCAACAGTTCGGGAAGCGGGCCGTCCGGCAGCGGCGCGAGTTCGGCGTCGGCCAGCGGCGCGTAGGCGCCGGGCGATCGGCGCACGGTCTGGGCGGCGTTGTTGATCAGGATGTCAAGTGGCCCGGCGTCGGCGACGGCGTCCGCAAGGCGGACCACCTGAGCCGGGTCGCGGAGGTCGATACCGACGATGCGCAGGCGGTGCAGCCACTCCGGTGAATCCTCCAGGCTTGCGAAGCGTCGCACCGCATCCCGCGGGAATCTGGTGGTGATCGTGGTGTGCGCGCCGTCGCGCAGCAGGCGCAGGGCGATGTACATACCGATCTTCGCGCGACCGCCGGTGAGCAGGGCTCGCTTACCGGTCAGGTCGGTACGGGCCTCGCGTTTGGCATGGCTGAACGCCGCGCACTCCGGGCACAGCTGGTGATAGAAGGCGTCGACGTGGGTGTAGTGCTGCTTGCAGATATAGCAGGCCCGCGACTTCAGCAGGGTGCCCGCGCTGGACGCGGTTGCCGAGGTGGATAGCGGGATGCCGCGGGTTTCGTCGTCGATGCGATCGGGTGCGCCGGTTGCGGTCGCGGCGACCACGGCGCGGTCGGCCTCGGCGATCTCCGCGCGCTTGGAGTCCCTGCGCGATTTCTTCACCGCCTTGAACATGTGGGCCGTCGCCCGGCGCACCGCGATGAAATCGGGATGGGATTCGTCAATGGTGTGCAGCTCGGCCAGCACGGCGAGTGTCACCTGCAATCGCTGCGGATCAATGCCTGACTGCCCGTCGGAACCCACGGCCGATTGTAACGAGTTGCTAGGCTGGGCGATCTTGTGACCGATCTGACGACCACCGCCCCGCGTCCGCACCCGATGCGGCTTCGCCTGGAGTCCTACCCGGTTGTCGATGAGATTGCAGCCCGCTATGGCGATATGGACGCCAACGGCCACCTCAACAACCTCGCACTGGAGTCGCTGCACGAAAATGCCCGCGCCACGATGAATCGCGCACTGCTGCCCGAGGCCTACGACGTCGGGGCGCGCCGGATTCGATTGGTCACCTCGCAGAACGCGGTGCATTTCCTCGTCGAGGCACACTGGCCGGCGATCATCGCGACCGGCGCGGGCGTCGGCCGGATCGGGCGCACCTCGTACGTTGCCTCGACCGGTCTGTTCATCGACGGCACCTGTATCGGCGTTTGCGACACAGTGCTGGTCGCCCTCGGTGATGACGGCCCAGTGCCCATTCCCGACAATCTGCGGGCGGCACTGCACACCGTGCTGCTGAGCGGCTGCTGAGCACACCGAGATCGACGTGATGGCTACTCTTTCCCACACCTGACAGCCCTGATGGTGATCTCGGCGCCGAAAGATGCTCCGGATGCGAAAATCGACCACGTGGACGCAGGGATGATGGGCTTGGCCGGAACGGTCGTCGGCGCGGCGGTGGTAGGCGGCGTCGGCCTGGTGAGGTCGATGGCAGAGTCTTGGATGCCCGGGGTGGTGGCGAACACCGAGCAGAAGCGTCAGGCACAGGTCGAACTGCAATCACGGCGACACGATGTGTTGAGAGAGTGGCGGGCCGGCCTGGCCGAATCGCGGGACACCTACCGGCAGTGGGCCGCCGGACCGCGTGACACTGATGCGCCCAACGTCGTCGGTGCAGCGTGGTTCGAGAGCCTTCGCCCCTACCTGCCCGGCACGGGTGAGGCGGCTACGGGTGAGCCGGCGCAGTACCGAACCGCTCATGAAATCGTCTGCGATAACCCGACTGTCGTCATGCTGTCACTCGAGATCGGCCGGATCGAGAAGGATTGGGTCGACGAGGTGACCGGGAACAAGCACCGTCGATAGCTACAGGTCCTTCAACTACAGGTCTTTCAGTGCCTCGATGACCTCGGACACCGATTTCTTGGCATCGCCGAACAGCATTGAGGTCTGGCCGAGGAAGAACAGTGGGTTCTCGATACCCGCGTAGCCCGACGACATCGACCGCTTGAGCACGATCACCGACCGGGACTGGTCGACGTTGAGGATCGGCATGCCGTGAATCGGGCTCGACGGGTCGTTGCGGGCGGCCGGGTTGGTGACGTCATTGGCACCGATCACCACCGTCACGTCGGTGCGCGGGAACTCGCCGTTGATATCGTCCATTTCCTTCATCGAGTCGTACTCAACGTCCGCCTCGGCAAGAAGCACGTTCATGTGGCCGGGCATCCGGCCGGCCACCGGATGGATCGCGAACTTGACCTCGACGCCTCTGGCCTCCAGCAGGTCGGCCAGCTCTTTGACGGTGTGCTGGGCCTGCGCGACCGCGAGGCCGTAACCGGGGACAACGATCACCTGGTTGGCATAGGCCATCTGGATGGCCGCGTCGGCGGCCGACGTCGCCCTGACCGTGCCCTGGTCGCCGCCTGCCGGGCCACCCTCGACGTCGCCGCCGCCGAAGGAACCGAACACGATTGCCGGGATGGATCGGTTCATGGCGACTGCCATCAGATTGGTCAGGATCGAGCCGGACGCGCCGACGATCATGCCCGCGACGATCATGGCGGTGTTGTTGAGGGCCAAACCTGCTGCGGCAGCTGACAATCCGGTCATCGCATTCAGCAGCGAGATAACCACCGGCATATCCGCGCCGCCGATGGGGAACACCACGAACAGGCCCATGATGCCCGCGAGCACCAGTAGAAGCACGATCCACCACTGGGCAAGGCCCTTGTTCAGGCCGATGTACACCGCAACGGCGACAGCGACGAGCAGCAGCACGATGTTGGCGGCCTGGAAGGCCTTGGCACCCTTAACGAATGCCTTCTCGACATTCTTCGGAATGATTGTTTCCTGCAGTTTGGCGAAGGCGACCAGCGAACCCCAGAACGACACCGAGCCGATGATGGCCGCGAACAGTGAGCCGACCACCAGTGCAATGGTGGGTGACTGCTCGGGCTTGAACTCCGAAAAACCTCCTGTCTCAATGAATTCCGACCAGGCGATGAGCGCGACCGTGCCGCCGCCGACGCCGTTGAACAGCGCGACCAGCTGCGGCATCGCCGTCATCTTGGTCTTCTTGGCCGGCGGCACGCCGAGGATCACACCGATGGCCAAACCGGCAACGATGAGTATCCAGTTGATCGGTGCGGTGTCCCGGATTTTGATCAGGGTCGCGGCGACGGCAATACCCATGCCGATGGCGGCGATCCAGTTACCGCGTACCGCGGTCTTGGGTCCAGTCAGACCGGACAGACCGTAGATGAACAG
>JBAXIA010000140.1:0-7936 GCA_037138615.1 Mycobacteriaceae bacterium | reverse complement strand
CGGTCGGTCACCAGGAATCCGCCGATGACGTTGAGCGTGCCGAACACCAGCGCGATGAAGCCGATGATCCGAATTCCCCAGTGCGCGTCGGCAGGCAGGTTGCCCAGCACCAGCAGGGCGCCCAGCACGACGATGCCGTGGATGGCGTTGGTTCCCGACATCAGCGGAGTGTGCAATGTGTTGGGCACCTTGGAGATCACGGCGAAACCGACAAAGCCGGCCAGCACCAGAATCGCGAGGTTGGCAAGTAGCTGGGTATACATCAGTTCTGCACCTCGCGTGTGACACAGGACGCCGAAATGACCTCGTCGTCGAAATCCGGTTGCAACGCACCATCTTTGATCATCAGTTCCAGCAGCGATGTCAGGTTCTTCGAGTACAGCTCGCTGGCGTGTTCGGGCATGGTGGCAGGCAGGTTCAGTGGCGAGGCGATGGTGACTCCATGCTTGACCACTGTCTGGCCCGGTTCGGTGAGCTCGCAGTTTCCGCCGGTCTCGCCGGCGAGGTCGACCACCACACTGCCGGGCTTCATCCCCCGCACCGCGGCGGCGGTCACCAACCGTGGCGCCGGGCGGCCGGGCACCAGCGCAGTGGTGATCACAACGTCGAAGCCACCGATGGCCTCCTCGAGTTTCTTCTGCTGCGAAGCCCGCTCCTCCTCGGTGAGCTCACGGGCATACCCGCCCTCGCCCGCGGCATCGATTCCGATATTGAGCCACTGGGCCCCGACCGAACGAACCTGATCGGCCACCTCGGGACGGACGTCGTAACCGGTGGTCCTGCCGCCCAACCGCTTGGCGGTGGCCAGCGCCTGCAGCCCGGCCACGCCAACGCCGAGCACCAGCACACTGGCCGGCTTCACCGTGCCCGCGGCGGTGGTCAGCATTGGGAAGAATCGGGTCGATTCGCTTGCGGCGAGAACGACGGCCTTGTACCCGGCCACGTTGCCCTGGGAGGACAGCGCGTCCATCGCCTGGGCGCGGGAAATGCGCGGGATCGCCTCGACCGCGAACGCCTGCACCCCGGCCGCCTTGAGCGCGCCGATCTGGGTGTCGGCATTGCGGGGCGCAAGAAAGCCGATCAGTGTCTGGCCGGACCGGAGGCGGGCCACCTCGGCAGCACTAGGCGGGGCGACCTTCAACACGATATCGGCGCCCCAGGCATCGCCGATCGTCGCGCCGGCGGCGGTGTAGAGCTCGTCGGGCAGCAGAGCGGCATCGCCGGCGCCGGATTCGACCACCACGGCGACACCGTCGTTCACCAGTGCCGTGACCGCCTTGGGTACCAGCGCCACCCGGCGTTCGTCGGACGCCGACTCGGCGACGACGCCAACAGTCGTCTTGGTATCTGTCATGACCTTTGCTTTTGCTTCCTAGGACGCTCGGGTTCTGCCCCGACGCTCGTGACACCCTAACCGCTTCTCACAGTTCACCCATTTGGGGTGGGCGTGGGCGTGCCACAATCGGGCCATGAAAGCAACCGAGGTCTATGACACCGTCGTCATCGGGGCAGGGTTCGCCGGGCTGGTGGCCGCGCGCGACCTGCTCGAAGCAGGACGCACCGTGGTGGTCCTGGAGGCCCGGGACCGGCCAGGGGGACGCACCTACTCCACCACATTCCCCGGCACGGACGTGGTGATCGACCTGGGCGCCGAGTGGTTTGACCCGGCCCGGCATCACTTCCTGGCAGCCGAGGTGACCCGGTACGGCGCGAAGTTCGTCGAAGCCGACAAGGGTGGTGCCAGCCGCTGGTTCCTCGATGGCCGGCACTCCGACGGGGACGAACCCGACGGTCTGATCGACATGAACGAACTCGAGGAGGTCCTCAACCGACTGCGGGCCGATATCGCACCCGTGGTTTTTGCCAAGGGATTCACCCAGGCCGAGACCGCTCATCTCGACGTTCCGTTCAGCGAGTACCTGGCCAAGCTCGACGCGCCACCGGAAATCGCCGATCTGCTCCGGGCCCAGTCCTACACCCTCACCGGAGCCCTGCCGGAGGAGTTCTCGGCTCTGGTCTACCTCCGCGAGATCGCGGGCTTCGACCACAACCCCGATTATTCGTTCTTCGCCTCGCTGGCGCGGGTCGACATCGGCAGCGGCGGCCTGGCGCAGCGCGTCGCCGATGAGATCGCCAAACACATTCGCCTGGGCGAACCGGTCACCTCGGTGACCGAACTCGCCGACCGGGTGGAGGTCACCACCGGCACCGGGCAGTGCTACTCGGCCCGCCGGGTCATCCTCGCCGCACCGCTGAACACCATGGGCGATATCGAGTTCACCCCGGGCCTGCCGCCGGCGCTGGCCCAGTTGGTGCGCGAGGGCCACACCGGTCGATGCGTCAAGGTCTGGTCCAAGGTGTCCGGCACCAATCACGTGTTCGCCATGGGCTGGCCGCCGGGAATCATCGAGTGCACCGTGAAAGGCAAAGTCAACGAACCGGACGGGGAGAAGGCCATCATGGCCTCCTTCGGTCTAGCCCCCAATCTGGCCATCGACCGGCCCGACCTGGTGCAGACAGGCCTCGATGACCTCAAGTTAGATGCCACCGTCGAAGAGGTCTACGGCCACGACTGGATCGGTGATCCGTACTCGAAGGGCACCTGGGTGGCGCTGCGGCCGGGACAGCCGCGCCTGCATGGGAGTCTCGAAAGTCACTGGGGTGCAATTCATCTGGCCGGTGCCGACGTCGCCGGGGTGTGGTCGGGCTGGGTTGACGGCGCCATTGAGTCGGGCCGGGAGACGGCCAAGGCGGTCGACGCGGCCCTGGCCTGATCCCCCGATCGGGGGACACGCGATTCCTCCCGCTGAGGGTCCACTCGGTGGACGGACCGGGGCCTTACGCGGCGCGATAGTGGGTTCAGGCCGAGATCACCGGCCCTGAAACCAGGAGGAGCCGAACATGAACCGCAACATCACCCGCCGCATCACCACCGCACTGGCCGGCACTATCGCCGCCGCCGGGATTTTCGCCGGCAGCCTCGTGCTGGGCGCCACCGAGGCCGGTGCGCAGCCGGCGAACGACACGCAGTGCAGCAGCATGTCGATGCCGGCCGGCCAGGCGGACGCCGCCGCTACCAACCCGCTCACCCGCGCCGGACAGATCGGCGCCGCTGGAAATGCTCCGGCACCCAGCAGCAGCGGAGCGATGGACTGCCAGGCCGTCGGTCACGGCTGAGGCCGTGACATAGGGTGAAACCGGACCCCATCGGAAGGGACCCCAGCGAAGGGAATCACCGTGGATTTCGCTCTGTCCGCCAAGGCGGCCGATTACCACAAGCGCCTCACCGAATTCATGGCCGACCACGTCATACCGGCCGAGAAGTCCTACGACGAGTACCGGGCCGCAGCCGGAGTGGGCGACTTCACCCTCCCGCCAGTCGTCGAGGATCTCAAGAAGATGGCCCGCGAACGCGGGCTGTGGAACCTGTTCCTGCCGGCAGAGTCCGGACTGACGAACCTGGAGTACTCCCCGCTTGCGGAGCTGTCCGGTTGGAGTCCGGAGATCGGTCCGGAGGCCATCAACTGCGCCGCCCCGGACACCGGCAATATGGAAGTGCTGCACATGTTCGGCACGCCCGACCAGAAGAAGCAGTGGCTTGAGCCCCTGCTGGCCGGTGAGATCCGCAGCGCGTTCTCGATGACCGAGCCCGCGGTGGCCTCCAGCGATGCCCGCAACATCCAAACCGCGATCATCCGTGACGGCGATGACTACATCATCAACGGCCGTAAGTGGTGGACCTCCGGTGCCAATGACCCGCGCTGCAAGGTGCTCATCGTGATGGGCCGCACCAATCCGGATGCCGCCTCGCATCAGCAGCAGTCGATGATCCTGGTTCCGCTTCCCACCCCCGGGGTGAACATCCTGCGTTCCACCAAGGTGTTCGGCTGGCATGACCAGCACGGCCACGCCGAGATCGTCTATGACAACGTCCGGGTTCCCGCTACCAACCTATTGGCTGAGGAGGGCATGGGGTTCGCGATCGCCCAGGCCCGCCTGGGCCCGGGCCGCATCCACCACTGCATGCGTGCGATCGGGGTGGCTGAGCGTGCGCTCGCGCTGATGACCGAGCGGGCCCGCACCCGGATCGCGTTCGGTAAGCCGCTGGCCGAGCAGGGCATGGTGCAGCAGCAGATCGCACTGTCCCGCAACGAGATCGACCAGGCGCGGCTGCTGTGCGAGAAGGCAGCCTGGACCATCGACCAGCACGGTAACCGGGCGGCGTTCTCCCTGGTGGCACAGATCAAGGCGGTTGCCCCGCAGATGGCCTGCAACGTGATCGACCGAGCCATCCAGGTACATGGCGGCGCCGGCGTCACCGATGATTTCCCGCTGGCACGCATGTATGGCTGGCATCGAGCCATGCGACTGTTCGACGGTCCCGACGAGGTGCACATGCGCACCGTGGCCCGCAACGAACTCGGCCGGGAGAAGAGCCTGCTGGCTGCTGCGGCGACCGGCGAGTGAGCTCACCCAACCAGGCCGGACACGAGAGGCTCTCCGGGGCCTGGAATTTCCGCGATGTCGCACAGACGGCCGGTGTGTTCCCCGGATTGCTGTTCCGGTCCAGCGAGCTGAGCAAGCTCGATGAGTCCGGCCGCGCCGCTCTCACCGAGATCGGCGTGACCGATGTGGCTGATCTGCGATCCCCGGCCGAGTTGCAGCGCCGCGGGGTCGGAGCGGTGCCCGATGACGTTGTCATCCATCATCTTCCGTTTCCGGAGGTGTCGCACACACACGCCGATTCCGAGGGTGCCGAAGCGCCGCACGAGAGTGCCTGGCAGAAGATGCTGACGGAATACTCCGATGAGGAACCCGCCGAAGCGGGTCAGCGGTGGATGACAGGCGAGTACGAGCGGTTCCCCACGTTGGGCGGGGCGCAGCGGGCGGTGAAAAAGATCATCACGCTGCTGGCTGATGGCAGACCGACACTGGTGCACTGTTTCGCGGGCAAGGACCGAACCGGGTTCGCCGTGGCGATCGCACTTGAGGCGGCCGGGATCGACCGGGACGAGATTCTCACCGATTACCTGCACAGCAACTCCGCGACCGCCCAACTGCGCAATCAGATCCTGCAGACGACGCGCAGCCGCGAGGGAGTGACCGACGAGGTGGTGTCGTTCATGGAATCCCGGCTGACCGATGAGGTGCTCGGGGTGCGAGAGCAGTACCTGAGCACCGCGCGACGGGTTGTCGAGGAGAACTACGGCGGGTTGGCCGCCTACCTGCGGGCTGCCGGGGTGACCGAAGCCGATGTGGTCCGGCTGCGCACCCAGCTAGTGGGTTAGCACTAACCCGACGACCCATGCGGCGGTGGCGACGAGACCGCCGGCCAGTTCCACCCCCGTCGACAGCGCCACGCCTTTGACCGCGTGCACCGTCGATGCCCACGCCCGGCGATGATCACGTCGTTGAAGTAGTTCGGCGAGGTACACCCCGAGGACGAATCCGATGATCATGCCGACGACCGGGATGACGAAGAATCCGATCACCGACGCCACCGCGCCGGCGGCAAGTGTCCGGCCACTGATATCGGCCGCGCGCATGCGGCGCACCGGCCACAGATACTTCACCAGCAGGCTCCCGCCGAGTACGGCGGTGACCACACCCAACACCACCCAGGCGACGGTGCCGCGCACCATGAACGCCCACACCGCGATCGCGGCGTAGACCAGCAGCGTGCCCGGAAGGATCGGGACGATAATGCCCGCCAGTCCGACGGCGATGGCCACCGCAATGAGGATCAGCCCGCCGGTGGTCACGGCTCCAGAATAACCTTGCCGTACACCTCGCCGGCCGCGAGCGCCTCAAGCGCGGCACGGCCCTCCGCAAGCGGATAGCGTTGTGGCGCAGGAGGTCTGAGCCCGCTTGCGACCAATGCGCCCACGCCACGACCGTACTCCGCCTGCGCATCAGGGTTCGCCATGAGAAACTCCCGCCAGCCCACGCCGAGCACGCCGGCATTGCGCAGCAGTAGGCGGTTGACCTTGACGCTGGGGATACCGCCCGCCGCGAAACCCAGAACCAGCAGGCGGCCCTCGATGGCCAGTGCGCGGACGGCCTCGTCGAACGGTTCACCACCGACCGGGTCGACCACCACGTCTGCGCCGCGACCGCCGGTGTGCTCGCGCACCGCCTTCGACCATCCATCGGTCATCGGTAGCACGATGTCCGCGCCCAGGCTTGCGACGAAGTCGCGTGCCTTGGCCCGGTGCACGACCGCGATCACATGCGCACCCATAGCCTTGGCCACCTGGATCGCCGCCGTCCCGACTCCGCCACCGGAACCGAGCACCAGCACCGTCTCTCCGGACCGCAGTGCCGCACGACGCTGCAGCGCGAAGTACATGGTGAGGTAGTTGACAAGCAGCGAAACCGCCTGTCCGTCATCGAGTTCCGGTGGCGTGGGCATGACGCTGGTCAGCGGAATGGCGGCCTGCTCGGCGAAGCCGCCGAGCATCACCGGACCGAACACCCGGTCACCGGGTGCCAATGTCGAACCCGCCGGAGCGGAGCGCACCACGCCCGCGACCTCGGTGCCCGGGATGAACGGCGGATCAATTTTCAGCTGGTACTGCCCGCTGATCAGCAGCAGATCCGGAAAGCAGACACCCGCAGCGCGCACATCGATGAGCACCGAGTCCGGCGAGGGTGCCGGATCCGGAGCTTGCGTGTAGATCAAGCCCGAGGGCCCACAGAGCTCTTGGGCGACAAGAGCTTTCACGCGTTACAGCTTGAACGCTGCGGGCTTGGGCACCGAGAGGTCGTCGATTTGAGACCAGTTGGCGGCCACATCATCGACGCTGGGCACGTCGTCGAAGGTCACGCCGTCGTTCTGGAAGAGGGCGGCGCGCTGAACCTTGCCGCCGCCCACGATGAACACCGAAGCACTGTCCGGCACCTCTTCGGTGCACAGGTAGGCCACCACCGGGGCGACATATTCGGGAGTGAGCTTCTTGAGGATCTCCGGCGGCATGATGTCCTCGGTCATCCGGGTAGCCGCGATCGGGGCGACGGCGTTGGCCTTGATGTTGTACTTGGCGCCCTCCTGGGCGAGGGTGTTGATCAGACCGACCAGTCCGAGCTTGGCGGCGCTGTAGTTGGCCTGACCGAAGTTGCCGAACAGGCCACTGGTGGAGGTGGCGACGACGATGCGGCCGTAGCTCTGCTCACGGAAGTGCGGCCAGGCCGCGCGGATGACGTTGTATCCGCCGTAGAGGTGCACCTTGAGGACTGAGTCCCAGGCCTCGTCGGTCATCTTGTGGAAGGTGCCGTCGCGCAGGATGCCGGCGTTGCTCACCACACCGTGGATGGCACCGAACTCATCGAGGGCGGTCTTGACGATGTTGGCCGCACCGGCGGCGTCGGCGACGGAGTCGTAGTTGGCGACCGCGCGTCCACCGGCCGCCTTGATCTCGGCCACCACCTGATCGGCCATCGCCGAGCCGGCACCGGTTCCGTCGCGTGCGCCGCCGAGGTCGTTGACGACAACACTGGCACCCTCGCCAGCCAGGGTCAGGGCGTACTCACGGCCCAGTCCGCCTCCGGCACCGGTGACAACGATGACTCGATCCTGCACTCCTGGCATGGGGTATCCCTCTCAAATTGACTGTTCCGTGCAATCGTAACCAGTGCCGCTTAAGGGCCCGCGCGCTCACCGACCCCCGGTGCGCTCCGCGATGACGAAGGTGGAGAACGCGTCCTGCTCGTCGGCGCCGGCGAACTCGATGTATCGGTCGAGCCGACGCATCTCGTCGGTGGACTTCTCTCCCGTTGCGTTCCAGCCGTGCGCGTCCAGCCACTCGACGACGTCCGCGCGCTGCGGGTCGTTGTAGATCAGATCGGAGACATCGACGGGCCGCTCCAGACCGATCTCATCGGCCATCTTCTCCCAGCGCATCCGCATCTGCTCGCGGCGTTCCTCGTCGCGGTGACC
>JBAXIA010000139.1:0-7975 GCA_037138615.1 Mycobacteriaceae bacterium | reverse complement strand
CGGCTGCGGATGTTTCTTGAGCAGTACTGGGGCGGTCCCCGGACCTACTCCGATCAGCGCGGTCACCCGCGGCTTCGGATGCGGCACGCCCCGTTTCGGATCGGGTTCATCGAGCGCGACGCCTGGTTGCGCTGCATGCACACCGCGATCGCCTCGATCGACTCGACGACGCTGGACGACGAACACCGGCGCGAGTTATTGAACTACCTGGAACTGGCTGCGCAGTCGATGGTGAACTCCGCGTTCTGAGGACGGCTCAGCGCAGCACCAGGGCCGGATCGCCCCGTCGGCGAAATACCGAACCGAACCGGGCGTCGATCCGCAGCCACGTGGGCAACACCCGGACCCGCACAACGTCCGCGTCACCCTCCGGACTGGCATCAGGCAGGAAACGCATAGCCGCCAAGGCCAACACGCAGCGCATCGGCACGCCGACCACCGACGGACCCGAACCGACCTGCAGCACTTCCTGATCCAACAGTGAGGCCGGGGGGCCGTGCGCGCTGCCGTGTTCGCGGGCCAGGTCGACCCCGGTGCGCGCCAATTCCATGAACACCGAGACGGGAACGTCATCGAGGTGGACGAACCCGGTCTCGGGAGGCAGAACACCGCGCCATGCCGAGTCCATCGGATACCCGGGATCGTAGAAGCCCGTGTCATCAGCGGCGCGCAACCCAGACGCCAATCGTCCTGCGGCGCAGGCGAAATCGAGCGGCCGAATACGACCGGCAACTACCCTGGCCGCCAGCACATCAAACCCGGTGACCACCCAGGCGCCCACCAAATCATCGGATCGGGTATGCAAGCGGACCACAGCGGAGTCATCGAGGCGCTCAGCGTGTTCGGCAAAGACAGCGAGATCCTGGCGGTGGGCGGGATCGGGCACCCAGACACCCCGTTCGGGCACGCCCGGTCGCGGACCGCTGAAATCGCTCACCGCAGCCAGCGTTGAAGGTATTCCCGATGCGATGGCGAGAGACGAACCAACCGTTGCTCATCAATGTGTACGGCCGCGAGTTGGGTCTCGGCGATCACCGATGGTTTGGACTCCGGATCGGCATCGACCGCCCGGACCTCGTAGCCGACAGTGAAGTCGACCGCGCGTAACCGTTTGGTCCACATCGTCACCTGCAGGGGCGAATCGGCAAGCCGTAACTGACCTTTGTAGAGCACCTGAACCTCATGGATCAACAACCCGATGGTCGAGACGTCATCGGCAAAGGGCTCACGCAGGAAGTCGACCCGCGCCTCCTCCAGGATTGTCACCATCGTGGCGTTATTGATGTGCTGATACATGTCAATATCCGACCAGCGCACCCGCACGCCAGTGGTGAATCCGTTAGCCACTCGTTCCCGTTCCGGTCGTACGGGTCATGCTGCGAATCTGGCGGGCCGCCACCGACAGGGTTGCCAGATCCCGTGCATCACCGGCATAGATCTCGGCGAGGGTCCGGCGTGCCCGTTGCACGCGCGAACCATTGCCGTGCTCCCACTCGGTGATCTTGTCCGGCCCGCTCTCATCCGGCTCGCCGACCGCGAGCACGTCAAAACACAACGCGCGCAATGAACCGTAGATGTCGTCGCGAATCGCCAGTCGGGCCAGCGCATGCCAGCGATCATCGCGCGGCAGGCCCGATACCGCCGTCAGCAACCCGTCGGTACCCAGGTAGTCCATCAGCGCGAAGTAGGTGTCGGCGACCTCAGCGGGGTCGCGCTCGACGATGTCGGAGATGTCGATCACGTCCAGCAGGCTGTACTGGTAGAGACCGGAGGCCACGGTGTACGCGAGATCCTTCGGTACGCCGCTCGCGGCGAACTCGCCGGCCTCCTTGGTGACGATCGCGTGGTCGTCACCGCGGAGCCATTCCGGCATCCGCGGAGCGAGTTCGGCGACCCCCGCGGCGAACCGGTTGATCTCAGCGCCCACAGCAAGCGGTTGCGGTCGGTAGTTCAGAAGCCAGCGCGAGGCGCGGTCGAGTAGCCGGCGCAGGTCCAGCGTCATCCGATCACTGACCCTGACCGCGATCCCTCCACGGTCTGATGCGCCACGGATCTGTCGCCATGTCCGACCGATCCCGAAAATGGCATCGGTGGCAGCGAAAGCGCGAACCGCATCGACATAACCCACACCGACGTCCTCGGTGACCCGGTAGGCGAAGGTGATGCCACCGGTGTCGACGAGATCGTTGACCAGCATGGTGGTGACAATCTCGCGCCGGAGTTGGTGATCGCGGATCTCGGCAACGAAGTTGTCACGCAACTGGGCTGGGAAGTATTCCGGCAGCCGGGCCGCGAACGCCTCCTGGTCGGGAATGTCACTGGCCAAAACCTGCTCTTTTAGCGCCAGCTTCACGTGAGCCATCAGGGTGGCCAATTCCGGAGAGGTCAATCCGATTCCGAGTTCTTGGCGTCGGCCGATCTCCTTGTCCGTCGGCAGCGCCTCGAGTTCGCGGTTGAGCCCCCGTTGCTCTTCGAGTTCTCGGATTTGACGCGCGTGCACATTGAGCATGGCCGGGGCGTTGGAGCGACTCGTGCCCATCAGATCGTTCTGGTCGCTGTTGTCGGTGAGCACCAGCCGGGATACCTCGTCGGTCATTGATGCCAGCAGCGCGCTACGCTCCGCTGCCTCTACCCTGGAGTCACTGACCAGGGAATCGACCAGGATCTTGATATTCACCTCGTGATCCGAGCAATCAACTCCGGCGGAGTTGTCCAATGCGTCGGTGTTAATCCGGCCACCGCAGAGATCGAACTCGATACGTCCAAGCGATGTCACGCCGAGGTTGCCACCCTCGCCGATCACCTTGGCGCGCAGCTGATTCCCGTTCACCCGGACGGTGTCATTGGCCCGATCACCCACCGCGGCATCCGATTCGATTTCAGCTTTGATGTAGGTGCCGATACCGCCGTTGAACAACAAATCCACCGGCGCACACAGGATGGCGCGGATGAACTCGGGCGGCGTCATCTCGGTGAGCCGTTCGTCAATGCCCCCATCCACCAATCCAAGGGCCTCGCGCATCTGCACGCTGATCGGGATTGACTTCTGCTGTCTGCTGAATACACCACCGCCGGCGCTAATCAGGCCCGCGTCATAATCTTCCCAACTCGAACGGGGCAGATCGAAGAGCCGGCGTCGCTCCTGGAACGACCGGGCCGCGTCCGGGTCGGGATCGACGAAGATGTGTCGGTGGTCGAAGGCCGCGATCAGCCGAATGTGATCCGATAGCAGCATTCCGTTGCCGAACACGTCACCGCTCATATCGCCGATCCCGGCGACGGTGAAATCCTCTGCCTGGGTGTCAACACCCAACTCGCGGAAGTGGCGCCGGACTGATTCCCACGCCCCCTTGGCGGTGATACCCATAATCTTGTGGTCGTAACCCACCGAACCGCCTGAGGCGAAAGCGTCGCCCAGCCAGAACCCGTAGGAGTTCGCCACATCATTGGCGATATCGGAGAAGGTGGCGGTTCCCTTATCGGCAGCGACGACGAGGTAGGCGTCGTCGCCGTCGCGGCGCACTACCCGCGCTCGCGTCACCACACCTCCGCTGAGTCGCTCGACGTTGTCGGTGACATCAAGCAGTCCGGCGACGAACAACCGGTAACAGGCGACTCCCTCATCCCGGAACGCATCCCGATCCAGGGCTGCGTCGCCGGTCGGCACCGGCGGCTGCTTGACGACGAATCCACCCTTGGCTCCGACCGGGACGATGACGGCGTTCTTAACCGCCTGTGCTTTCACCAGACCCAGGACCTCGGTGCGGAAGTCCTCGCGGCGGTCGCTCCAGCGCAACCCGCCACGGGCAACCGGACCGAACCTCAGATGCACGCCCTCGACTCGCGGCGAGTAGACGAAGATTTCGAACTTCGGCCTGGGCAGGGGCAATTCGGTGATGAACTCCGGATTGAGCTTGATTGACAGTGCATTTCGCGCCCGCGCCGATGTCGGATCGGTGACGAAATAGTTGGTCCGCAACGTGGCCTCGATCATCGAGGCGAATGCACGCAGTACCCGGTCGGTGTCCAGGCTCGTGAGCGCGTCGATGTCGGCCGCGACCGAACGCGCCGCAGCCCGTGCGTCGAGACCCTTGGCCGATGAATCCGGGTCGAACATCGCCTCGAACAGCGCTACCAGCGACCGGGCCGTCGAGCAGTTCTCATTGAGCACCGATTCGATACGGGACTGGCTGTATGGAAATCCAGCTTGACGAAGGTATTTGGCGTAGGCACGCAGCAGGATGACCTGCTGCCAGGTCAGACCCGCCCGCAACACGAGTTCGTTGAACCGGTCGACCTCGACGCGGCCGTGCCAGATCGCGGTCACGGCGTCGGTGAACCGTTGCGCGGTCGCGTCCCACTCCTGCTGGGCCTGCGACCACCCGACACCCGGGTCGGGCCGAATCGTGAACTGGTAGATCCGCACCGACAGTCCGTCGGGGCGGATCACGCTGAACGGCCGCTCCTCGAGAACCTCCACCCCCATGCACTGCAACATCGGCAGAAGCTGGCTCAGCGATGCCGAAGAACCACCGAGGTACCAGGTCAGGAATGCCTCACCGCCCTGGTTGCCAGGCTCCAGTTGAAGTTTGACCGCATCATGCTGCAAGCCTTCGATGATGCCGATATCGGTGATGGCCTCCTCCGGGGTGACCGCCTGCTTGAACTCCTCGGGCAGTGCTTCGGCGTAGTGCTCGGCCACCGCTGGATCGGTGACTCGATCCGACGCCATGAGCCGGTCAGCCCAGGTCCGGGTTGCCGCGGTGAGCAGATCCTGGATCCGGATGCGGTTATCTTCGGAGGTGTCGATCGACTGACGCGGCGGTGAGTCCGGCAGACGGACCGTGAAATGTACTACCGCCCAGGGTGATTCGCTGACCCGGGCAGCGTAGTCAATACTGGATCCGCCGAACTCACGAACCAGGATGTCCTGCATTGCCAGCCGGACCGCGGTGGTGTAGCGATCGCGCGGCAGATAAACCAGGCAGGAAACGAAGTGGCCGAGTTGATCCGCGCGCAGGAACAGTAGGGTACGTCGGCGCGAGCCGAGATCGACCACGGCACTTGCCATATCCAGCAGCTGATCCGCAGTCAGTGCGAACAGCTCTGAGCGCGGGATGGTCTGGATGATGTCGAGCATCAGCTGCCCGGGATGGCTGGGGTCGTCGGCCGACATCGCCAGTACCTGCTGAACGCGCCCCGCGATCAGCGGGATCTCAAGCACGTTGGCGTTCATCGCCGCGACGGTGAATAGCCCGACGAACCGGTGCTCGATAGGGGGACTATCCCCCGAGTTGCTGTGCTCCCGCACGCCGGGACTTCTATCCGCGTCGCTGCGCTCCCGCACCGCGATGATGTAGGGATAGGCGCCGTAGCGCAGGAAGCTGGGCATGGTGGCCTGGGCCAGAACCAGCAGATCCCCGGGGCTGCTGAGTTCGGGCAGCACCTCGGTGCGCAGCCGCGCCACTCCCAGCCGGCTCGACTCGTCGGCCGTGGCGTTGCCGTCGCCGACCGAGCAGCGTTGGGCACCGAGCACCACGAAGTGTCCGTCGGCCAGCCAGCGCAGCAGATTGGCGACATCGGCGCGGTCGGGGCCGGCGAAGCGGGCGCCGGTGTCGGCGTCGATATCGTCGGCCAGACCCTGCAGGGCGGCGGCCAGTGCCGCGGAATCGTTGGCCACCTGGCGGGCGTCGGCTACTACCAGTGGCAGCAGTCGAACAGCCTCGGTCAGCGCCCTGCGATTAACCGATGTGGACAGCCGGACGTGGATCCAGGACTCGTCGATGAAATCGGGTCCGGCATCAGCGTCGGGCCGGACCTCAAGCAAGGTGCCGTCGGCGTCGCGGCGGACTCCCAGCGCAGGATGCATCAGCGCGACATAGGCGACACCCAGTCGGTGCAGCAGAACCGTCACCGAGTCCATCAGCATGGTGGCCTGGTCGGTGACGATCTGCAGGGCCGGACCGAATCCGCCTGGATCGTCGGCGCCGTAGACCTCGACGAGAGTCTCACCAACCCGACGTCGACGAGCCAGGTTTTCCTGGGCGGCGATCAGCGCCGGTATCACCGACGCGTCGACGTCCGCGGGTTCATCGACGTTGGTGACCGCGGCACCCGGGTGCGGACCGCGGTAGGTGGCTTGGTAGGCCTCGGCGATCGTGCGGTCAACCGTCATACCGTAGGCGCTCCCGAATCGGCATGCGCACCGTTGCTGGTGCGCGCGCTGATCACATTAGTCCCGCGTGAGCCTGCGGTGGGTCACTCTGTGCGGACGAGCCGCCTCTGCTCCCAGTCTTTCGAGCTTGTTCTCCTCATATGCCCCGAAGTTGCCCTCGAACCAGAACCACTTAGCCTCGTTGCTGGCGTCCCCCTCCCAGGCGAGGATGTGGGTACAGGTGCGGTCCAGGAACCATCGGTCGTGGGAGATCACCACGGCACAGCCCGGGAATTTCTCCAATGCGTTCTCCAGCGAGCCGAGTGTCTCGACATCGAGGTCGTTGGTGGGCTCGTCGAGCAGCAACAGGTTGCCGCCCTCCTTGAGGGTCAGCGCCAGGTTGAGCCGGTTGCGCTCACCGCCGGAGAGCACACCGGCCGGCTTCTGCTGATCGGGTCCCTTGAATCCGAAGGCTGACACGTATGCCCGGGATGGGATCTCGTTCTGGCCGACTTCGATGTAGTCGAGTCCGTCAGATACCACCTCCCAGACGTTTTTCTTCGGGTCGATCCCGGACCGGGATTGATCGACATAGCTGAGCTTGACTGTGTCACCGACGCGCACGGTGCCGCTGTCCGGTTTCTCGAGCCCGACGATGGTCTTGAACAGGGTCGTCTTGCCGACACCATTGGGACCGATCACACCGACGATCCCGTTGCGGGGCAGGCTGAAGGACAGATCCTTGATGAGGATGCGCCCGTCATAGCCCTTATCCAAGTGATCGACCTCAACCACGATGCTGCCCAGTCGCGGACCGACCGGAATCTGGATCTCCTCGAAGTCGAGCTTTCGGGTCTTCTCGGCTTCGGCCGCCATCTCCTCGTAGCGCGCCAGGCGCGACTTGCTTTTAGCCTGCCGCGCTTTGGCCCCGGAACGCACCCAGGCCAGTTCTTCTTTGAGCCGCCTCTGCAGCTTCTGGTCCTTTTTGCCCGACACCTCGAGGCGCTCGGCCTTCTTCTCCAGATAGGTGGAGTAGTTGCCCTCGTAGGGATAGGCGCGACCGCGGTCGAGTTCGAGGATCCACTCGGCGACGTTGTCCAGGAAGTAGCGATCGTGGGTGACGGCCAAGATCGCGCCCCTGTAGTCGGCGAGGTGCTGTTCGAGCCACTGCACACTCTCGGCGTCGAGATGGTTGGTCGGCTCGTCGAGCAGCAGCAGATCGGGCTTGCTCAGCAGCAGTTTGCACAGTGCCACCCGCCGCCGTTCGCCACCCGACAGGCGAGTGACCGGATCATCGGGCGGCGGGCAGCGCAGCGCATCCATCGCCTGCTCCAATTGGGAGTCCATGTCCCAGGCATCGGCATGGTCGAGCTCCTCCTGAAGCTGACCCATCTCCTCCATCAGCTCGTCGGTGTAATCGGTGGCCATGAGCTCTGCGACCTCGTTGAACCGGTCAAGCTTGACCTTGATCTCGCCGAGGCCCTCCTCGACGTTTCCGCGAACGGTCTTCTCTTCGTTCAGCTGCGGTTCCTGCTCCAGGATCCCGACGGTCGCGCCGGGCGCCAGGAAGGCATCGCCATTGTTGGCCTGGTCGAGGCCCGCCATGATGCGCAGGACGCTGGACTTCCCGGCGCCGTTGGGGCCGACGACCCCGATTTTGGCGCCCGGCAGGAAACTCAGCGTGACGTCGTCAAGGACCACCTTGTCGCCGTGGGCCTTGCGGACCTTGCGCATGGTGTAGATGAATTCGGCCATTGCCACATCCTAGGCAGGCGCCCCCAGCACCAATTCCTCCGAGTCGGCCTGCTCGCCGCCCTCGGC
>JBAXIA010000138.1:0-8005 GCA_037138615.1 Mycobacteriaceae bacterium | reverse complement strand
GCCCGCGAATGCCTCGGCATGGCCCGCTGCCCCTTCGGTACCGACTGCTTCGCGGAGAAGGCCCGCGCCGAAGCCGGCCGCGCCGATGTGGTGGTCACCAACCATGCGCTGTTGGCCATCGACGCTATCGCCGACGCATCGGTGCTTCCCGAGCATCACCTGCTCGTCATCGATGAGGCTCACGAACTCGTCGACAGGGTGACATCAGCGGCCACCGCCGAACTGACTCCCGCCCCGCTCGGTGTGGCGACCAGGCGTATCGCCCGGCTGGTCAGCCCGGAACTCAGCCAGCGCGTGGAGGCGGCGGTGGCGACGTTCTCCGCGGCGATCCACGACACTGCGCCCGGGCGGATGGACTACCTCGACGATGAACTCAAGACGTATCTCACCGCGTTGCGCGACGCGGCTGCCGCTGCCCGTTCCGGTATCGACCCCGCGCCCGCTGATCCGAAAGCGGCCGCGGCCCGCACCGAGGCGATTGCATCGCTGTCCGATATCGCCGACGCCGCCGCGCGCGCCCTGGACTCCTTCGCACCCGCCCTCCCCGACCGCACCGATGTCGTCTGGCTGGATCACGAAGAGCAACGCGGATCGGGTCCGCGGCCGGTCTTGCGGGTTGCCCCGCTGTCAGTCGCCGAATTGTTGCGCAGTCGGCTCTTCGATACCGCGACGACAGTGCTCACCTCCGCGACGTTGACAGTCGGCGGTACTTTCGACGCGATGGCGCAGGCCTGGGGCCTCACCGACGGCCCGGACTGGCAGGGCCTCGATGTCGGTTCGCCTTTCGACCACGCCAAGGCCGGCATCCTCTATATCGCCGCCCATCTGCCGGCACCGGGGCGCGATGGCGCCGGCTCCGAACCCCAGCTCGACGAGATCGCCGGCCTGATCGAGGCCTGCGGCGGACGCACACTGGGCTTGTTCTCCTCGATGCGCGCAGCCAAAACTGCGGCCGAGGCGATGCGGGAGCGACTGGATACCCCGGTGTTGTGCCAGGGCGACGACAGCACGGCCGCACTGGTTGAGCAGTTCGCCGCCGATCCGCAAACCTCACTGTTCGGAACACTGTCGCTGTGGCAGGGCGTCGATGTGCCCGGTCCGTCCTGCTCGCTGGTGATCATCGACCGCATCCCTTTTCCCCGCCCGGACGATCCACTACTGACCGCGCGGCAGCGCGCCGTCGCGGCCCGGGGAGGCAACGGATTCATGACGGTCGCCGCCGGACACGCGGCACTGCTGCTGGCCCAGGGTGCCGGACGGCTGCTGCGCCGCTCCGAGGACCGCGGCGTCGTCGCCATCCTCGACTCGCGGATGGCGACCGCGCGCTACGGCGCATACCTGCGGGCGTCACTGCCGCCGTTCTGGGCCACCACCGACCGGGCGGTCGTCACAGAAGCACTTCAGCGGTTGCACACGCCGTCGAGCGATTGACCCCCCGGCGCGAACTATTGTGGGTCGCATGCGCGGATTCGGGTCTCGGCAACGTCTACTGATCATTGCGGGCGTCACGATGCTGCTGACCTCCTGCGGAACAGCCATTCAGGGAAATCCCGTGTCGGTGTTCTCTGATCCGTTCAAAGTGGCCGGTCTGGCAGCCGTCGATGGGCCTACCGGGTTGCGCCCAGATGCCAAGACGGAGTCGCGTGAGGTCACCAACACCGACGGCGGGCAGGTCGACGAACTCGCGGGCCAGTCGGTCAGCGATCTCGAGGAATTCTGGAAGTTCGCCTATCCGGACACCTTCGATGGCGAACTGCAACCGGTTGATGAGCTCTTCTCGTGGGATTCCGACGCCCCCGACGGGACGTTCTGCGGCGATACGACCGAGGGTCTGGTCAATGCCGCCTACTGCGAGGATGACAACACCATCGGCTGGGATCGCACGGTGTTGATGCCCTCGCTGCGACAGACCAACGGTGATATGGCGATCACGATGGTGCTCGCCCACGAGTACGGCCACGCGATCCAGAAACTGGCCACGCTCAATCCCAAGGGCGTGCCGTCACTGGTAGCCGAGCAGCAGGCTGACTGTCTGGCCGGGGTCTATCTGCGCTGGGTGGCCGAGGGCAAGTCGCCCCGCTTCACCCTCAACACCGGCGAAGGCCTGAACAACATTCTGGCGGCGATGATCTCGTTCCGCGATCCCCTGCTCAGCCAGAACGAATACTCCGATGGCGATGCACACGGTTCGGCGTTCGAACGCATCTCAGCGTTCCAGTTCGGGTTCACCGACGGCGCCTCGGCGTGCGCGGCGATCAACATCATGGAGATCAAGCAACGTCGCGGTGATCTACCGGTGGAATTGCCCACCGATCAGACCGGCGAGCTACCGGTCACCGAGACCTCGGTCACCTCGCTCGTCGACGCGATGAACATCCTGTTCGCCCCGAAGAACCCGCCACAGTTGACCTTCGACGCCGCCACCGCCTCGACATGCCCGGACGCGCGGCCCAGCCCACCGGCGTCCTACTGTCCAGCCACCAACACCATCGCCGTCGACCTGCCGGGCCTGCAGGCGATCGGTGCGCCGTCCGAGGGCTTTGAGGGGCCCGCCCTGCAGGGCGATAACACCGCCTACTCAGCGCTGATGTCGCGCTACATGATGGCGTGGCAACACGAACACGGTGGACTGGTGCTCGACGATGCCGAAGCCGGCCTGCGGACCGCCTGCCTCACCGGAGTGGCAACCACCAAACTTTCCAAAGACGTCACCACACCCGACGGCAACACGGTGGCGCTGACGGCAGGCGATATCGACGAGGCCATATCGGGACTGCTGACCAACGGATTGGTGGCCGGCGATGTCAACGGCGAGTCGGTGCCGGCTGGGTTCTCCCGCATCGATGCGTTCCGCGTCGGCGTGCTCGGCGATACCGATCGCTGCATCAAGCGATTCCCCTGATGCGACGCTAGACCGCCTTCGTAACTCCATACCAGGACAAGATCGCATCGCCAAGTTCGGTCGACTTGGTCAGCGTGGCGTAGGACCGGATGAACGACTCCCCCACGCAACCGTCGATCTTGACGTGGAAGTTGCTGATCGACACCCACGGTTCAGCGCCCCTGTACTCCTTCTTGGTCACCGGAACGTTGTTGATGATGCCGGGCTTGAGTCCCACGGTGATGCCGCCGCCGATGTTGCCTGCGATTGCGGGCACCAGACCGTCGGGAAGCACGCCCGGAAAATCTAGACCGAAGTAGCCGATCGAAGGGTTGATCCCGGCTGTGCCAGTGAGCGAGACACCGTTGGAGGTGCTCATGTCGATACCGCAGCCAATTTGATAACCGACCTCGAGGATTCCCTTGGGCGTCTCCTCGGAACCCTTGACCATGCCGTTGTAGACCCCACCGACGATGTACTCGCGCGTCGAGATTGCGGTAGTCAGGGGCGCCGCCGGCATCTGGGTCTCATCCTTGGCCGAAATCGTCAACGTCGCACCGTCGGGCGCCTTGGTCGTGGCCGGTGGGGTCGAGGCCACCTTTCCGTCGTCGACCGGGGGCGCAACCTCGGCCGCAGCAACCGTGGCGGTGCTGCCATCCGGAGTCACCGGGTCGGGATCAGCCGATGCGGGCCCAGCAGTCATCATCACCGTCACTACTGCGGCCACCGCCACGCCACGCACAATCACTCTGGCAACCTACATGCGCTGCCCTCAGCCGACGAAACGCTCCCCGGACTGGCCCGCTCAGGCCAGCGTGACCAGCCCCAGCTCGGTATCACCGGCCAGCAGCCGATGATGCGGCATCACCCGCACGGTGTAACCCATCGACCCCGACAAACGAAGCGGCGTGGTGGTGGAGAAGTGCGCCGTCCCGCCCTCGGCAGAATCGGTGTGGGCCATCTCGACATAGTGGGGATCGGTCAGCGTGCCGCTGGAGTCGACCCTGCCCAACACCGCCTGCACTACTACTTCGTCGGGGCGCAGACCGGCCAGCTCCACGGTGGCGGTCAGGGTGAGCTCTGAGCCCAGCAGCGGAGTGTCGGGCAAGCCGGTGCTGTCGACGTCGGTGATCGTCACCGACGGCCAGGTCTCGGCCACCCGCTGCCGATAGGCCGCCAGTTCCCGGGCATTCCCGAACGGCAAACCGTCGATCGCCTCGACAGTTCGGCGGGCCGATGCCGCGGCAGGCACGTAATACTTCTCGGTGTAATCGCGCACCATCCTCGAGGCCAGCACCTGGGGGCCCAGCGACTGCACGGTGTGCCGGACCATCTCTACCCACCGGTGCGGGACGCCGTTGTTGTCACGGTCGTAGAACTTCGGCGCCACTGAATTCTCCAGCAGGTCATAGAGGGCACCGGCTTCCAGATCATCACGACGCTCGTCGGATACACCGTCAGCTGTCGGTATCTCCCAACCGTTTTCGCCGTCGAACCACTCGTCCCACCAGCCGTCCCGGATCGAGAGGTTGAGCCCGCCGTTCAGAGCGCTCTTCATTCCGGAGGTGCCGCAGGCCTCCAACGGCCGAAGTGGGTTGTTGAGCCATACGTCACAGCCCCAATAGAGCAACCTGGCCATCGACATGTCGTAATTCGGCAGGAAGGCGATGCGGTGCCGCACCTCGGCCCGGTCGGCGAACTGAACGACCTGCTGGATGAGCCCCTTGCCGGCGTCGTCAGCGGGATGCGACTTCCCGGCGACGATGAGTTGGATGGGCCTGCTCTCATCAAGGAGCAGCGCCTCCAGGCGCTCCGGGTCGCGCAGCATCAGTGTCAGCCGCTTATAGGTAGGCACCCGACGGGCGAATCCGACGGTCAGCACATCAGGATCGAAAGCCGTTGCAATCCAGCTCAATTCGGCCTCAGCCGCGCCGCGCTCCATCCATGATTTCATCAGCCGCTTACGAACGTCGGCAACCAGCTTGGCGCGAAGTTGCGATCGGATCCACCAGATATGACCGAAGTCCACCTGCTGTATCCGCTCCCATTCGGAGGGCTCGCGCAACGCCTCGGTGGAGCCTGCCAGCTCCCGGGCCAGCTGCACCCATTCCGGGGCCACCCAGGTAGGCCCGTGCACCCCGTTGGTGATCGACCCGATCGGCACCTCAGACGGATCGAATCCGGGCCAGAGCTCATCGAACATCGCACGGCTGACTCGGCCGTGCAGCTGTGACACACCATTGGCTCGTTGGGCCAATCGCAGGCCCATATGGGCCATGTTGAACTTGTCCGGATCACCTTCGGCACCGAAGGCCAACACCCGCTGCATCGGAACGCCGGGCAGCAGTCCCGTCTCGGACTCGTCAGCGAAGTAGCGCTCCACCATCTCAACCGGGAACCTGTCGATACCGGCCGGGACCGGAGTGTGGGTGGTGAACACGGTGCTGGCCCGGACTACGGCCAGCGCACTGTCGAAGTCGAGGTTGTCGGCGACCATGAACTCCCGGATGCGCTCCAATCCGAGGAACCCCGCGTGGCCCTCATTCATGTGGAATACGTCGGGTGCGGGGCGGCCTTCGATGGCGGTGAACGCGCGAATAGCCCGCACCCCGCCGATACCGGCCAGAAGTTCCTGCTTGATCCGATGTTCCTGATCGCCGCCGTACAGCCGGTCGGTGACGTGGCGCAGATCGTGGTCATTCTCCGGGATGTCAGAGTCCAGCAGCAACAGCGGGATCCGCCCGACCTGTGCCACCCAGACCCGGGCCCGCAGCACGCGCGACTCCGGCATGGGAAGTTCCACGACCACCGGCGCACCGCCGGAGTCGGCCAGCAGATGCAAGGGCAGACCCTGCGGATCCAGCGACGGATAGTCCTCGTGCTGCCAGCCGTCGGCGGTCAGCGACTGCTCGAAGTAACCGGACCGGTAGTTCAGCCCGACGCCGATCAGCGGGAGGCCCAGATCCGAGGCGGCCTTGAGGTGGTCTCCGGCCAGAATGCCCAGACCGCCGGAATAGATCGGCAGCACCTCAGCCACGCCGAACTCCATCGAGAAGTACCCGATGCCGGTGGGCATCGGTGCCTCGGCGTCGGCGTGGGCGGCCATCTGCTGGTACCACAGCGGCTTGGTCAGATACTCGTTGAGATCAGCCGAGAGAACATCGAGCCGTTCGAGGAAGCCGTTGTCCTCGGCGAGTTCGTCAAGGCGCGCCCGGCTGACCTCGCCGAGCAGTGCCACCGGATCGCGACCGGTTAGCGCCCACTGGTCGGGATCGATGCTGGAGAACAGATCCTGGGTTGGGGTGTCCCATGACCACCGCAGGTTCGTCGAAAGCTGACCCAATGCGCCGAGCCGGTCCGGAAGGTGGGCGCGAACGGTGAACCTGCGGAGAGCTTTCACGCGTCAGACCTTACTGAGATTTGGGGTCGCGCGCAGTCCTCGCTTCACCCCCCGGGAGGTGATTGCGGCCACTACGGTGACAATGTCGACTGATGCGGAAATGAGGTGGTCGGTGCCGGGGCGTATCGCGATCGATGACGTCGAACCCGTCGTGTCCGGTGGCGTCTACCCGGCCAAAGCGGTCGTCGGCGAAATCGTGCCGGTGTGCGCGACCGTCTGGCGGGAAGGGCACGAGGCGGTGGCGGCCACGCTGGTGGTGCGCTATCTCGGTGCGGCATACCCCCAGTTGAGCTACGGATCGCTCACCTCACCGGATGCGGCCACGCCAGAGCCGGTCGCGCCCGCGGCCAGGATCAAACCCTCGTCATCGCCGATGTCGACGGGACGCACCCCGGACATTTTCCACGGCCAGTTCACACCCGATCGGGTGGGGTTATGGACGTTCCGGGTTGACGGCTGGGGCGACCCGATCACCACCTGGCGCCATGCGGTCACCGCCAAACTGGACGCCGGTCAGGGCGAGGAGGATCTTGACAACGATCTCGTGATCGGGGCAGCCCTGTTGGAACGCGCCGCGGCCGGCGTGCCCCGTGGCGACCGGACTCCGCTGCGCGAGGCCGCCGAGGCACTGCGGCGCCCCGGCGACCCGCTGACCCGCGCGACTCTGGCGCTGTCACATCAGGTGACCGAATTACTTGCGGCCTATCCACTGCGCGAACTGCTCACCCGCGGCCACCAGTACGGCGTGTGGGTCGACCGCCCGCTGGCCCGTTGCAGTGCCTGGTACGAGATGTTCCCAAGGTCCACCGGCGGTCGCGACGAGGCCGGCAGACCGGTGCACGGGACGTTCACCACCGCGGCGGCCGCACTGGGCCGTATCGCGGCGATGGGCTTCAACGTGGTGTACCTGCCGCCGATTCATCCGATCGGCGCGGTGCACCGCAAGGGCCGCAACAACTCGGTGACCGCTGAGCGCGGAGATGTCGGTTCCCCGTGGGCGATCGGCAGCAGCGCGGGCGGCCACGATGCCGTACACCCCGATCTTGGCACGATCAAGACCTTCAAGAAGTTCGTGGCTGCCGCGCGGGACAACGGAATGGAAGTAGCCCTCGATCTTGCGTTGCAGTGCGCACCGGACCATCCGTGGGCCGCAAGCCACCGCCAGTGGTTCACTGAACTTCCCGACGGGACGATCGCCTACGCCGAGAACCCACCGAAGAAATACCAGGACATCTATCCCCTGAACTTCGATAACGACACTGCGGGCCTTTCCCGCGAGGTGCTGCGGGTGGTGCGGCATTGGATCAGCCACGGCGTCACGATCTTTCGAGTGGATAACCCGCACACCAAGCCGCCGGACTTCTGGGCCTGGTTGATCGGACAGGTCAAAGCAGACGACCCCGATGTGCTGTTCCTGGCTGAGGCTTTCACCCGGCCGGCCCGGATGTATGGGTTGGCCAAACTCGGCTTCACCCAGTCGTACTCGTATTTCACCTGGCGCACCGCCAAATGGGAGTTGGAGGAGTTCGGCCGCCAGATCGCCGAACACGCCGACTACGCGCGACCGAACCTGTTTGTCAACACCCCGGACATCCTGCACGAGAGCCTGCAGCACGGAGGCCCCGGCATGTTCGCCATCCGGGCGGTACTGGCCGCGACTATGGGCACGTCATGGGGCGTGTATTCGGGCTATGAAGTTTTCGAGAATGTGCCGGTGCGCCCCG
>JBAXIA010000137.1:0-8121 GCA_037138615.1 Mycobacteriaceae bacterium | reverse complement strand
CGATGTGGTGGCTCTGGGCCTCAATGAGGGCGAAATAGGAGGAGCCGACGTAACCATAGGGGCCGAAGACGGTGAACATGTTCGGAAATCCCGGGACGCTCACACCCTCATAGGCCTGCAGCCGATTGGTGTCCCAGTACTCCACCAGTGATAGCCCGCCGACGCCGCTCACCGGATAGGTGCCGCTGTCGATGTCCATCACCTTGAATCCGGTGGCCAGGATCAGGACGTCGACGTCGTGCACCTCGCCGTCCGCCGTCACGACTGCGGTCGCGGTGATGCGCTCGATGGGCTCGGTCACAAGCTCGACATTGGAGCGGTTGAAGGTCGACAGGTAGGTGTTGTGGAATCCGGGGCGCTTACACCCCACCGCGTAGCGCGGGGTCAGCTTGTCGCGGACGACAGGGTCGTGAACCTGCTTGCGTAAGTAAGCTTTCCCGCCTTCCGCCATTCGCTTGGCGAACGGATTGAGGGTGAAGTAGTGCGCCGCGATCGGGAAGGTCAACTCCACGTAGGCCTGGCTGATCCACCGGTGTAGGGACTTGCCGCCGGGAATCCGCATCGCCCACCGAGCCGCCCGTGACAGTGGTACGTCAAACTTGGGGAAGCACCAGATCGGGGTGCGCTGGAATACGGTCAGCTTCTCGACTATCGGCGCGATCTCAGGGATCACCTGCACCGCGGAGGCACCGGTGCCGATGATCGCCACCCGCTTACCGGTGAGGTCCTGGCTGTGGTCCCAGCGAGCGGTGTGCATGGTCACGCCTGCGAAGGAATCCACGCCGTCGATATCGGGTGGCTTGGGAATGGTCAGTGCGCCGCTGGCGTTAATCAAAAATCGCGCGGTGACCGTCTCACCGGAGTCCAGCTCCACCCGCCAGAGATCGGCGTCGTCGTCGAAGGACACTCCCAGGACCCGGGTGCCCAACGTGATTTTCGGTCGCAGACCGTACTTGTCGGCGCAGTGCTCGGCGTAGGCGCGCAACTCGCGGCCCGGGGCGTAGGTGCGGGACCACCGCGCGCTCTGCTCGAAGGAAAACTGGTAGGAGAACGACGGAATGTCCACGGCGATGCCGGGGTAGGTGTTCCAGAACCAGGTCCCGCCCACGCCGTCGCCGGCCTCGATGATCCGATAGTCGCTGAGCCCGGCCCGGTCGAGGGAGATCGCGACGCCGAGTCCAGAGAAGCCGGCGCCGACTATCAGCGTCTCGACATCCGGGGTCAGCACAGAAGGGCCCCAGTGGTGGTCACCACAGGACGATCCTAGTTGTTCAGCCGCCAATGAATTGGTCGAACGCCCACTGGAATTGTGCTGGAACCACCTGCACGCCGCACTGTGCCTGCAGTGTGCCCAGGGGCGCGAGAATCTGCTTGAAGGCGGCGTACTCCTGGGGGTTCGAGCTGGCGTAGGCGCGCAGGGTCGCCTCGGCTTGCGGACGGGGCTGCAGCGCCGCTGTCAACAGCGCCTTGTTGCCGTCGGGGTGGGAGTCCATATATGCCTGAGCCTGCTGGCCCACTGATTCCTTGGCGCTGTCCACCGTTGCGGGGCTGCAATCGGGTGCCGCCGACGCCATCGGCGCGGCGAGGCCGGCCAGGGCAATGCCGCTGATGAGGCTTCCGATACAGAAACGGGCGACGCGCGCGGTTTCGCCAGATGTCATGAGGTGTGGTCCTCCAAGTTGTGGTGTCGTGCTGATGGCTGTCGTAGGTGTTGTCGCCACGTCTGGAGTAAACGTTACCTGCGCCGCTGACTCTCTCAGCTAACTGCTGGTCAGCGATGTAACGCCGTCCGCAGAGCCGCCAGGCCCCGGTCGGTGGCCTCGGTGGCTGCCGGCACGACACCGGCATAGCCCAGGTAGCCGTGCACCAGCGTCTCGGCGTTGTGCAGTTCGACCTCGCCACCTGCGGCGGCCAGTAGTTCGGCGTATCGGACACCGTCGTCACGAAGCGGGTCATGCCCGGCCACAGCCACGTAGGCCGGCGGCAGTCCGGACAGGTCAGTCGCCCGGCCGGGGGCCAGGGTCGCCGGGGGATCGGCCAGGTCGACGTGACCCGCATACCAGCGGGTGAACGCTTCCATGGCGGCGTTGTCGAGTACCGGGGCGTGGGCGTTCTCGGTGAATGACGGCAGAGAGGTGTCCCACATGGTTGACGGGTACCACAGCAACTGGAACAGCAGTTCCGGCCCGCCCGTATCGCGGGCCAGTTGGGTTACGACCGCTGCCAGGTTGCCGCCGGCCGAATCACCTGCCACCGCGAGCCGGGAGGAGTCGGCTCCGAACTCCTCGGCGTGGTCGGCCACCCAGCGGGTTGCGGCCCACACGTCGTCGACGGCGGCGGGGTAGGGATGCTCTGGCGCCAGTCGGTAATCGACCGATACCACCACCGAGTTGGCGCCGACCGCGTGCTCGCGGGCCGTGACGTCATGGGTGTCGAGGTCGCCAAGCGCGAATCCGCCGCCGTGGAAGAACATCGTGACCGGGTGGGGGCGCGGCCCGGTATCGGTGTCTGGCCAATAGACCCGGACCGGGATCGGTCCGGCAGGTCCTTCGATATGGCGGTCTTCGACTCTGAGATCGGGATGCAAAGGGCGATGCGGTAATTCGCGCAGTCCGCGTCGGGCGGCATCGACGCCGTCGTCCACGGTGAGCCGAAACGGTACAGCTTCCAGCACCTTCTGCAGGATGGCGTCAACGGGCGGTCTGTCGTGGGATTCGGCCATGGGGACACGGTACGCAGGTGCTTCTCGCGCAGTGTGGTGCGGGCGTGGTTGGTAGCGCGGTGTTCGCGGCCGCGGAGTGCCTTTTCTGTCAGAGCCCGTGGATAACCTCGATGAAACGACCAATTCGAGGGGGAAACACCATGACAGACAGCAACCGCACCCTGATTGCGGCTCTATTGGACCGGTCCGGATCGATGCAGACGATCGCCGACGATATCCGCGGCGGGTTCGATGCCTATATCGCCACCGAACACGCCCAGCCGGGAACGACACTGGTGACGCTGGCGCAGTTCGACGACCATTACGAGGTCGTGTATCAGAACCGGGATGCGGGCAGCGTGCCGCCGCTGGCGTTGGAGCCGCGCGGCTGTACGGCGTTGCTTGATTCGATCGGCCGGTTCGTCACCGAAGTCGGTAGCGACCTTGCCCAGTTGCCCGTCGACGAGCGGCCCGGTGATATCACCGTGCTGGTGATGACGGATGGCTACGAGAACGCGAGCAGGGAGTGGACGGTTGAGGCCGTACGCGCGCTGATCTCCCAACAGGAGACCGTCTACGCGTGGGACTTCGTGTTCCTGGGTGCCAATATGGACGCCGTCGATGTTGGCACCAATCTCGGTTTCGCCGCCGGCAAGTCACTGACCTGGGATGCCTCCGCGGACGGCGTCGAAGGCGCCTTCGCCGCGGTATCGGACTACTCCGATCGCAAGCGGTCGCGGGGCGATATCCCACTCGGCTCGATAGTCTTCGATGATTCCGAGCGCCGCAGGGCGAACAGGAAGCGGTAACGCGCGGAGCCCCAACAACCACGCGAGCCGTAACAGTCAGGGCGGGAGCCGGCGGTGGTGCATGACGTGAAGAGCCGATTGGTGTGAGCACATCCGGCCGTCACGCCGCCGAACACGAGCCCATTGCCCGGGTTCTGCCCATGCTGTCGGTTCCGCACCTGGACCGTGAGTTCGACTATCTGGTGTCGGCGGAGCAATCTGACGACGCTCAACCCGGAGTCCGGGTGCGGGTGCGCTTTCACGGTCGGCTCGTCGACGCCTTCGTGCTCGAACGCCGCTCCGATACCGACCACGTCGGCCAGCTCGGCTGGCTGGACCGGGTGATCTCCGCCGAACCGGTCCTCACCGGTGAGGTGCGACGGCTTGTCGACGCGGTGGCTGCCCGCTACGCCGGCACCCGGCCTGATGTGCTGAGGCTGGCCATCCCGCCGCGGCATGCGGGCGCAGAAAAAACCCAGCGGGCGATTCCGCTGTTGCCGGTGATCGACCCCGTCGACCCGACGGGGTGGGGTCGCTACACCGGTGGTGTGAAGTTCCTCGAGGCGCTGCATGACGGGCGCGCTGCCCGCGCCGTGTGGCAGGCGTTGCCCGGCGAGCACTGGTGCGATCGGTTGGCCGAGGCCGCTGCAGCCGCGGTCAGCGGAGGCCACGGCGTGCTGATCATTGTTGCGGACCAACGGGATGTTGACGCACTGTTGCCTGCCGCCACCGCACTGATCGACGACTCCGTCGTGGTGGCGTTGGCGGCAGGACTGGGTCCGTCGGCTCGATACCGCCGCTGGCTCTCGGTGTTGCGCGGGCAGGCCCGGTTGGTGATCGGCACGCGCAGTGCGGTGTTCGCTCCCGTGGACAAACTCGGCCTGGTGATGGTGTGGGACGACGGGGACGACAGCCTGGCTGAGCCACGCGCGCCGTACCCGCACGCCCGGGAGGTCGCCATGCTGCGCGCTCACCAATTGCGTTGCGCGGCAATGATCGGCGGCTACTCTCGCACCGCCGAAGCCCAGGCGTTGGTCGGCAGCGGCTGGGCTCATGATCTGGTGGCACCGCGGCCTGTCGTCCGCGCTGGCGCCCCCCGCGTCGTCGCACTCGATGACACCGGTCACGCCGAGGAGCGTGACCCCGCGGCCCGGACCGCCCGGGTGCCGTCGGTCGCATTACGTACTGCGCGAGCCGCGCTGGATCGCGGAGCCCCGGTGCTCATTCAGGTCCCGCGACGCGGTTATGTGCCGTCTGTCGCGTGCGCCAAGTGCCGCACCGTCGCCCGCTGCAGGCACTGCATGGGTCCGTTGTCGCTGTCGGACCGCGACGCGGACGGGGCGGTATGCCGGTGGTGTGGGCGAATTGACATCGGCCTGAAGTGCCGGCGCTGTGGGGCCGACGCGATTCGTGCCGTGGTGGTGGGTGCCCGGCGAACGGCCGAGGAACTGGGCCGGGCATTTCCGGGCGTTGCGGTCATCACCTCGGCTGGCGATTCCATCCATACCGAGATCGGTGCGGGCCCAGCCCTGGTGGTGGCCACCCCGGGGGCGGAGCCGCACGCCCCGGACGGCTACGGTGCGGCGCTGCTGCTGGACAGCTGGTCGCTGCTGGGACGTCAGGATCTGCGCGCCGCCGAGGATACGCTGCGCCGCTGGATGGCGGCTGCCGCGCAGGTGCACTCCCGGACGGCCGGCGGTGTCGTGGTGGTCGTCGCAGAGTCGGCGCTCCCTACCGTCCAAGCTTTGATCAAGTGGGATCCGGTCGGACACGCCGAGGCTGAACTGGCCGGCCGTGTTGCGGTCGGTTTACCGCCGGCCGTGCATATCGCCGTGGTGGACGGGGCCTCCGATGCCGTTACCGCGCTGCTTGCCCAGTCGGCGTTGCCGGCTGATGCCGGTGTGCTGGGCCCGGTGGACCTACCGCCCGGCGTTCGTCCCCCGCCCGCCACCGCCGCTGGTGAGAGTGTGATCCGCATGCTGGTTCGGGTGCCCCGTGCGGAAGGCCTTGCACTGGCGGCCGCACTTCGCGAGGCGATCAGGGTCACCAGCGCCCGGCATGACCACGAAGCCGTCCGGGTGCAGATCGACCCGCTGCATATCGGCTGATCAACAACTAGGCTCAAGACCCACCACCACCGGGAGGCCTGATGAAGTCGATCGGCCGCAGAGTTGTGTGGTTGATCCCGGTGTTGCTCAGCGTCGTCGGGTTGCTGTGGCCCGTCGTGTTCAGTGGCACACCCTCCGACGGTGCTGTCTCCGACCCGGTGAGCATCTCCACCCTTCGGGCGGACTTCACTATCGACCGCGACGGAATGATGCATGCGGACGAGACGATCACAGCGGAGTTTCCGTATGGGCGCCACGGCATCTTCCGGTTCTGGGATGTCAGCAACCCCAACAACTCTCACCTTCGGCAGCTACCCGAGGTCAGCGAGATCTCCCTGGACGGCGATCCTGTTCCCTATCAACTGCTGTGGCAATCCAATGACCGGTTTCTGGTGGCCAAGATTGGCGATCCCGACAACTATCTGACAATGGGAACACACGTCTTCCGAATCCGTTACAGCATCTCGAGCGTCCTCGATCCGGGTACAACGGGGGCGATGAAAGACTTCGCGTCCTCGACCGGTGACCCGTCGGCGCCCTCGGTGTTCTTCTGGAACGTGATCGCGCCGGGATGGAACAACCAGATCGCATCGGCTCAGGTGACGGTATCGCTTCCCGGTCCGGTTCCCGGAGCGCAGTGCTCGGTCGGCACCGGCGCGGGCCGCATTTGCGACAGTCTGACCGTCGATGGTGACACGGTGCGATTGGCGGCCACTGGGTTGCCACCCCGCACCCCGGTCACCGTGCGGGCCGGTGTCGACGTCCCCGCACCGGCACAAGCCGAGGTGCCGTGGTCACTGCGTTGGGATTCGGTGCTGGGCCGATCGGTCCCCGTCGTGCTGTGGCTGGTCGGGCTGACGGCGACAGCCGGGCTCGGGGCGTTCCTCTGGTGGCGGACCACGGTCGAACCATCGCCGGGATTCGGGCTTCAATACGCGCCGCCGAAGGGAATTGGGCCGGTGCAGTGTGAATACATTCGGACCGAGAAGGTGCCGGAGGAGGGCCTGACCGCCACGATGTTCTACCTCGCCGACCGGGGACTGCTGACGTTGGATCAGGACGGCAAGAAAAAGTGGACGGTACACAGTGTCGGTGATTCCGGCGCGTGGAACGACGTGGATCCGGTGAGTCTCGCGGTCGGCTCAGCGCTGGGGCTGGAATGGCCCGGGGCGACCTTCCACGCCGACGGTGGAGTCTCTGCCGGTCGCAGGCTCACCGCCGCCAAGGAGGCGATGGCGTCCGCGGCGAAGGATTGGGCGATCGGGCAGGGCCTGATTGCCAAACACCCGTCGGAGTTATGGCTTCGGGTCGCCAACATCGCGGCACTGGCGCTGGCAGTCTGCGGATTCCTCCGCTGGCTGTTCCCGATGACGTTGTGGGGATTGCCGTTCGCCGTCTTCTTCCTGCTCTCGCTGCCGGCGTGGAGTCCGGGTATCGGACTTCGGCGCACGCCCGCCGGGCGCCAGTTGTGGTCGGAGGTCGGCGGCTTCCAGCGCATGCTGGCAACCGATTCCGCAGAGTCGCGATTCGACTTTTCCGCACGCAAGGATCTCTACACCGCCTACATCCCATTCGCGGTCGCCGGCGGTGCAGCCGCGTTGTGGGCGGCCAAGTACCAGGCGGCAACTGGACAGGTACCACCACAGCCCGGCTGGTACCACTCTTCGTCGGGCACCGGCTGGGCGTCGTCATCCGCCGGAGATGCTAGTTTCGACAGCTTCGAGTCGGCGTTGTCGTCTTCTATTGGTGCCTACACCGCATCGCAGTCATCGTCATCGTCAGGCGGCGGTGGTGGCGGCGGCGGTGGCGGCGGCGGTGGCGGAGGAGGAGGAGGAGGCGGTTCATGGTGACCTTTGTCCTGATTCTAGTACTAGTCATCGCGGTGGCGGTGCTGATCGGTTTCGTACTGGGCTACAACAAGCTTCGGGCAGCCGACGTCGGGGCCGACGAGGCGCTCGGCGGTATCGACGTGCAGTTGACCAGGCGTGCCGCCCTGATCCCGAGTCTGGTCAGCACGGTGGGGACGTTTGCCGCTCACGAGAAGGAAGTGCTGGAGCACGTTGCCGCTGCTCAAACCGCGCTGAAAGCCGCCACATCCGGGAGATCGGTGGCGCAACGCACGTCGGCTGAGCACCAGTTCGACACCGCGGTGGGGCAGGTGCTGGCGCTGGGAACCGCCTACCCGCAACTGAATTCGTCGAATAATTTTCTGAATCTGCAGCAGAATCTCGCCGATACCGAGGACAAACTCGCCTTCGCCCGGCAGTACTACAACGACTCCGCGGCTACCGTCAACCGTTTGCGCAGCACCATCCCGTGGATGTTTGTCGCCGGGATGGCCGGGGTGTCCGAGCGTGAGTTTTATCAGGTGCCCCGATGAGCGCTTGCGCGAAGAGTCAAATAGCCCCGATGAGCGCTTGCGCGAAGAGTCAAATAGCCCCGATGAGCGCTTGCGCGAAGAGTCAAATAGCCCCGATGAGCGCTTGCGCGAAGAGTCAAATAGCCCCGATGAGCGCTTGCGCGA
>JBAXIA010000136.1:0-8170 GCA_037138615.1 Mycobacteriaceae bacterium | reverse complement strand
GGTCCTGGTAACGCTGGAACAGCTTGCGCTTGATCACCCAGTCGATCTCGGTGTCGACCTTGGCGAAGTCCTGGCTTTCGACGGCATCGAGCTGGCGGCCCCACAGATCCACCACCTGATCTATCTGGGAATTGGGCTCGCGTGACTGCAGGTACTCGATGGCGCGGGCGTGATACTCGCGCTGAATGTCCAGCGCGCTGGCCTGCCGTCCACCGGCGAGCCTGACCGGCCGCCGGCCGGTCAGGTCGTGACTGACCTCGCGGATCGCGCGGATCGGATTATCGAGTGAGAAATCGCGGAACGGTACCCCGGCCTCGATCATCTCCAGGACGAGCGCAGCGCTTCCGACCTTGAGCATGGTCGTCGTCTCGCTCATGTTGGAGTCGCCGACGATCACGTGCAGCCGCCGGTACTTCTCGGCGTCGGCGTGCGGCTCGTCGCGGGTGTTGATGATCGGCCGAGACCGGGTGGTCGCGCTGGAGACGCCCTCCCAGATGTGCTCGGCACGTTGGGACAGGCAGAACGCCGCGGCCTTCGGAGTCTGCAGGACCTTGCCGGCACCGCAGATGAGCTGGCGGGTTACCAGGAACGGCAACAGCACATCGGAGATGCGGGAGAACTCGCCGGCCCGCACGATCAGGTAGTTCTCGTGGCAGCCATAGGAGTTGCCGGCCGAGTCGGTGTTGTTTTTGAACAAATAGATGTCCCCGCCGATGCCCTCGTCGGCCAGCCGTTGCTCGGCATCGACGAGCAGGTCCTCCAGAACCCGTTCGCCGGCGCGATCGTGGGTGACGAGCTGGATCAGGTTGTCGCATTCCGCGGTGGCGTACTCCGGATGGCTGCCGACGTCGAGGTAAAGCCGCGCCCCATTGCGCAGGAAGACGTTGGAGCTGCGACCCCAGGACACCACGCGGCGGAACAGGTAACGCGCGACTTCATCTGGGCTGAGCCGACGGTGTCCATGAAATGTGCAGGTCACACCAAACTCGGTTTCGATGCCCATGATTCTGCGCTGCACGGCCCAGAGCCTACTTGTTGCCCTGGGTGTCGGTGGGAAAGCCTCCCGGAATCAAACCCGATCGCCGTCAGCCGGCTCGTCTGCACCGTCGACGACTTCAGCCGAGCCGTCGGAATCGGGCAGAATCGCCACCAACGCCGCACCGGTGATCCGCCGGAACGCGCGGCGCGGTCGACTGGCGTCGAGGATCGCCACCTCCAGCGTCGAGGGACCCAGTAGCCGTGGCTCAGCCGCAGGTGTGGCATTGCCGGCAGTGCTCGCGATGCCCGCCCGCAGCGCACCGACCGCGATTCGGACCGCCTCTTCCAGTTCGGCAGTCGCCGAGTAGGTCTCTTTGAGCGCGTTCGTGATCGGCTCGGTGGTGCCGCCCATCACCACGAAATCCGGCTCGTCGGCGATCGACCCGTCATAGGTGATGCGGTAGATCTCCGGCGCCTTGGTCTCCCCGTAATGTGCCACCTCGGCAACACACAATTCGACTTCGTAGGGCTTGGCCTGCTCGGTGAAGATCCCGCCAAGCGTCTGGGCGTAAACATTCGCCAGTTGCCGACCGGTCACATCGCGACGGTCGTAGGCGTATCCGCGGGTGTCGGCGTACTGGATTCCACCGCGACGCAGGCTATCGAATTCATTGAAGCGGCCCACCGCCGCGAATCCCACTCGGTCGTAGATCTCGCTGACCTTCTGCAGTGAACGGGAGGGATTCTCGGCGACGAATAGCACGCCACCGGCATAGGCCAGTGTCACCACACTGCGACCCCGGGCGATACCTTTGCGCGCGAGCTCCGATCGCTCCCGCATCGCCTGCTCGGGAGAGATGAAATACGGAAAACTCATGAGTCCGCCCGCGGGGCTACGTTGCTCGGTCCCGTACCCGGCCCGAACTCATCGGTACGGGTGCGAACTGCGATCACCTCGCGGGCAAGCCGTTCGATGCGTTCCCCTGTGACTTCCTGTGCACCGTTGGCGTCGATGGTGACTGCCGTCGGGAAGATTCCTCGGACCAGATCAGGTCCGCCGGTGGCGGAATCGTCATCGGCGGCATCATAGAGTGCCTCGACGGCAACTTTCAGCGCCGAGTCTGCCTCTGTCACAGCCGGATACAACTTCTTCATCGAGGCTTTGGCAAACAGTGAGCCTGACCCCACCGCCTGGTAACCCTCCTCCTCGATATGCCAGCCACCAGCGGCATCGAAGGACACGATGCGGCCTGCCGCATTCGCATTTGGATCATCAAGGTCGTAGCCCACCAGCAGCGGTAGCGCAACGAACCCCTGCAGTGCCGCGCCGAGATTCCCGCGAACCATGATCGCCAGCCGGTTGACCTTGCCGGCGAACGTCATCGGCACACCCTCGAGTTTTTCATAGTGCTCAAGTTCGACGGCGTAGAGACGCGCAAACTCGACCGCCAGTGCGGCCGTGCCGGCGATTCCGGTGGCGGTGTAATCGTCGGTGATGTAGACCTTCTGCACGTCGCGGCCGGCGATCATATTGCCCTGGGTGGAACGCCGGTCCCCGGCGATCAGCACCCCGCCCGGATATCGGAGCGCGACGATCGTGGTGCCGTGCGCAAATGCCTCGCCCGCAGACGGTCCGGCACCTCCGGTGAGTCCACCGGTGGGCAGCAATTCCGGAGCCTGGCGGCGCAGGAACTCAGCGAACGATGATGAATCGGCGTAGCGCGTGAAGGATCCAGTCAAGGGCGAGTTATTGGCCGGTCTATCCGAGGACGACCAGATCACTGTCCGCCCTTTTGGACATAGGCCCGCACGAAGTCCTCGGCATTCTCCTCAAGAACATCGTCGATCTCGTCCAGCAGGTCGTCGGTCTCGGCTGCCAGCTTGTCGCGACGCTCCTGGCCACCGCCAGCGTTGTCGGAGGGGCCGTCGTCCTCGCCGCCACCGCCGCCACGCTTGGTCTGGTCCTGAGCCATCGCTGTCCTCCTGCTCTCATCAGCGGCCTGACCGCCGAATCTTCACAGTACCGTCCGGGCTCCGATGGTACCTGCACCCCAGTTGCGCACCAGATCGGCTGACCTCCCCCCATCTGGGGCTGCGAAGCCTTAGGTTGCCTCTGATACCACGAGGAGGATCACGTGTCAGAGACCATCACCGAGGCCGAGGCCCGAGAGCTTGACCTCACTGCTGATGCCATTGAGCAGACGAGCCACCTACAGAAGAATTTCGGCCGCAGAGAGATTCTGTTCTTCACGATCTGCACGCTCGTAGGAGTCGACACGATCGGGGTTCTGGCCGCGCTCGGTGCGGAGGCCTTCACCTGGCTCGTGATCCTGGCAATCACTTTCTTCATCCCGAGCGCACTGCTCTTCGCCGAACTCGGCACCGCATTCCCCCAGGAGGGCGGTCCATATATCTGGGCGCGGCTGGCCTTCGGTCGCCTCACCGCCACTATCAACAACGTCCTGTACTGGATCACGAACCCGGTCTGGTTCGGGGGAACGTTGGCCACGTTGGCCGTGACGACCATCTCGGTGTTCTTCCTGGAGGGCGAGGACATGCCGACCCTCTGGTTTTACGTGTTCACACTTGCCTTCATCTGGATCGGCACCCTGGCCGCCATCCTGTCGTTCAAGGTAGGCAAGTACATCCCGATCGCCGGCGCGTACGCACGGTTCATTCTGTTGGGCTTCTTCACCATCACCACGCTGATCTATGCCTCCAAGTACGGAGTGCATGGCGTGGGTATCAGTGACTTCCGGGTAACAACAGCGGGATTCTTCGGCCTCGCCGGCGTGATCATGTTCGGCTACGTCGGCTTCGAACTCCCCAATACCGCAGGCGACGAGATGAAGAACCCGAAGAAAGATGTGCCCTTCTCGATCTTCCGGTCCGCCCTGGCAGCGATCCTGATGTATGCCATTCCCATCCTGTGCATCATCGTGATTCTTCCGTCCGATCAGGTCTCCGGACTCGGCGGCTTCATCGATGCGATGCGTTCAGTCTTCACGGTGTACGGCGGCAGCATCGGCGACGACGGGACCGTGACCCTCACCGGCGCCGGCACCGTCATCGCCGCGATCGCTGCGATCCTGTTCATCCTGTGCCTGCTCTCCAGCGGCGTCGCCTGGATCATGGGCTCCGACCGCGCCATGGCCGTGTCCGGCTACGACGGCGCCGCACCGAAGTACTTGGGAGCGATCTCCCCCCGGTACGGCACGCCAGTCCGCGTCAATGTGCTCTCCGGCATCCTGTCCACCGTCGTGGTCGTCGCCGTCCATGAAATCACCGGCGGTAACGCCGCGAAATACTTCGGCGCCATCCTGGGGATCGCGATATCCACGACTCTCATTTCCTATATCGCGATCTTCCCCGCGCTGTGGAAGTTGCGGGTTGCCTTCCCCGACCACCCACGCCCCTACCGCGCGCCGTGGGCGCCGTTCCTCTCGATCTTGCTGACGGCATGGGTGATCTTCGCCACCGTGCAACTGCTGATGCCCGGGTTTGGAGTCGACTGGTTCTCCGACGAGTTCCGGCCGGAGGGCTGGGAGGCCGGGGAGCGGGTGAGGTATCTGCTGATCGAGGCTGTACCGCTGGCGATCTTCATCATCACCGGAGTGATTTTCTACTTCGCAGGGACGAAAGTGCGCGAGGAGAAGGCCGTCGTCGGCTCAGTTCGTTAGTTGCGCAACAAGTTCGGCGGCACTGTCCACCGAGTCCAACAGCGCGCCCACGTGAGCCTTGCTGCCTCGCAGCGGCTCCAGTGTCGGGATACGAACTAGCGAATCACCGCCGAGATCGAAGATCACCGAATCCCAACTGGCGGCAGCGATATCGGCACCGAACCGGCGCAGACATTCGCCGCGGAAGTAAGCCCGGGTGTCGGTAGGCGGGTTATCCACGGCGTCGAGCACCTGCTGCTCGGTGACGAGCCGCTTCATCGAACCGCGTGCGACCAGCCGGTTGTAGAGGCCTTTATCCAGCCGGACGTCGGAGTATTGCAGGTCGACCAGTTGTAGCCGGGGTGCGGACCAGGCAAGATTCTCCCGCTGCCGGAAACCCTCAAGCAACCGCAGTTTGGCCGGCCAGTCCAGCAACTCGGCACATTCCATCGGATCGCGCTCCAACAGATCCAACACGTGCGCCCAGGTCTCGACGACGTGGGCGGCCCGTGGGTCGGGGTCGCGGCTGTCCAGCAGTTTGGCCACCCGATCGAGATAGATCCGCTGCAACGCCAGCGCGGTGAGCTCGCGGCCGTCGGCCAAGGCGACCGTCGCCCGCAGTGACGGGTCCCGGCTGACGACGTGCACGGAGTGGACCGGCCGGGCCAGTGTCAGATCACTGAGATCCACACCCTCCTCGATGAGGTCCAGGACCAGTGCCGTGGTGCCCACCTTCAGATATGTCGACGTCTCGGCCAGGTTGGCGTCACCGATGATCACATGCAGCCGACGGTATTTGTCAGCATCGGCATGCGGTTCGTCGCGGGTGTTGATGATCCCCCGCTTCAACGTCGTCTCCAGCCCGACCTCAACCTCGATGTAGTCGGCGCGCTGGGACAGCTGGAAGCCGGGATCGTCGCCGGCCGGACCGATCCCGACGCGACCGCTTCCGGTGACCACCTGCCGGGAGACCATGAACGTGGTCAGCCCGGCGATGACGGCCGAGAACGGGGTCTGCCGGCTCATCAGGTAGTTCTCGTGCGTGCCGTAGGAGGCGCCCTTGCCGTCGACATTGTTCTTGTACAGCTGGAGCTTGGCCGCGCCGGGAACGCTGGCGACGTGTCGGGCGGCGGCCTCCATGACCCGTTCGCCGGCTTTGTCCCAGATGACCGCGTCCATCGGATCGGTGACTTCCGGTGCCGAGTACTCCGGATGGGCATGATCGACATAAAGTCGGGCGCCGTTGGTCAGGATCATGTTGGCCGCGCCGACCTCGTCGGCGTCGACTATCGGAACCGGCCCCGACGTTCGGCTCAGATCAAATCCCCGAGCGTCCCGGAGAGGCGACTCCACCTCGTAGTCCCATCGTGTGCGTTTGGCCCGCTGGATTCCGGCGGCGGCCGCATAGGCGAGCACCGCCTGGGTGGAGGTGAGGATCGGGTTAGCGGTCGGATCGGACGGCGAGGATATGCCGTACTCGACCTCGGTACCGATGATCCGCTGCATAAGGGACAGCCTAGCCGGGTGACGATACGCGTCATCGCGAGGAGGAACCCGGCAATCCGAACCAGCCGGGTGACGATGCGCGTCAGCGCGAGGAGGAACCCGGCAATCCGAACCAGCCGGGTGACGACGGGCACTGGGCCGCTAGGGTTTCGACACATGCCGGCCGAAACGGAAGCCGCCGAGCGCTGGTTCCTCGCCCACGGACTTCCCGCCGTGTTACGACCGGGGGCACTCCTACGCCGAGTGTGGAGCCGTTCGGCCCCCGCCCTCGCAGCGATGGCGGTCTTCGCAGTGAACTCGATCATCGTGGTGAAGGTGTTGGGAAAGCACACCATCAATATCGACGGTCGCCCAGATCTGGCCGAGGGGTTCGTTCTGGCCATCCTGGTGCTGGTCTTGCCGGCCGCCGGGGTCGCAGGATGGTTCGTGGCGAAAATCGACTCCACGGTGCAGCGGGTGTTGATCGCCAATCTCGCCGTGGCGGTCATCGCCCTGGGCGCGGTTTTCGGTGGACCGAGTGCACGGATCCTGGTGAATCTGATCATCTGGGGGGCTTTGGTCGGCGCGGTCCTCGCTCTCACCGCGACCGGCGTCGGCTCGATCCTGGGCTGGGCTGCCGAACTGACGCTGACGAACCTCGCCTACGCCGCGGGGATGTTCGTCCGGGCCCTTCCGGTCGTCCTGCTCACATTTTTGGTGTTCTTCAACACCTACGTCTGGCTGATGACCTCGCTGATCAGTCGTGGCCGCCTGTGGCTGGGAATGGGTTTTCTATTCCTCATCGCCGCCGCGTTCCTAGTGTCCAGCACGTTGACAGAGGTACGGCCACTGCTGACTGCCCCGGGCGCTGTAGCGGGTGACGCCGACAAACTCGCCGGAACACCGTTCGAGGGCATGCCTGACCCACCACATTCCCGCAGGCTTTCCCTGGGCGAACGTCTCAACACCGTATTTGTTGTGGCTGCCTCACAGGTGGTGCACGTGCTCACCGTCGCGATCATGACAGGCACCGTCTTCTTCGTACTCGGCCTGATCCTGGTCAGTCCCGCTGTTCTCGATGCCTGGACACGCGGTGCCGGTAGCCCTGACGGGCGACTGATGGGTATGACCCTGCCGATCCCTGACTCACTGATTCAGACCACCATGTTGTTAACCGCCATCACGTTCATGTACCTGGCAGCCAAAGCGGTCACCGACACCCAGTACCGTGCTCAGTTTCTTGACCCGATTCTCGACGATTTGCGACTCACCATCGTCGCCCTTGGCCGGTATCGCTTGATGAATGTGCGTCAGACGAGAATTAAAGCGGGATAACCGATTTCATCGATAGGAGATACTCATGGCTGATCAATCCGGAGATGTATTCGGCCTTCGCTACGGCGAGGTGATGCTGGTTCGGATCATCGAGTCCGGGCCGGAAGCGGCTGTCTACAACAGCTTTCCGCTCAACGATTGCCCGGCCGAACTATGGGACTCTCTCGATGCCGAAAAGATCGCAAAGGAGAACGGCGTCGTCGCGGCATTGCTCAACGGTCCCCGCTACTGGTTGATGAGCAGTATCGAAAAGCACGCAGCGGGCCCGCAGGCAACGATGAACTTCGGCGGCATTGAGATGATCGAGCAGGCCGTTGTCAAAATGGCATCAATGAACCCGGCGCCCTACAGCGTCAACAAAGTCGACCGTAAAGCGGTGTTCACCTTCGGCGCTGGCCGCCCGGTATTCGAACTGGTCGACCCAGATGGACAGCGCTGGGTTATGCAGACCTGGAGCCAGATCGTCGACAAGGATCTGACTCTCGATGACCTACCCGGACTGGCGAGCCGGTTGCACCTTCCAGCGGGTTGGAGTTACCAGACCCGCACGCTGTCGCATCCGCTGCGAGTCGACACCACCGGGCGCGATGCCCACGTCACCCAGGACGACCTGACCAACAGCTACTCGCTTCAGTTCCAGTAGCCGACCGACAGCGCTGGCTAGAACCACTGCCCCACTCCTCATCGCGGCTCGTACCTCGCCGCTTGATCGT
>JBAXIA010000135.1:0-8197 GCA_037138615.1 Mycobacteriaceae bacterium | reverse complement strand
TGCCCACTGGCCCTCGCCACGCTGCTTCGGCGCGTGAGTCGGATCGGTTGTCGTCATGGAATGCTCCTAGGGTCGGGGAGCCGGTGTTCGAATCGCGCCGATCGCCGGGTGGGAATATCCGGTGGCGCAGATCTGGCAACCAGCGGGTGCTCAGGGCCTACGGCAGCAAGGCAGGACGACAACAGCGGCGAGTGCGGGTAAACCCCTCGGCGGCTGGCATGGTTGTCATTGTGCCACGGCGGCGATGATGCCCGTAACCGGCCGGAACTCGGCTTTCTGCGACACTCATCACATGCTGGACCCGCCCGTGCTCACCCTGACCCCGGGCACCGCGTTCGGTATTTACGTGCACGTCCCGTTCTGTGCCACCCGATGCGGTTACTGCGACTTCAATACGTATACCGCGTCCGAGTTGGGGGATTCGACGCCCGATGGCTGGCTGGCGGCGTTGCGGACCGAACTCGCGTTGGCCGCTGATCGCGTGGGCGGGGTCACGGTGGACACCGTGTTCGTCGGCGGCGGGACGCCGTCGCTGCTGGGAGCGGCTCGTCTGGCCGAAGTGCTCGACGGAGTCCGGGACAATTTCACGTTGGCCGCCGATGCCGAGATCACCACCGAGGCCAACCCGGAGTCCACCACGGGCGAGTTCTTCGCTGGCATCCGCGCTGCCGGTTACACCCGTGTTTCGCTGGGCATGCAGTCGTCGTCGGCGCGGGTACTGGCAATCCTGGATCGCACCCACTCGCCGGGCCGGGCCATGGCTGCGGCCCGGGAAGCCCGTGACGCCGGCTTCGCCCACGTCAGCATCGACCTCATCTACGGCACGCCGGGGGAGTCCGACGATGATCTGCTGGCTTCGGTCGATGCGGCACTGGCAGCCGGTGTGGACCATGTATCGGCCTATGCGTTGGTGGTCGAGGAGGGCACCGCCCTGGCCCGCCGGGTGCGCCGCGGCGAATTGCCCCGGCCTGACGACGACGTGCTGGCCCGCCGCTATGAGCTGATCGACCGGAGGCTCTCCGCGGCCGGTCTGCGGTGGTACGAGGTGTCCAACTGGAGCGCGCCCGGAGGCGAGTGCCGTCACAATCTGGGCTACTGGAATGGCGGCCAGTGGTGGGGTGCCGGGCCGGGTGCGCACGGGTTCGTGGGAGACATCCGATGGTGGAATGTCAAGCACCCCAGGGCTTATGCCGAACAGCTCAGCGGCGGCACCGTCGCTATTGCTGGATTCGAACAACTCGACGCCCACGCGCGTCATCTCGAGGACGTGATGCTCGGAATCCGGCTCCGCAGCGGGCTGGCAGTCGCGTCGCTGACCGCCACCGAACGCGAGCGTGCCCCGCGAGCCGTCGCTGACGAGACGTTGATCATCGAGGGCGACCGGCTGGTTTTGACCGACCGCGGGCGGCTGCTGGCCGATGCCGTCGTTCGTGACCTGCTAGACCCGTAAACTCGGCAGCGTCTGGAGGAGGTGAGCGGAATGGGAAGCGCCGACGATCGTCGTTTCGAGGTGCTGCGCGCAATCGTCGCCGATTTCGTTGACACTAAGGAGCCGATCGGATCAAAGGCGCTGGTAGACCGGCACAACCTCGGCGTCTCCAGTGCCACCGTCCGCAACGATATGGCGGTGCTCGAGGCGGAGGGCTACATCGCCCAGCCGCACACCAGCTCAGGTCGGGTTCCCACCGAAAAGGGCTACCGCGAGTTCGTGAACCGCATCGACGAGGTCAAACCGCTGTCCTCCTCCGAGCGGCGGGCGATTCTGTCGTTCCTTGAGTCCGGCGTCGATCTCGACGATGTGTTGCGCCGCGCGGTCCGGCTGCTGGCCCAACTGACCCGGCAGGTGGCGATCGTCCAGTACCCGACTCTGTCGGTGTCGACGGTGCGTCACCTTGAGGTGGTCGCGCTCACGCCGGCACGGCTGCTGATGGTCATCATCACCGACTCCGGCCGGGTCGACCAGCGCATCGTCGAACTGGGTGACACCATCGATGACCATCAGCTGTCGCGGCTACGGGAGTTGCTCGGCCAGGCATTGGAGGGCAAGAGGCTCTCAGCGGCCTCGGTGGCGGTGGCCGATCTGGCTAATCAGCTCACGACCGGAACCGGGCAGGGCGGAAATCTCAGCGACGCCGTAGGCCGATCAGCCACGGTCCTGCTGGAGTCACTCGTCGACCACAGCGAAGAGCGGTTGTTGATGGGCGGCACCGCCAACCTGACCCGCAACACCGCCGACTTCGGTGGGTCGCTGCGCTCGGTGCTCGAGGCACTCGAGGAGCAGGTGGTCGTTCTGCGACTGCTGGCTGCACAGCAGGATGCCGGTAAGGTAACGGTGCGCATCGGCCACGAGACCGAGGCCGAACAAATGGCTGGAACGTCTGTGGTCACCACCACCTACGGCAGTTCTGGGACTGTCTTCGGAGGCATGGGCGTCGTTGGCCCCACCCGAATGGACTATCCACAGACGATGGCCAATGTCGCTGCGGTTGCGATGTACATCGGTGAGGTTCTGGGCAACCGCGCCGGCTGAACACCGGCGCCACCAATGAGGTACGAAAGAGGTCAGGCGTGGCACGCGACTACTACGCGCTGCTCGGGGTGAGCAGAGGCGCAAGTGATTCGGAGATCAAACGCGCCTACCGGAAGCTGGCGCGCGAACTGCATCCCGATATCAATCCCGACGAGCAGGCCCAGCAACTGTTCAAGGAGATCAGCACTGCCTACGAGGTGCTGTCGGATCCGGAGAAGCGGCGCATCGTCGACCTGGGTGGTGACCCGCTGGCCACTGCGGGCTCAGGCGGTGGGTTCGCCGGGTTCGGCGGTCTTGGTGATGTCTTCGAGGCGTTCTTCGGTGGGGGCGGAGGCTCACGCGGACCGATCGGCCGGGTCCGCCCCGGATCGGATTCGCTGTTGCGGATGCGGCTGACACTTGACGACTGCGCGACCGGGGTCACCAAACAGGTGACCGTTGATACCGCGGTGCTGTGCGATCTATGCCAGGGGAGGGGCACCCACGGCAATTCGACGCCCGTGACCTGTGACATCTGCGGCGGCCGAGGTGAAGTCCAGAGTGTGCAACGCTCGCTACTCGGCCAGGTGATGACCTCGCGGCCGTGCCCCACCTGTGCCGGCGTCGGCGAGGTCATCCCGGATCCCTGTCACCGCTGCGGCGGCGACGGCCGGGTGCGCTCCCGTCGGGAGATCAGCGTGAAGATCCCGGCCGGAGTCGGCGACGGGATGCGGGTGCGGCTGGCCGCCCAGGGCGAGGTCGGTCCGGGCGGCGGCCCGGCCGGCGATCTGTATGTGGAGGTCCACGAGCAAGCCCACGATGTTTTCGTGCGCGACGGCGAGGATCTGCACTTCACCATTTCGGTGCCGATGACCGATGCGGCACTGGGAACCACAGTGAAGGTCGACGCGATCCTCGACGGCGCCACCGAGATCACCATTGCGGCGGGAACACAGCCGGCATCGGTCATCACCCTGCGTGGCCTGGGTATGCCGCGGTTGCGTTCGGAAGCCCGCGGCGATCTGTACGCCCATATCGAGGTCACCGTCCCCACCAAACTCGACGCCCGGGCCACCGAGCTACTCAGTGAGTTCAAAGCCTGCAGTCCCGACGCGGCTGCGGTGCGCAACATCCGGACCCCCACCGCGGCCTCCGGCGGCGGGGGGTTGTTCAGCCGGCTGCGGGAAACTTTCAGCGGCCGCTGAGCCCTGACGGTAAATGACAGCGACCCTGTTCTACGCCGAGGCCATCCCGGCCGTCGGCGGAACTGCAGTGGTCGAGGGCGACGAAGGATTCCACGCTGCCACGGTGCGTCGCATCCGGCCGGGTGAGTCCCTGGTGCTCTCCGACGGTGACGGCACCGTGGCCGATTGCGTGGTGGTCAGCGTCGACAAACGGACCCTGACGGCTCGCGTCGAGCGACGGCGCAGTGTGCCGCCTGCCCGCCCGTGGGTCACCGTGGTTCAGGCAATCCCGAAGTCGGAGCGTTCGGAACTGGCGATCGAACTCGCCACCGAGGCCGGAGCCGACGATTTCATCGCCTGGCAGGCCTCGCGCTGCATGGCCCGCTGGGACGGCGAGCGCGCTGAGAAAGGTCTGCGCCGCTGGCGTGCGGTCGCCCGGTCGGCTGCCCGACAGTCGCGGCGCGCCCGGATCCCCGCCGTGGCCGGCCCGCTGTCGACCGCGATGCTGGGCGCCCACGTTTGCGAACGGGTCGCCCTCGGCGCGACCGTCCTGGTGCTGCACGAGTCGGCGGGCCTACCGTTTGGGGAAGTGCCGGTGGCACAATCGGACTCGGTCATCCTGGTGGTCGGTCCGGAGGGCGGCCTCACTGATGAGGAGGTGGCCGCACTGACAGAAGTCGGTGCGGTGCCGGTGCGGCTCGGATCGACCGTCCTGCGCACATCAACGGCGGCGGCAGTCGCCCTGGGTGCGCTAGGCGTGCTCACATCGCGGTGGTCGATCGACTGACCAGCATCGAAGCGGTAGAATCGCTTCCAACGCCCAGACCGGGAAACCCTAGAAAGCAGGCATCGAAAACCACGTGACGCCACGCGAGACAACCGCTGCAGCACAGCTTCGCAGCAGCATGACTGTTCCGCCCGACCTCGTCATGGGCCTGCTGGGTTCCGCCGACGGGAATCTCCGCGCACTCGAAGCCAATCTGTCGGCCGAGGTACATGTTCGCGGTAACACTGTCAACCTCTCCGGTTCAGCTGCCGACGTGGCTCTCGCCGAGCAGGTGATCTCCGAACTCATCGCCATCGTCGCCGGCGGTCAAACGCTGTCACCGGACGCCGTGCGACGCAGCGTCGTCATGATCTCCGGTGCTGACAACGCCTCGCCCGCCGAAGTGCTGAGCCTGGACATCCTGTCCCGGCGCGGCAAGACGATTCGACCCAAGACGCTCAACCAGAAGCGCTACGTCGACGCCATCGATGCCAACACCATCGTCTTCGGCATCGGCCCGGCCGGCACCGGCAAGACCTACCTGGCCATGGCCAAGGCGGTCAACGCGCTGCAAACCAAGCAGGTGTCCCGCATCATCCTGACCCGCCCGGCAGTGGAAGCCGGTGAGCGCCTTGGCTTTCTGCCCGGCACGCTGAGCGAGAAGATCGATCCCTATCTGCGTCCGCTCTACGACGCCCTGCACGACATGATGGACGTCGCGGCCATCCCTAAGTTGATGGCTGCCGGCGTGATCGAAGTTGCCCCACTGGCCTATATGCGCGGCCGCAGTCTCAATGATGCATTCATCATCCTTGATGAGGCGCAGAACACCACCGCGGAGCAGATGAAGATGTTTCTCACCCGATTGGGCTTCGGCTCCAAGATCGTGGTGACCGGCGATATCACCCAGGTTGATCTTCCCGGCGGGGCCAAATCGGGTCTGCGGACCGCGATGGACGTCCTCGACGGGATCGACGATATCCACTTCTGCGAACTCACCAGTGCTGACGTGGTGCGCCACCGGCTGGTGGCGGAGATCGTGGACGCCTATGAACGAGCCGCGGAGCAGCCGGGCCTGCAGAGTCGGGCGCAGCGCCGCTCGTCACACCGGTAGGACGAGATCGCCGATGAGTATCGAAGTGTCCAACGAATCTGGTTTGGACGTATCCGAAGAGGAACTGATCAGCGTCGCCCGCTTTGTCATCCGCAAGATGAAGGTCAACCCGAGTGCGGAACTTTCGATGGTGCTGCTGGATCTGAGCGCGATGGCTGATCTGCACATGCGATGGATGGACCTACCCGGGCCGACCGATGTGATGAGCTTCCCGATGGATGAACTCGAACCCGGCGGTCGCCCTGATGCGGCGGAGCCGGGGCAGGCCATGCTCGGCGATATCGTGCTGTGCCCGCAATTCGCCGCGGAACAGGCCGTGGCAGCCGGCCACAGTCTGGGTCACGAACTCGCACTCCTGACGGTGCACGGGGTGCTGCACCTGTTGGGTTTCGACCATGCTGAGCCCACTGAGGAGAAGGAGATGTTCGCCCTACAGCGACAGCTTCTTGAGGAATGGGTCGCCGAGCAGGTTCGGGCTTATCACCAGGACCGCCAAAACGAGAAGGACCGGCGACTGCTTGACAAGTCACGGTATTTCGACCAACCGTGACCGGGCTGGCGCCGCTGTTCGGTTTGTTCGCGCTGATTGCACTCGGTGGGTTGTTCGCCGCTATCGACGCGGCTGTCAGCACAGTATCGATAGCCCGGGTCGAGGAACTGGTTCGTGACGAGAGACCCGGAGCCGCACGACTGGCCCGGGTGCTGCTGGAGCGGCCGCACTACATCAATCTTGTTGTGCTGCTGCGAATTGCCTGCGAAGCGAGTGCAACCGTGCTTCTGGTTTCCTATATCTACGATGACATCGGCCTGACCTGGGGACTGGTTGCCGCGGCGGCGATCATGACTGTGATCAGCTTCGTCGTGATGGGTGTTGGTCCGCGAACCCTGGGTCGGCAGAACGCCTACTCGATCGCACTGTTTTCCGCACTTCCGTTGCAGTTCATCTCGGTGCTGTTGACCCCCATCAGCCGATTGCTGGTCCTGCTCGGCAACGCGCTGACCCCAGGCCGGGGCTTCCGAAACGGTCCATTCGCCTCTGAGATCGAACTGCGCGAGGTGGTGGACCTAGCCCAGCAGCGCGGCGTGGTGGCAGACGAAGAACGCCGAATGATCCAGTCGGTTTTTGAACTCGGCGATACTCCGGCCCGTGAGGTGATGGTTCCGCGCACCGAGATGGTGTGGATCGAAAGTGACAAGACGGCCGGCCAGGCGACCTCGTTGGCGGTGCGCAGCGGTCACTCCCGTATCCCGGTGATCGGCGAGAACGCCGACGACGTCGTCGGCGTCGTCTACCTCAAAGACCTTGTCCGACGGACGTACTACTCCAACAACGCTGGCCGCGACACCAAGGTGATCGAGGTGATGCGCCCCGCGGTGTTCATTCCGGATTCCAAACCTCTCGACGACCTGCTCCGCGAGATGCAGCGTGACCGCATCCATATGGCGCTACTGGTCGACGAGTACGGTGCGACAGCCGGCCTGGTCACCATCGAGGACGTGCTTGAGGAAATCGTTGGCGAGATCGCCGATGAGTACGACACCGATGAGGTGGCCCCGGTGGAGGATCTGGGCGATAACACTTTCCGGGTGTCGGCACGGCTGCCGATCGAGGACGTAGGGGAGCTCTACGGCATCGAGTTCGACGAGGATCTCGAAGTCGACACCGTGGGCGGTCTGCTGGCGTTGGAGTTGGGTCGCGTTCCGCTACCGGGAGCCGAAGTGGTCTCACACGGTCTGCGCCTGCGTGCCGAGGGCGGCCCGGACCACCGCGGCCGGATGCGTATCGGCACCGTTCTGGTGGAGCGGGCCGAACCGAAAACCGAAGGGACCGAGCATGACTGAGTTCCGATCCGGTTTCGTCTGCCTGGTCGGCCGGCCCAACACCGGGAAGTCGACGCTGACCAACGCACTGGTGGGTAGCAAGGTGGCGATCACATCCAGCCGGCCCCAGACGACCCGGCACACTATCCGTGGCATCGTGCACAGGGAGGACTTCCAGATCGTTCTCGTTGACACTCCGGGACTGCATCGGCCCCGCACGCTGCTCGGCAAACGGCTTAACGATCTGGTGCGGGACACCTACTCGGAGGTGGACGTGATCGGCCTGTGTTTTCCCGCCGATGAGGTGATCGGTCCGGGGGACCGCTGGATATACGAACAGATTCGCTCCGTCGCACCGAGGACCACCCTGGTTGTGGTCGTCACCAAGATGGACAAGGTCAACAGGGATCGCCTCGCCGCACAGCTGATGTCCGTCAACGATCTCGTCGGTGAGCATGCGGCGGCCATCATCCCGGTGTCGGCGACCACGGGCGAACAGGTGAGCGAGCTGATCGACGTGCTGGTCGACCAGCTGTCCCCCGGACCGGCGTTCTATCCCGACGGGGAGCTGACCGACGAGCCCGAAGAGGTTCTGATGGCCGAGCTGATCCGGGAGGCGGCGCTCGAGGGTGTGCGCGATGAGCTGCCCCACTCTCTAGCTGTGGTTATCGACGAAGTCAGCACGCGCGAGGGTCGCTCGGAGGAACAGGGTCCCCTGATCGATGTTCACGCGTTGATCTATGTCGAACGGGATAGCCAGAAGGGGATCGTCATCGGCAAGGGCGGTGCCCGGCTCAAAGAGG
>JBAXIA010000134.1:0-8210 GCA_037138615.1 Mycobacteriaceae bacterium | reverse complement strand
GATGTACCGATACCGGTAAACGGTTCGACCCCACCAGGCGAACACTCGATCTCCTCACTAGAGAACTAAATCTGCGGCGGCCTCGCCCTGCTTACAGCCGCGATGTCAGCAGCGAGGACTGCGGCCCCAACGGCTGAAGCCGTGCCCCGGGCTAGCGGAAAACACCGCGAATGTCCTCCAAGTCGACGAAATCCAAGGTATCCGACGCTAACGCCCAGCTGGCATGTTCGCGAAATCCGAGCGCGTTGATCCCGCTGCCGGATCGTGCGATGTCTTCCAGCTGGGTTGGGAAGGTCCGCACGTCAGCCGATGCCACCAGCAGGTTTGCCAGTCCGCTGGCCGCACGTACGTCGATCACGGTCATGGTTGCCTCACCCAGAGGAATTCGGTCACCGGGCTGCCCGCAAGCCGGGCTTTGGTCTCGTATTTGGTGGTCGGCCGATCTATTGAGATCGGCAGCGCCTCGCCCGGAAGTACCCGGCGCAGCAGCTCCTCACCGTCGCCGACCTCGGCGATCTGCTCGGCGTAGCCGGCATGGTCGGTCGCGGCGTGCAGGACACCGCCGGGGCGTAGCCGCTCGGCGATGAGGGCGATGGTCTGTGGTTGCAGGAGCCGCCGTTTGTGGTGCCGGGACTTCGGCCAGGGATCCGGGAAGAAGATCCGCACCCCGGTGAGTGAGCCGGAGACCACCAGATGCTCGAGCACATCGACGCCGTCACCCCGGATCAACCGGATGTTGGATACGCCTTCGCGGTCGATCCCGCTCAGTAGCTGCGCCAGCCCGCGACGGTAGACCTCGACGGCGATCACGTCGATATCGGGCTCGTCGCGCGCCATGGCCAAAGTCGACGTACCGGTGCCGCAACCGATCTCAAGGACCAGCGGAGCGCTGCGGCCGAACCAGTCCGCGGTGTCGAGCGCGCGCGGCGGCTGGGCCAGTGTCCCCAACCGGGGCCACAGCCGCTCCCAGATCTCCTGCTGTGCTTCGGTGATTGCCGCGCGTCGCGAGCGGAAACTGGTCACCCGCGGATAGGGATGCGTCGGTGTTCCGGGCGTGGTCGAGCCCGCCTGACGCTGCGAATGCATTGATCCATGGTGGCGTATGAACTGCGGCGCACCACCACCAGGACGCAGATTGATACCCAACAGTTGCCTTGATGACTGACTCGCGTCCCACCTGCGGGGCTGCCACCATGGCGCGATGGCCGAGCACCCGTTTGCCGCAGTGCTGGCAGCCACTGTGAGTGCACCGCTGCGGGTGGGCGTGGCCGGGAGGTCCGGTGCCGGCCGGGACACGGTGCGTCGGGCCTTGCGCGGCGCCGGCGTGGTGGTGGCCGATCCTGGCGAGCCCGCCGATATGGACGTCTACGTCTTCGTCGAAACCCTCACCCGGGAGGACACTGCCGCACTCACCGCGGCCCGCCCGCCCGCCGTGGCGGTGCTCAACAAGTCTGATCTCATCAGCTTTCGAGGTGCTGGACCCATGGTGGTTGCCAATGCGCAGTGCAGAGAGTTGGAGCGCCGCACCGGTGTGCCGACCCGGCCATTGGCCGCGCTGCTCGCGGTGGCCGCTTCAGATCCGGCCGTCCTCGACCGATCTTTCGTCGACGCCCTGCGCGCGGTAACGATCGATCCCGCCCGGCTGACACCTGCTATTCGACGGCGACTGCTGTCCGAGCTGGACCTTTTCGGTATCGCTACCGCCTCGGCGGTGCTGTGCGGCGGAGCGGATCGAGCGATGCTGGCTGCGCTGCTCCGCAGCGTCAGCGGTGTTCAGGCCGTCCTCGACGAGATCGATCGGGCTGCCGCGGCGGTGCGGTACCGCCGCCTGATCGGCGAGCTCGTCGGGCTGGCTGAGCGGGCGGTGGGACCACGGGGTGCCCGAGTGGCCGATTTTCTCGCCAGTGACGCCGTTGTACTGGCGCGGATGGCCGCCGCGATGGACGTGATGCAGGCCCAGGACCCGCCACCGGGTCCCGCCGACGGGGGTACCGATCACCTGCGCCGGGCCATCCACTGGCAGCACTACGCACGGGGCCCGGGCTCGGCGTTGCATCGCGGCTGCGGCGCTGATATCGCCCGCGGTGCGCTGCGGCTGTGGCTGCGGGAGGGCGGAATCCCCGAGCCGATGACATGAGCGGAAACCGGGAGATCATTGCGGTGATCGGTCCGTCGCTATCGGGCGTGACGAGCGTGGCCGGCGCACTGCGCGAGCGGTTCGGTCGGTACCGCGTCGTCGAACAACTCCGGTCCGGCGAGCAGCCGGTCGCCGTGGTCTTTGTCGTCTCCGCCGCCGCCCCGATAACTGAGTCCGACGCGCAGCTTCTCGACGCCGCTGCCGTGAACACCCATGCGGTGGTGGCGGCGGTGTCCAAGATCGACGTTCATCGCAGCTGGCCGCAGGTGCTCGCCACCAATCGGGCCATCTTGGCGCGTCACGCGACCCGGTATGCCGGCCTGACCTGGGTGACAGTGGCGGCCGATCCGCATGTCGGGTCACCGAAGCTCGATCAACTCGTCGAGACGGTGCGGGCGGCAGTGGCCGGCAGCGGGCGAAACCAGCGAAATCTGTTGCGCACGAGGGAGTCTCGAGGGCAATCGCGGGCGGTGCGGGTTCTGGCGGTGCGCAGTCACGTTCAGCAGGCGCGGGTGCGCATCGCAGGGCAGGCGCGTGTCGCATGCGTGGCTCTGCGCACGGAACTGCGCCACGAGGCGGCCGAGGTGGCCCGGGGAGGAATTGATCAGTTCTGCTCCGGAGTGCTCCGCCGGGCCGAACGGGTGGCTGCCGAGGTTGACGCGACGGTGACCCGGCAGCTGATGGATATGGCTGCCTGCGTCGGACTCGCGTCGGTCGATGCGGCGATACTGACCCGGTCGGCAGTGGCTTTTCCGGCACTCGAGTCCGCCCTGCCGCGCTTTGTGCGCCCCCGGGCGGAGAACCGGTTGACCATCCTGCTCAGTGCCGGGTTCGGATTGGGTGTGACTCTGACCGCCGGCCGCGTGCTCGCCGACCTCGCGCCCGACTGGGCCCGGGCTGTGACCGTGGGTGCTCTGGTAGCCGGGTCAGTGCTCACCGGGTGGGTCATCCGAACCCGCGGGCTGCTGGCTGAGCGTGCGGCACTGGACCGTTGGGTGGCGGAGGTGACCGCAGGTCTGCGGTCGGTGCTGGAAGATCACCTGCTGACGGTGCTGCTGGCGGCCGAATCCGCCCTTGCAGCCGCCGCAGCCACCCGCGAGTTACCCGCCTGGCGTGGTTGCCCGATCGAGCCCCGGAGCGATCGGACATAATTGGGGATTAACGACGGGTGTCGCGCCCGCGTTAATCTGCACCGAAGTCAATAAACTGCACGGAACCTAAGCGGGAGACACCGATGACCTCAGCGACCATCCCCGGTCTGGAGAACGCACCGACCAAGCATGCCGGCCTGCTTGCCTGGGTCCGCGAGGTTGCCGAGCTCACCCAGCCGGATCGTGTCGTCTTCGCTGATGGCTCCGAGCAGGAGTATCAGCGGCTCTGCGATCGGCTGGTAGCCGCCGGTACCTTCACCCCGCTGCGCGACTCGGAGGATCCCAGCTCGTATCTCGCCCGGTCGACTCCGTCGGATGTCGCGCGCGTCGAGTCCAGCACGTTCATCTGCTCGGAGCGCGAGATCGACGCCGGACCGACCAATAACTGGATGGCTCCCGACGAGATGCGGGCCACCATGACCGAGCTGTATCGCGGATGTATGCGTGGACGCACCATGTATGTGGTGCCGTTCTGCATGGGCCCGCTCGGCGCCGATGATCCCAAACTCGGAGTTGAGCTCACCGACTCCGAGTACGTCGTGGTGGCGATGCGCACCATGACCCGAATGGGCAAGGCTGCACTGGAGAAAATGGGTGCCGACGGATTCTTCGTCAAAGCCCTGCACTCGATCGGCGCGCCACTGGAGCCCGGGCAGAAAGATGTGCCGTGGCCGTGCAGCGACACCAAATACATCAGCCATTTCCCCGAAACCCGCGAGATCTGGAGCTTCGGATCCGGTTACGGCGGCAATGCCCTGCTGGGCAAGAAGTGCTACTCGCTGCGGATCGCCTCGGTGATGGCCCGCGATGAGGGCTGGCTGGCCGAGCACATGCTGATCCTCAAGCTCATCTCCCCGGAGAACAAGGCCTACTACGTCGTGGCGGCGTTCCCGTCGGCCTGCGGCAAGACCAACCTGGCGATGCTGCAGCCCACCATCCCCGGCTGGCGCGCCGAGACACTCGGAGACGATATCGCGTGGATGCGATTCGGTAAGGACGGCCGGCTGTACGCGGTGAACCCGGAGTTCGGCTTCTTCGGGGTGGCACCGGGAACCAACTGGAGTTCCAACCCGAACGCGATGAAGACGATCGCGCGCGGCAACACCGTCTTCACCAACGTCGCGCTGACCGACGACGGTGGCGTGTGGTGGGAAGGCCTGGAGGGCGAACCGCAGCATCTGATCGACTGGAAGGGCCAGGACTGGTCACCGGAGTCCGGTTCGCCTGCGGCCCATCCGAATTCGCGCTATTGCACGCCGATGTCGCAGTGTCCCTCGCTGGCGCCGGAGTGGGATGACCCGGAGGGCGTGCCGATCTCGGCGATCCTGTTTGGCGGCCGGCGCAAGACGACGGTGCCACTGGTGACCGAAGCTCGTGATTGGCAGCACGGAGTGTTCATCGGGGCCACGCTGGGTAGCGAGCAGACTGCCGCCGCCGAGGGCACGGTCGGCACCGTGCGCCGTGACCCGATGGCCATGCTGCCGTTCCTGGGCTACAACGCCGGCGACTACTTCCAGCACTGGATCGACCTCGGTAAGAACTCCGACTCCTCGAAGTTGCCGAAGATCTTCTTCGTCAACTGGTTCCGTCGAGGTGGCGACGGTCGCTTCCTGTGGCCGGGTTTCGGTGAGAACAGCCGGGTGTTGAAGTGGATCATCGAACGCGTCGAGGGAAAAACCGAAGGCGTACCGACCCCGATCGGCTTTGTGCCCGCCGTCGGCGATATGGATCTGAATGGGTTGGACGTCGCCGAGGCCGATGTCGCCGAGGCGTTGACAGTCAACCCAGACGAGTGGCGCGCTGAGCTGCCGCAGATCGAGGAGTGGTTCGACTTCATCGGCGAGCAGCTGCCCACCAGCCTCAAGGACGAGTTCGACTCGCTCAAGCAGCGTTTGGCCGACGCAGACCGGGGCTAGGGGCTGCGGGTGCTGTCTCGGCGGGCGTGGTTCGCAGCCGTCGGCGCGACCGCGGCCACTATCGCTGCGGGTTGCGGACGACCGGAGAAGGCATCCGCGCCCACCGAGGTCACCCACCCGGTGATCGCCGGGGCTGATCAGGCATTGGCGGAATTACTCAACGGAAACCGTCGGTTCGTTACGGCGACGAGGGAATATCCGGACCAATCGACCCGGGTGCGGCAGGCGCTGTCGACGTCACAGAAGCCATTCGCGGTGATTTTGACGTGTTCGGACTCCCGCGTTCCCCCGGAGGAGCTATTCGATCAGGGCCTCGGTGACCTGTTCGTCGTGCGACTGGCGGGCAATATCGTCGACGAGGCAATTCGGGGCAGCATCGAGTACGCGGTCGAGGAACTGGCGACTCCGCTGATCATGGTGCTCGGGCATCAGAACTGCGGCGCGGTATCGGCAACGGTGAAGGCATTGCAGCCACCGTTCACCACACCCCGGGGCGCGGTGGGCACGTTGATCCAGGCCATCACCCCGGCAGTGGAGTCGGTGCGGGGCCGGCCGGGGGACCTGCTCGACAACGCGGTCCGGGCCAATGCCGCCCAATCGGCCGACCAGATCAGGACATCACCGGGTCTCACGGCCGCTCTGGCTTCGGGAACCGTCAAGCTCGTCGTCGGGTACTACAGCCTGCAGGACGGCACCGTCAGCATCATCTGAAATCGACGTCGCTGCCTGTCGTAGAGTGCACCGCATGCAGATCCGCGAGCATGCGCAAGCCACCCCCGATAAACCCGCCGTCATCATGTATCCCTCCGGGATCACTGTCACCTTCGGAGAACTCGAGGCGCGGGCAAATCGGTTGGCACACCTATTGCGTCAGGCCGGTTTACGCGAGGGTGACGCCGTGGCGATCCTGCTGGAGAACAATGAGCACTACCACACCGTGATGTGGGCGGCCCGTCGCGCCGGCCTCTACTACGTGCCGATTAACACCCACCTCACCGCGGCCGAGGCCGCCTACATCATCGACAACAGTTCAGCGAAGGCGATCATCGGCTCCGCGAGATTGCGACCCGTCCTCGAGCACCTCGGCGAGCACCTTCCCAAGGGTTTACCGGCATTGCTCCTCATCGCCGGCGGCGAACTGGACGGCTGGCTGAGTTACCCGGAATGCGTTGCTGACCAACCTGATACACCCATCTCCGATGAGATCGAGGGTGACCTGCTGCAGTATTCGTCGGGTACCACCGGGCGACCCAAGGGCATCAAGCGGGCGCTATCGCACCTGCCGCCGTCGGAGGCGCCCGGGTTGATGACCGCGCTGATCAGTTTCTGGGCAAGGCCCGACGGGGTCTATCTCAGTCCCGCTCCGCTATATCACACCGCGCCGTCGGTCTGGTCATTGACGATGCAGGCCGCTGGCATCCCGGTGGTGGTCATGGAGAAATTCGACGCCGAGGGCACCCTCGATGCCATCGCCCGTCACCGGGTCACCCATGGACAGTTCGTCCCGGTGATGTTCACCAGGATGCTGAAACTGCCTGAGGCGGTGCGCAATTCCTACGACGTCTCCAGCCTGGAACGCGTCATGCATGCCGCCGCGCCGTGTCCGGTGCCGATCAAACAGCAGATGATCGAATGGTGGGGTCCCATTGTTGATGAGTACTACGCCTCCTCGGAGGCACACGGCTCGACGCTGATCAGTGCCGAGGAGTGGCTGACGCATCCGGGCTCGGTCGGCAGGCCGATGGGCGGGGCCGTGCACATCCTCGATGAGGAGGGCAACGAACTCCCAGCCGGGCAGCCCGGTGAGATCTACTTCGAAGGCGGCAACACCTTTGAGTACCTCAACGACACCGAGAAGACAGCGGCGTCACGTCATGAGCGCGGCTGGTCCACCGTCGGCGATATCGGCTTCCTCGACGAGGAGGGTTACCTCTACCTGACCGACCGCCGACACCACATGATCATCTCGGGTGGGGTGAACATCTACCCGCAGGAGGCCGAGAGCCTGCTGGTCACGCATCCCAAGGTGATGGACGCCGCGGTGTTCGGCATTCCCGACGACGACATGGGTCAGTCGGTCAAGGGCGCGGTGCAACTGGTCGACCACGCCGATGCGACCGATGAGTTCGCTGAGGAACTCTTGGGCTGGCTTCGAGATCAACTGGCGCACTACAAATGCCCACGGTCGATCTCCTTCGAGGAGCAACTCCCGCGCACCGACACCGGAAAGCTCTACAAGCAGAGCCTGATCGACAGGTACGGGTCGTCACCTACCACGTGACGGGCAGCGCACCCAGGCCGGATCCCAGCGAATCGATGTTGACGCTCAGTCCGGCGGCATCGACCATCAGTCGCATATCCGGAAAACGTGGGATCAACTGGGCAAGAACCGATTTCAACTAGAGACGAGCCAGCGGTGCGCCCAGGCAGTACCGCCTACCGTAGCCGAACGACATGGGAGTCGTCCCCTTGCGGGTGAAGTCGACGACGTCGGGATGGGCGAAGAACGCCGGGTCGTGGTTGGCCGATCCTGGGTCCAGTATCACCAGATCGCAGTCGGTGATGGTGACGTCGGCGATGGCGACGTCCTCGCGCACGTAGCGGGGAATGCCGGGGTTGGCGTTCATTGTCACGCGCATCGACTCCTCGGTCGCCTTCCGAATCAACGACGGATCCTCCAGCAGAGCCATTGCGAGAACAGCGATTTCGGTGTCCTCGAGGTCGTCTTCGGTGCACAGCGATGAGATCACGTCGTCTCCAGGTCGGCGACGCTTGTCGGCGACGAGGCTGACGCCGTAGTCGATCAGCGCCGCCATGCCCTGTATGGACTCAGTGGCATCCGGCTCAAAGGCGCAAGCATGGACCCAGACCTGAAATGTGTCGCGATCGCTGTAGGGCACGCCTAGTAGTTCGCAGATGATCAGGACCGGCAAGGGCAGTGCGAGTTTGGTGTGCAGATCCGCGGGTGGGCCGGCCGCTGCCAACTGGTCCAGCAGGTCTGTGGTG
>JBAXIA010000133.1:0-8246 GCA_037138615.1 Mycobacteriaceae bacterium | reverse complement strand
GGCGTGGGTGGGACTCGGCTCGGCTCCGCTTCGCGCTGACGCGCTCAGCGGCCCGAGCCGGGCGGCCCCGCGAAGGCCTGGGCGATCGCCAACCACTTCTGTGCGTCCACGCCGTGGGCGACGAGATCCAACTCCGCCCGCGACCGTCGCTGGGTGACCAGATAGCAGAAGTCGAGGGCCGACCCCTTGACCCGTTGTGCCGCATCCTCGGGACCCCACGTCCACAGGCTGCCATCGGGAGCCGTCAGCTCCACCCGAAACGGTTCGGCAGGCGGCGTGAGGTCGTGCACGGTGAAGGCGAAGTCACGGGTGCGCACTCCTAGGTGAGCGATTGACTTCAGCCGCATCGACGGAGACATCTGCACGCCGAGTGCGTCGGCCACGTCCAGGCCGTGCGCCCACGTCTCCATCAGACGGGCGGTCGCCATCGATGCCGCGCTCATCGGTGGCCCGAACCACAGCAGCTTGCGACCATCCGGCACGGTGCGCAACGCCGCATGCAACATCGTGCGGGTGCGCCGCCAGTTGGTGACGAGTTCGGCCGCCGGCAGCGCGGCCAGTTCGGCGGCGGCATCGTCGACGAATGTGTCGATGGCGGATTGGGAGGCGGCGACGGTTTCGCCGAAAGCCGCCTCGTCGGTGATCGACATCAGCGCCATCTGATCGGTCCACAGCAGGTGTCCGATCTGATGTGAGATCGTCCACCCGGGAGCCGGTGTTGCCAGTGCCCAGCGTCGGGCATCAAGCTGATCGACCAGTGCATCCAGCGCTTCGCTCTCAGCGTGCAGATCATCGACTATCGGGTCGGCACCGGCCATGTGACTCAGCCTAGTTCGTCGGCAACCGGCGTCTGCCGATGCGCGCGTGGGTGACCAGCCCGGCCACATAGAGCAACGAACCGGCCAGAGCCAGCGCCGGAGACCGCCCGTCGGCCGGGATCACCAAGGCCGCTGCGCTCACCGCCAGAATGAATGACATCCAGAACAGCGAGTCCTGCACGGCAAAGACATGCCCGCGCATGGTGTCATCAACATCGATCTGCATCGCCGTGTCGGCACAGAGCTTCACCACCTGACCGGCAAGGCCGAGAACGAAACCGCAGGCCACCATGATCACCAGATGCAGGGTCGCGCCCGCGAGCTGTACTACCGCCGCGAACGCCAACGCGGTATTGGCGCTGGCATAACGGCCCCATCGCCGAACTGCTGCCGGAGTCAGCACGTTGGCCAGGAATGATCCGCCGCCGGTGGCGGCGACGAACGCGACCACGGTACCCAGACCGGCGAAGCCCGCGGCGCCGGCGGAGCGGACGATCACAAGCACCAGCAGCGTGTTGATGCCGAAGACCATGCGGTGGGCGGCCAGACCAGACAACGTCGCCGCCACAGTGGGTATCGATCGCACCGTCCGGGCACCGTAGGCCCAGCCGGTTGCCACCGTGTGTAGGGCCGAGCCCCTCGCGGTGGCACGCACCGGCCCGAGCGCATGTCGCCCGAAACCTAGCGATAGCAGTAATGCGATCACTGTGGGCACGGCGACCAGGTAGATGACAGTCCCCGCCGCCGCATCGCCGGAGCCGAACATCCACCTCGGTAACAACATGAAGTTGGCACCCAGGAATGCGGCGGTGGCACCGGTCGCAGTGGCCAATGAATTCATCGTCACGACCCGCTCGCGGGGTACCACATCCGGCAGCGCGGCACCCAGGCCTGATGTCACGAAACGGCTGAAGCCGTTGGCGGTCAACGCAGCACACAACACGAACAAACCTTGGGCGCCCGCAGCCAGCAATGCGGCGACACTGATGACCAGCAGCACCCTTGCCGCATTTGCCACGATCAGTACCGTCCGGCGGTCCCAACGATCCAACAGCGCACCGGCGAACGGTCCCAGCACCGAGTAGGGCAGGAAGAGCACCGCGAACGCCCCGGCAATCGCCAGTGGGTCGGCTGCGCGTTCGGGATTGAATAACAAGCCCCCGGCCAGACCGGCCTGAAAAAGACCGTCGGCGAATTGGCTTGCCATCCTCACCTGCAGCAGTCGCCAGAAGTCCGGCATGCTGCGCACCGACCGCACGAAAGCGGCGGCTCGGCTGTCGATCACTGGCTCACAGTACAAACATCACCGTGGCACGTGCCCGTTTGCCGCAGCGCTCCATGCCATGATTGATGGGTGGCTCAGCAGGAGGAACCGGAGGACTTCGTAGCCCCCGCGGCGAATGCGGTGCGGGCGGGAACCTTGCTGCTCGCCAGCACGGACCTGATGGAGCCCACCTTCCGGCGCAGTGTGATCTATGTCGTCGAGCACAATGACGGCGGCACCCTGGGGGTGGTGCTCAACCGGCCCAGCGAGACCGCGGTCTACAACGTACTGCCGCAGTGGACGGATCTAGCTGCAAAACCCAAGACGATGTTCGTCGGAGGACCGGTGAAGCGGGACGCCGCGCTGTGTCTCGGCACCCTTCGGATAGGCGTTGATCCTGATGGATTGGCCGGCCTGCGCCATGTCGCCGGCCGGATCGTGATGATCGACCTCGATGCCGATCCGGAGTCGATCGCCGAATCGGTCGAGGGTGTGCGGATATTCGCCGGCTATTCGGGGTGGACTATCGGTCAACTCGACGGTGAGATCGAACGAGATGACTGGATCGTGTTGTCGGCCTTACCTTCTGATGTTCTGGTGCAGCCGCGGGTGGATTTATGGTCCCATGTGTTGCGCCGTCAGCCCATGCCGCTACCGCTGTTGGCGACGCATCCGATCGACTTGGATCGCAACTAAGACGTCGAGATTCAGCGGCATAGCTGAGTGCAACCGGCGCAGCCGTCAGCGGAACCACAACTGGATGTGACTTCCTGCTGTGCGGCGTACCGGGCGGCGCGCCACGACCCAGCGCCGATTGTGCTGATCGCGCCGACCGCACCGATGATCAAACCGAGCAGCCCGATCCGCGCGGGGGCGGCAAACGCCACGAGTGCGCCGGCAGCCAGCATCACCGAGGCTGCGATCTGAGTGGGCGCCACTGCTCGCAGGACCTGCCCGGTCAGGTCGACACCGGTACGACGGGCCAGCGTCCAAAGCCCCGAGCCACCAATCAGTGCGGCCAGGCAAAGACTCAAAACTGCCCCGACAACCATGGAGATCACAATACGAGCCGGGGACCGCCGTTATTGTGCGGGCACCGCCGCGGGTGAGGTTGCCGGGACGACCGCAGGTGCGGTGGCGGGAGCCGCTACCACCGGTGCTGCTGCGGGTGCTGCCGCTGCCGGTGCTGCGGCGGCGGGCGCCGGTGTCGTGGCCGTGGTCGGCAAGGCGATTCTGAAACCGTTGACGATCCCGTCGGTGGCGCCGGAGGTCGCGACCGCCTGGTTCGACGCCGTGGTGACCGTCAGCGTCACCAGGTAGCGATCGGAACCGGACTGCGCGATCACATTGCGGCGAGAGGTGTTGAGCGTCATATCGGTGTCGCGGTAGGTCCCCTCGATGATCGATGAGGGGAACCCACCGAAATCGGCCATCGACGCAGAAGTCGATTGCCAGGCGAACAGTTTCTGGTTCTCGACATAGCCGTGACTGATCGCCTCGCGAGGATCAAAATCCCCGATCAGCTTGTAGACCGTTAATGCGGCGTTGGAGCTGTAGAGCCCGTCGCCGCCCTGTCGGTCGGCGATCACGGCGAACGCGTTCGGGACATTGGGATCGGGAATCGTCCGCCAGCCGGCGGGCATCGGCAGCACGATACTGAGCGCGGTGAACCCGTCCGCCTTCTGCGGCTCCATCACGACGCCCTTGTCTTTCAAGAACTGCGTCAGGGTTCCGGAGGTGGCCGGTGCCAGGGGTACCACGGGCGAATCAGCCGGTGCCGCCGCCGCGGCGGGGGTTGCAGTCACAGCCGCTGCGGGAGTTCCGGTCGCGGGGACCGCGGAGGTGTTTGCGGCCTGGGGGGTCGCCTGCGGGGTGACGGTGACAGTTTGGGTAGCGGTCACCGTGGCCGGAGCTGTTGCCGGCGCGGGTGGCACGGGCTGTACCGGCTCAGCTGAAGCGCTGGCGCCAGTGAAACCGAGTACGGCCACCGACCCGGCGGCGACACCGCCTACCAGTACCCGCCAGTTGCGGGCGATCCTGTTCATCGCAGATTTCCTCTTCGCACGTTTTCAGGCCGGGGTGGCCCACTTGTCCATGCCGACTGTATGCACGTAAACAGCGCGCAGGCACCGCTGGAATCGACTTGGAACCAACCTCTGACCGGCATGAAACGCAACTGATACCGAGCCGTTGCCGTTGAGTGCGTCCCGATACCCTATGGGCGTGGCCGAATCCCCGATCGCAGCAACGGGCAACTCCGTCGGCCACGGGGAGACCGATCCGGATATGCCCCCTTTTCGCTACACGGCCGAACTGGCGGGCGCCATCGAGCATCAGTGGCAGGACAACTGGCAGCAGTGGGGAACTTTCAACGTGCCGAACCCGGTGGGATCCCTGGCACCCGCCGACGGTTCACCGGTTCCCACCGACAAGATGTTCGTTCAGGACATGTTCCCGTACCCATCCGGCGAGGGTCTGCACGTCGGCCACCCGCTGGGATACATCGCCACCGATGTCTATGCCCGATATTTCCGGATGACCGGACGCAATGTGCTGCATGCGTTGGGCTTCGACTCATTCGGACTTCCTGCCGAGCAGTACGCCGTTCAGACCGGTACCCATCCGCGGACGAGAACCGAAGCCAATATTGTCAACTTTCGTCGCCAGCTGGGCCGGCTGGGACTCGGACATGACCAACGCCGCAGCTTCTCCACCACGGACGTCGACTTCTATAGGTGGACGCAGTGGATATTTCTGCAGATCTATAACGCGTGGTTCGATCCGGCGCTGAACAAGGCCCGGCCGGTCAGTGAGCTGATTGCCGAATTCGACAGCGGCGCAAGGCACCTCGACGATGGCCGGACTTGGTCCGAGCTCTCCGCCGGTGAGCGTGCGGATGTGGTGGATGGCCACCGTCTGGTGTACCGGGCCGAGTCGCTGGTCAACTGGTGCCCGGGCCTGGGAACCGTACTGGCCAACGAAGAGGTCACCGCCGATGGGCGTAGTGAGCGAGGAAACTTCCCCGTCTTCCGGAAGCGTTTGCGCCAGTGGATGATGCGGATCACGGCCTACTCTGACCGTTTGCTCGAGGATCTTGACGTGCTGGACTGGCCGGAGAAGGTCAAGGCCATGCAGCGCAACTGGATCGGCCGATCCACCGGGGCCGCGGTGCTTTTCGCCGCTGGCCATGCCGACATCGAGGTGTTCACGACGCGCCCGGACACTCTGTTCGGAGCCACCTACCTGGTGCTGGCGCCCGAGCATGAACTCGTCGACCGCCTTGTCGCGACACAGTGGCCCGATCAGGTCGACGAGCGCTGGACGGCCGGTGCGGCCGACCCGGTGGCGGCGGTCGCCGGGTATCGCCGATCCATCGCAGCCAAGTCCGATCTGGAACGGCAGGAGAACAAGGCTAAGACCGGTGTATTCCTCGGCAGCTATGCGACCAATCCTGCGAACGGCCAGCAGGTCCCGATATTCATCGCGGACTACGTTCTGCTCGGCTACGGAACCGGAGCCATCATGGCGGTGCCCGGTCACGACTCCCGCGACTGGGAGTTCGCCACCGAGTTCGGGCTGCCGGTAATCGAAGTAATCTCCGGCGGCGACGTCGCGACGGAGGCTTACACGGGCGACGGTGCCCTGGTGAACTCCGACTATCTTGACGGGCTCAACGTGAGCGCCGCCAAAGAGGCGATCATCGCCAGACTCGAAGCCGACGGCGGCGGCCGTGGCCGCATTGAGTACAAACTGCGTGACTGGCTGTTCGCCCGCCAACGATATTGGGGCGAGCCGTTTCCCATCGTTGATGACGCCGATGGCCGCGCGCACCCGCTGCCCGATTCGATGCTTCCGGTGGAACTGCCTGACATTGAGGACTATGCACCGGTGTCATTCGACCCGCAGGACGCTGATAGCGAACCCTCACCGCCACTGAACAAGGCCGACGAGTGGGTGCATGTCGAGCTCGACCTCGGTGACGGTCTGCGCCCCTACACCCGCGATACCAACGTCATGCCGCAATGGGCGGGTAGCTCGTGGTACGAGTTGCGCTACGCCGACCCGCATAACGCCGAGCAGTTCTGCGCCCCGGCGAACGAGGCCTACTGGATGGGTCCGCGGCCGGCCGAACATGGCCCAGGCGATCCCGGTGGGGTGGATCTCTACGTCGGTGGCGTCGAACATGCCGTGCTGCACCTTCTGTATTCGAGGTTCTGGCACAAGGTGCTCTACGACCTCGGCCACGTCACGTCGCGGGAACCCTATCGCCGCCTGGTGAATCAGGGGTACATCCAGGCCTTCGCCTATACCGATGTCCGCGGCTCCTATGTTCCGGCTGCCGATGTGGTCGAGCGCGATGACAAGTTCTTTCTGCCCGGCCCCGAAGGCGACGCCGAGGTCTTCCAGGAGTTCGGCAAGATCGGCAAGAGCCTGAAGAACTCAATCTCGCCCGACGAGATCTGCGACGGCTACGGTGCGGACACCCTTCGGGTTTATGAGATGTCGATGGGTCCGCTGGAGGCCTCGCGGCCGTGGGCGACCAAGGACGTCGTCGGTGCGCACCGCTTCCTGCAGCGGGTGTGGCGGTTGGTGGTTGACGAAACCAGCGGGCAGACAAGGGTTTCCGCTGATGCGCTGGATGATGAGACCCTGCGGCAATTGCACCGGACCATTGCCGGGGTATCTGAGGACTTTGTCGGACTGCGGAATAACACCGCGGCAGCCAAGTTGATCGAGTACACCAACTACCTGACCAAGGCGGGCATCAGCGCGCGAGCGGCTCTGGAGCCGCTGGTGCTGATGGTCGCGCCGCTGGCACCTCACCTGGCGGAGGAACTCTGGCACCGACTCGGCCACGAGCAGTCGCTGGCGCACGGTCCGTTCCCAGAGGCCGACCCCCGCTACCTCGTCACCGACACCGTCGAATACCCGGTTCAGGTCAACGGCAAGGTTCGCGGCCGCATCACCGTCGCCGCCGATGCCGGCCGGGACGTGCTCGAGGCGGCCGCGTTGGCCGAAGAGAAGGTGGCCGCTTTTATGGCCGGTGCCACACCGAAGAAGGTCATCGTGGTGCCCGGTCGGTTGGTCAACTTCGTCATGTAGTCGGGTGCCGCCAGGATTCAATTCCGCCCGCGTGGGCGGATCACCACCTGGTGGGTGTGCGCGTCTGCCGGTGTGGCGACGACCGTGGCCACCACGCCGGCGACGGTCTGCGGCGTGAGGAAATTGGCTGGGTCGTAGTGCCCGCCCTCGTAGGCCACGAGGCCGTGCTGCATCTCGGTGTCGACTCGGCCGGGGTGGATGCTGGTTACCCGGAGTAGCGGTTCATCGGTGCGCAACGAGTCGGCGAATGCCCGCAATGCGAACTTGCTCGCCGAGTACGAGGCAAGGCCGGGCGAGGCGTTCAGGCCGGAACCGGAGTTGATGAAGATCACCTGGCCGCGCGCGGCGCGCAACGCCGGCAGCAGCGCACAGGTGAGCGTGACCGCGCCTGTCACGTTGACCTCGAAGGTGGCCCGCCACTCCTCGGGGACGGACTCGGCGACCCGGCCGGGAAAGGCCACACCGGCGTTGTGCACCAGTACGTCGAGTCTGGTGAGCACTTCCGCGGCGGCTTCGATGCCTTCGTGGTCGGACAGGTCCATGGGCCAGGTGGTGGCGCCCAGCCTGGCGGCGACGGCGTCGAGGTGTGTCGACGGTCGGCCGGCCAACAGCAGGGAGTGGGAAGGCGCCAGGGCCTCGGCGATCGCTTCGCCGATGCCCCTCCCGGCTCCGGTGATCAGCGCGGTGCGCATGGTGTGCCGCTTTTCCTCACCGCTTCGCCCGGCATCGTCATTGGCGCGGCTCGGCATGTCGGTCACCCTACCGATCCGCACTCGGGGGCCCGCGCACCGCAGAATGGAGGCGTGACGTTCGATGCCGGCTTCGCGCCGACTCAGCTTGCTGCCCGTGCGGCCTATCTGCTTCGCGGCAATGACCTCGGCGCCATGACGTCGGCGGCACCGCAGCTATACCCGCATATGTGGAGTTGGGACGCGGCGTTCGTGGCGGTCGGGCTGGCTTCGTTGAGCGTGGAGCGGGCGGTCGTGGAGTTGGACACCCTGCTGTCGGCGCAGTGGGCCAACGGGATGATCCCGCATATCGTGTTCGCCCCCGGGGTCGAC
>JBAXIA010000132.1:0-8304 GCA_037138615.1 Mycobacteriaceae bacterium | reverse complement strand
GGTGCTGCTCCAAGCCGGGAAGCAGTATCCGGGCGTCATAGTAGTAGTCTTGACGCAGTCGATCTGTTAGTCCAGAAACAAAGCGTCACAAATATAGAAAAATAATTACCGTCGTCGATGTGCCCGTGGTGGTCGTCATAGTCGTGGTAGTGGCTGTTGTGGTTGTACCGGTGGTGGTGGTGGCGGTGGTAGTAGTTGACGTCGAGGTCGTCTCGGTAGACGTGGTGGTCGTTGGAGTCGTCGTTGTTGCAGTAGTTGTGGTCGGCGTGGTGGTAGTCGCCGTGGTTGTAGTTTCGGTGGTAGTAGTCTGCGTGGTGGATGTTGAGGTGGTGGTAGTGGGCGTGGTAGTAGTTTCGGTGGTTGTAGTGGCTGTGGTAGACGTCGACGTAGTAGTGGTGGGCGTCGTCGTAGTTTCTGTCGTAGTTGTCGGCGTTGTTGTAGTTTCCGTCGAAGTGGTCGAAGTGCTTGTAGTTTCCGTCGTAGTAGTCGACGTGCTTGTAGTTTCCGTCGTAGTGGTCGGCGTCGTCGTAGTTTCCGTCGTCGTAGTGGTGGAAGTCGTTGTAGTTTCCGTCGTGGTCGTAGTTTTCGTCGTAGTGGTCGTCGTGGTTGTCGTTGTCGTCGGGGTGGTCGTCGTTGTGGTCGTGGTGGTGGGGGAAGTGGTGGTGGGGGAAGTGGTGGTGGTCGGTTCGGCGGTCGTGGTGGTGGTCGGCGTGACCGTCGATACCGTCGGCTCCCCGTTGCTTCCGGTGACCGTGACCGTCTCAGGCACCGGCGCCCCTGAGGGAGTTTCGCCGGGCTTGGTGACCCGGGTGGTGGTCGTCGTCGGTGTGCTGTCTGTACTCGTCAGGGTGATGGCGAGGCCACCTACTGTCACCGCTGCCAGTACTGCGGCGATGCCGAAGAGCAACGGGGGTCGGCGATACCAGGGCAGCAGGGCCGAGCCGAATTCGGTCTCGGCGTCCGGCTCGATCAGCGCGGTGGGACGCGAGTCGGCAGGCGGCGCGGTGTAGTCCTCGCCGGTGTAGGGGACCGGGTCCTCGCTTGAGCCGTCATCCTGAGACCAGGCCAGCGCCCCGGATGCCTCGCTCGCGCCCTGCCCCGCCGCGGCGGGCGCCAATGCGGTCGGGGCCAATCCGGTGGGCGCATCCGATACGGTCGGTGCCAGTCCGGTGGGCGCATCCGCCGGCGCACCGCGCATGGCGATCAGCGCGGCGCCTGTGGCCGCGGCCAAGCTCGGAAACGCGGTGGTGATCACCGGTACCCGGACAGCGTCCGAGAGCCGTTGGCTCACAACCGGAATCGCCGCACCTCCTCCGACAGTGGCAACCGCCGTCACCTCAGCCGCGGAAATCGAATTGCGTTCCAGTGCATCCCCGAGAGCGTCGATGACGACGTTGATCGGCTCCTCGAGCAGGCTTTCCAGTTCGGCGCGGGTGATCGTGACATCGGAGCGGTAGCCGGGCAGATCCACCGGCACCACCGTGACGGTTTCGGAAGAAAGCCGTTCTTTGGCAAGGCGGCATTGCTCCCTCAACCGGGTGAGTGCTCCCAGCGCCGAGGTACTACCCGGATCGTCGAATCCCCCGGCTTGGACGCGAGCCAGCACGAGATCCAGCAGCGCCTGGTCGACCTTGTCTCCGGAAAAGTCGGCGACCCGCAGAGTGTCTCCGATCGGGGACAGGTCGGTCCGCGCCAGGGTGATGGAGGTCCCACTGCTTCCGAAATCGCATAGTGCGACGACACCGCGTGCGGGCAGGCCGGGCTCGGCCTGCAGGGCGTTCAGTGCCGCAGTGGCATCGGAGATGATCACCGGCACAACACCATTGGTGGAAAGGGTGCCGGACCGCAGCGCGCCGCGCAGTGCGCCGACGGTGGCCGGTCCCCAGTGTGCGGGCGCGGCGATGACCACCCGGGTGGGCGGGATGCCGTCATCGACGGCGCGTGCGATCCCATCGAGAGCGGCGGCCACCAGATTGTCGCCGCGGTGCGAGGAACCATCGGCGGCCACCAGTGGCACCGGGTCGCCCACCCGCTCGACGAAGCCGCGCAGCACCACGCCGGGCTGAGTGAGGTTGGGACTGGTGAGTTCAGGATTCTGCGAGGGCACGCCCACCTCGGCCGGGCGGTCGCCCCACAGGGTCAGGACCGATCGTCGCGCGACCGGTTGCCGCCCAGGACACGCCGCCACCAGGTTGGTCGTCCCAATCGACAGCCCGAGTGCGTCGCTCACGGTGCAAATCCCTTCTCCGGCAGTCGGTTACAACGCCCCGGGTTCATTGACCTGGTGGGGGTTGGTACAGCGGGGGTGGGTTCAACCGGTCCGGCCATCTCGGGAACCGGCGCTCGATCGTCGTCTCAGTGACGGTTGTGACTGAAGGTCCGGCCGTGATGGTCGTGCTGGGCCTGGGCGGCTGAACCGTGCTCGCGGTGGGGCTCGGTGACTCGATGGTCGGTGACTCGGTAGTCGGTGACTCGGAAGTGGGAGCCTGGGTAGTGGCGGTCGCAGTCACCGTCGTGACCGTCTGGCGAGGCTTCTCTGCGGTGGTGAAATCGACGACGGCATAAATCAGCAGTGCCAGCATCGCGGCGGTGAGCACGCCGAGACCGACGAGAGCGGCCGGTCGCTGGTACCACGATCGGGTCGGCTGAGGCGAGGTGTAGTGGTCAACGGGGTGCTGGTCGTCGGACTCGCTGTATGCCGCAGCCTCGCTGTATGGCGAAGCGTCGGCTCCACCGTAGTTCGCGTACTGGGTCGGCTCCACGCCGAAGTCGCCGGAGTCGCCGGGAGGACCGCCGGGGAGACCATCGTGCGCCACGGGTTGCGATCCTAGTCGGGTCGTCAGAGCTGAGGCATGACCTCGGACGCGAATAGCTCCAGATGATCGAGGTCGGATGTGTCCAGCAGTTGCAGATACACCCGTTGCACACCGGCTTCGGCGAACGGCCCGAGTCGGTCGACGATTTCGGCCGGTGTGCCGGCCAACGGCGTGTTGGTACGAAGTTCGTCGATATCCCGGGAGATCGCCTCGGCCCGACGGGCGATCTGCGCCTCATCGCTTCCGACGCACACCGCGAATGCCGCAGAGTAGACGATGTCGTCGGCAGCGCGTCCGGCCTCGTTCATCGCGGCCCGTACACGGTCTAGTTGCACGCCTGTGAATTCCAGCGTCGGAAAGGCGAGGTTGAACTCCCCGGCGAAGCGCGCCGCCAGCGCCGGGGTGCGCTTGGGGCCGCCGCCGCCGATGATGATCGGCGGGTGTGGCCGCTGAACCGGCTTGGGCAACGCGGGGGAATTGGTCACCGAGTAGTGGCTTCCGGAGTAGTCGAAGGTCTCACTGACCGGAGTCGCCCACATTCCGGTGATGATGTCGAGTTGCTCCTCAAGCCGATCGAAGCGGTCACCGAGGCTGGGGAAGGGGATGGCGTAGGCGCGGTGCTCGTCCTCGAACCAGCCTGCACCGATGCCAAATTCGACGCGCCCGGCGCTCATTGCGTCCACCTGCGCCACCGATATCGCCAGCGGGCCGGGATAGCGGAAGGTCGCCGATGTCACCAGTGTGCCCAGTCTGATCGACGACGTCTCGCGGGCGATCCCGGCCAGGGTCACCCAGGAGTCAGTTGGCCCCGGCTGACCGTCACCACTCATCGCCAGATAGTGATCGGAGCGGAAAAACGCTGAGAAACCTAGGGATTCGGCGGCCTGGGCGACGGCGAGCTGGTCGTCATATGTAGCGCCCTGTTGCGGCTCGAGAAAGACACGGAAATCCACGCCGCCCAGCCTAGGGCAGGCTAAAAGAACTCAACCGCTTCGGTACTGATGAACATGCCGTGGCCGGTCGCGTCATTGGTGAACCGGGTGCCACTGCTGTCGGCTTCGATGGTCCAGCCCACCGCTTGATAACTGGCGTAGTCGATTGTGGTGGTGGGCATCGCTCCCAGGTTGCCGACCACCCAGCGGTTGCTGCCACTGGCGGCGACCTCGACACCGGTGGCCTGTTCGCCGTCGACGGTCGGTGGGTCGGTGAAGTCGGACTCACACCCGACGGTGTCGGCTGATATCTGGCATCGGGTCACGCCGGATTTCGTCTCGATGTAGACGTAGCCGGCCGAGTTGGGTGTCAGTGTTCCGTCACCTGACGGCGGGGTTGGACCGGGTGCCGGTACCGCGGTGGGCCGACCGTTGGGAAAATTGGGTTCGGTGCCGTTGCCGCAGCCGGGACAGACAGCGGCGCCATCAACGGTGGTGGCGCACCCCGCCCCCGCCGCGACGGCGGCCAGCAGCCAGACAGCCGTGATGCCGGCTCTCACCCCGGTGGAGAATCGCACCTGACCAGAGTACGCACTCCGTGACTGGAGTGACGCCAGTGACTCGCGGGGTTTCAGTTCACCGTCACGTCGGCGGTGAATGTCCAGGCGTCCTTTTCCCCGCCGGGCCAGGGTCGTCCGTAGGCGTTGGTCACCGTGGTGGTGCCGGGCGCCATGGCCTGAAGTGCCCATACCTCGCTGGCCGCCGCGCCCGGCCGACTGGCCGACTGTCCGAGAACCTCGTGGCCGGTCTGGGCCAGCACCGTGGCGTTGGTGATCTGCATCTGCGGTGCCCATCCGAAGCCGGTGGATGGGTTGGATCCCAGGCTCACCTGCAGGGTGTCACCGACTTTGAGGGCCAGGGTGCGGGTGAGGTGTTTCTGGTTCAGCAGATCGTCGTAGGAGACCTCGATCGTCGTTGTCTGCGGTCCGGATTTCGGTGCCTCGGACTTACCCGAGCAACCCATCGCCGAGGATGCCGCAAGCAGGACGGCCATCACCGCAGCGTTCCGTCGGATCATGGCCGGCTCCTGTCAAAGGCGGCGAACTGCCGGGTACGCCGAAGGTAGGACAGAAGTTTGCGAGCCGGTACCGCCCGTGGCCAGTCGTCGGGCCGGAAGTAGGCATCCGAGCCGCCATCGACGAAAACAACACTGCCGCAGAGGAAGTCAGCAGATTCAGACAGCATGAAGATCACCCAATCAGCGAGCTGCTCGGCATCACCGAAACCCCCGATCGGGACGGGGAACTCCCGGACGACTTTGGCTTCCGACGGTGCGGCCAGCTGTTCCTCCAGCATCGGCGTCATGATCGCCCCGGGGGCCAGGGCGTTGAGCCGGATTCCGGCGCCGGCCCACTGCGCCGTCACGGCATTGCGACGGACCCAACGGCTGACCGCGATCTTCGATGCCGCATATGCCATCGGCGGGCCATAGCGTCCGAACATCGTGTAGGCGCGTAGCGCTTTGTCAGTATCGCCGGCCAGCAGGGCGCGAATGGCTCGGCCGGGAACGGCCGGCACCGTGGTTGTCGAGTTGCTCGCGAAGACGACGACCTTTGCATCCCCCGCCGACGCCAAAGCGGGCTGCCAGGCCTGCAGAAGCTCGACCACGCCGAAGTAGTTCACCTCGGTGATCGAGCGTTCGGCACCCGGGGTAGGGCCGAGCCCGGCGGCCAGCACGGCGCCGTCGAGACTCCCGGCGCACGCGGCGAGAACGTCGGCGGCCCCACCTCGGCGACCGGCCGGCGTTGACAGGTCTGCGACGACGTCGGCGCCCCTGATATCGACGCCGATGACGGTGTGTTGGGCTGCCCGTAGCTTGCGGGCGACCGCGGCGCCCATGCCGGAAGCGGATCCGGTGACCGCATAGGTGCCCATTGAGGAAGTATTGCCCAGGTACCGCCGATCCGACGCACCGCCGAGGAGAACCATGACCTTCGATGCCTTCGCCGACTTCCGGATGGATGGCCATGTCGCCATCGTGACCGGCGGCGCCCAGAACATCGGTGAGGCCATCGCCCGCACCTTCGCCGGCGCCGGCGCGAGTGTGGTGATCGCCGACCGCAACGCCGACAAGGCGGTCGAGACTGCTGCGCGACTGAGCACCGAGACCGGCGGTGAGGTATTGGGTATGGGCTGCGATATCACCGAGGAGGCTGATATCGCGCGCGTCGTCGAGCGCACCGTGGCGACCTTCGGCGGTATCTCAACCCTGGTCAACAACGTCGGCTGGGGAAGGCCGTATAAGGACCCGCTCGATATCGAAGTCGAGGACATGATGGAGGGTTACCGGCTCAACTGCGTGTCGGCCCTGCGGATGACGGCGGCCTGCCGGCCGCATCTGCTCGACGCAGACAACGCCACCGTGACCAATTCCGGCTCGATGGTCGCCGTGATGCCGGCGTTTGAGTTCCTCGCCTATTCTGCTGCCAAGGCGGCGTTGAACCACGCGATGCTGAGTGTGGCGCACTACTTCGGCAAGAAGGTGCGCGTGAACTCCATCCTGATCGGCACAGTGCTGACCGAAGGTTACGCGGACGTCGGTTTGGATGAGCGGGTCCGGCACGCACTGGCCAACCCGAAGAACCTCACCGGACGTGCCGGCACTCCGCAGGATGTCGCCAACGCGTTTCTGTGGCTGGCATCCCCGGCCGCGGGCTGGGTGAGCGGTCAGACCATCCAGGTCGCCGGTGGCGGGGCGAGATCGCGGATCCTGCCGAAGTGATCCGGTGAGCTAGACCGCTATGTTGCCGGAGTTTCCAACCACACCGGTGTTCCAGAACTCGTTCATCGGGGCGGCGTAGGCGTCGTTGTTCGTCAGCGACGGTAGTCCGAGTGATTCCTCGATCATCCGCAGCAGGCTGTAGTGGTTGTAGTGATTGCTGGCGATGAACGGGCCGCTGCGCATGCCGGCGTCTATCGCGGCCTGGTTCGGGATGACGACGGTGACGACATGGTTGCCCTCGTTGCCGAAGCCCAGATCGAGGTTGTTGTTGTCCTCGTCGAAGGTGACCACGATGACGGATGCCTCGTTCGCGTCATTCCAGACAGCAGAGCCCATGATGGCCGGCACCGTCTCGGAGAGGAACTGATCGAGTGCGGGCACGTTGTACTGATGCTTAGGGTCGATCTGGTTGAAGGCGAATTTCAGCAAGCCCGCCAGCGAGCTGACCGGCCCTTCGCCGGCGAAGTTCTCATCCGCGGCGAACCACGCATAGTTCGGCGCGGTCGCCGCGGACTGCAGATCGATGGCCATCTGCTCCAACGGCACGATGTGGGCCGCGGCGTAGGTCGGGTCGTTGGCAATCGAGGTGAACGCGGGGAAGGGTGTCTCGTCGACGGCGTATTCACCGCTGCTGACGAGAGGATCCGCGCCGGGGGTCAAGCCCTGTGCGTATGAGCGCCATGTCTTGCCGGCGTCGTCGACGTTGGAGACCAGGGTGGCGATGCCGGTGGAGTCGATGCAGGCGGTAATGCAGTTGTAGGTGATCCCGAAGTCCGTACCGCCGACGATCGGGTAGTAGTTCGGCAGGCTCCCGTGGGTGAGCCCGTAGTAGTTGTCGGCAAGCCCGTAGGCGTTGATGAGGCTGTTGAGGAACGGCGCGTTCGGGCTGCCGACGATATCGCTGTAGCCCTTGTTCTCCATGTACACCATGAACACGTGGTCGAGTTGGCCGACCGCTGACACTGGCGGCGCGGGATCCGCCGGCGCCGGCAGGTCGGTGCTGATGGTGAAGGACAGATTGTCGGCATAGGCGTTGTTGTATCGGGCGCGGGGGCCGAGGATGCGCGGGTTGCGGTCCCGGAGGTCGAGCGTGACCTGTGCATACTGGGTGCCCACCGGGAGGGTGCCGGAGGTCGTCCGTTCCTGGAAGCCGGTCTGTAGCCAGCGGTTGAGGGCGGTGACCGGACCGGTGGTGGCGCTGCCGAGATAGGTCTTGTTGGCGTCGAGGAAATCGACCTTCACCGACGCGGCCGACGGGTCGAAGAGGAAACCACCGAGATCGGCACCCAGGGTGAAGGTCACCGATCCCTGGTCGATCTGGTCCTTGGCGGCGCTGAGGTCGACGGTCTGAGTCAGCGTCGCGCTGGCCACGTTGCCACCGCCGAAGAACTGATTGCCTGCGTTCGGCGGAGCGCTCTGAACGCTCGGGAAACCCAGGAACGGTGGAAAATCGGGCGTCGCGGAGCTCAGGCCGACCGGCCAGAAATTGCGCAGCGTGCCGTACTGGATCACCGTCGGAGTGCCGGTCACCGTCCAACCCGGGATGCTGACCGCGCTGAATCCCGATAGCGACGGGTCACCGATCTCGGCACCGGGGTTGGCAAGCAGGTTTGGGCTCGTGGTGAGGCTTTGTGATGTCGTTGCGGACGCCGTTGCGCTTCGTGATGTCGACCCCCGGACAGCGCGCCGCGCGACGTGCAGAACCGCCCATGCCACCGTGGACTGGGACTGGTCATCGAGCGGGCCGGTACCCGCCAGCGGTGCGGGCTCGACG
>JBAXIA010000131.1:0-8325 GCA_037138615.1 Mycobacteriaceae bacterium | reverse complement strand
ATGACCGACGCGGTGGTCACCGGACCGAGGTCGGCGATCAGCAGGGTGTCCTCGATCTCCGCCCAGGAGTCCTCGTCTAAGTCGCCGCCGCCGAGCAGTCCAAGGATGCTGCGGCCGAACGCGTTCTGTGACTTCGCCAGCCGGCCGCGTAAACGTTCCAGGCGGCCTTCGCTCGGGGCAATGGCCTCTACATCGGGACCGGCCGGCGCAGGTACCTCGGGCAGCCGCACCTCGGAGATCGGACGTCTCACCGAATCCCGCGGTACAGCGGCATCATCGCCGACACCCGGGAGCCCGGCGCCGAACCCGGGGGCATCCGACCGAGAGCGATCCGCCGGCGCAACTCCTGACGATTGCGTGAAGTTAATCCCGGACGACGCGGTGTAGCCACCGGATCGGTCGGCAGGTGTGGCAGCCTCGATGGCAGTGTCGGTGGCAGGGCGCAGACGCACCTGGCGGCGTCGGTAACGCACCAGGCCCACGACCAGTACAGCGATGACGAGGACGGCGATGACCGCGATGGCAATCCAGAGACCCTGTGACACGGCGCCATTGTTTCAGGGTTTCGAACCGCGCCGCGGCGGCCCCGGCAAACCGGCTCCCGGCGGCCGCCGATGAATGCAGGCATGTCCACTCGCAAACTTCGGCATATCGACGCCTGCCTGACCGGCCCGGTCGAGTTCGAGGGCCTCACCACCGGCTTCGAGCACTACCGGCTGCCCTATAACGCACTGACCCAGACCAACCTGGCGGCCATCGACCTGAGCACGAAGTTCCTGGGTTCACCGCTGCAGGCGCCGGTGCTGATCGGCGCGATGACCGGCGGTGCCGAGTTGGCCCGCACCATCAACCGCAACCTGGCCGACGCGGCACAGAAATTGGGTGTCGGCATGATGCTGGGATCGCAGCGCATCATGCTCGACGACGACGGGCGCGCCGCGGCCAGCTTCGAGGTCCGCGATCTGGCCCCCGATGTGCTGCTGATCGGCAACATCGGCCTGGCTCAGGTGTCCGAGGCGCTCACACCCCGCCTGGCGGCGGCACTGGGCCGAGTGGGGGCCGACGCCGTCGCGGTGCACACCAATCCGTTGCAGGAAGCCATGCAGGCCGACGGCGACACCGATTTCAGCGGCTCACTGGAAGCTCTGAGGCGGCTCGCTGAGGAGCTGGGATATCCGGTGATGGTCAAAGAGGTCGGCCACGGGATCGGCGCAGGGGCCGCCGCGCAGCTTCGTGGACTGCCCATCGCCGCGGTCGACGTGGCCGGCGCAGGCGGCACCTCCTGGGCCCGGGTCGAACAGGTCGTCCGCTACGGCGAGGTCCGCTATCCGGCGATCGCCGACTGGGGTGTGCCCACCGCTCAGGCCCTCCAGGAGGTGCGCCAGAGCCTGCCCGGCATGCCACTGGTGGCCTCGGGCGGGATCCGCACCGGCGTCGACGCCGCCAAGGCCCTGGCAATGGGCGCCGACGTCGTCGCACTGGCCCGACCGCTGCTGGCGCCGGCCATTGAGTCCGCCGCCGCAGTGGTCGACGTCCTCGGTGGATTCATCGAGGAACTGCGGGTCTGCCTGCACGGGTGCGGGGTGTCTGATCTGAATGGCCTGCGTCGGGTCGAAATACAGGGTTGATATCGCGATTTCCCGCGCCTGCTGACGCCGAGATCGACACCAGCGTTGCGTGGCGGAGCGCAGTCGCAGCCCCAGTGTCGATCTCGCTGCGGTGCCGACCTCAGCCCGGCTAGCTGACCAGGGTCTCGCCGCGCATCCGCTGCGAGATCACCGCGGTGATGCCGTCGCCCTGCATGCTCACGCCGTAGAGCGCGTCGGCGACCTCCATGGTGGCCTTCTGGTGGGTGATCACGATGAGTTGGGACTGGGTGCGCAGCTGTTCGAATAGTCCGATCAGGCGCTGCAGGTTGGCATCGTCGAGGGCCGCCTCCACCTCGTCCATCACGTAGAACGGTGACGGGCGGGCCCGGAAGATGGCGACCAGCATGGCCACGGCGGTCAGCGACTTCTCGCCGCCGGACAGCAACGAGAGGCGTTTGACCTTCTTGCCGGGCGGGCGGGCCTCGACCTCTACACCGGTGGTCAGCATGTCGCTGGGGTCGGTCAGCAGCAGTCGGCCCTCGCCACCGGGGAAAAGTGCCGAAAACACCTGGGAGAACTCGCGTTCCACGTCGACGAAGGCCTCGGTGAACACCTGCAGGATGCGCGAGTCGACGTCGGCGACGACATCCAGCAGGTCCTTGCGCGCGGCCTTGACGTCCTCGAGTTGGGTGGACAGGAAGTTGTATCGCTCCTCGAGGGCCGCGAACTCCTCCAGCGCAAGCGGATTGACTCGCCCAAGCTCCGCCAGCTCCCGCTCGGCCCGTTTGGCGCGACGCTCCTGGGTGGGCCGGTCGAACGGCATCGGGGCCGGCGCGGTCACCGTCTCGCCTCGCTCCCGGGCCTGGGCGTACTCGGCCATCTCCAGTTCCGACGGTGGCAGCGTCACATCCGGCCCGTACTCGGCGATCAGGTCGTCGCCGGCCATACCGAACTGATCAAGCACCATCTGCTCAAGCTGTTCGATCCGCAGTTCGGCCTGCGCCTTGGCGACTTCATCGCGGTGCAGGGAGTCGGTCAGCGCACTGATACGGGTGTTCAACGCCGCAACCTCAATGCGGACCGCACTCATCGCGCCCGTGCGTTCCAAGCGCTCTGCGGCCAACTGATCACGTACGCGAGATGCCGCCGCAACAACGAGGACGAGATGCTCGGCGACCCGGCGACCGGTCTCGGCAACTGCTGCGGCGACCTCCGCGGCGTGCCGGCGGGCGGCGCGGGCGGCACTCGCGCGAAGACGCGCGTCTCGCTCCGCCGCAGCTGCCCGACGTAGCGAATCCGCCCGTCCCCGAACGGCATTCGCGCGTTCCTCGGCCGTACGCACAACCAGCCGGGCCTCGACCTCGAAGGAACGGGCCTGCTCGGCGGCAGCCTGCATCTCTCGGCGCTCACCCGGCGAGGTCTCGACGACGGTCTGGGTCTCCTGGGCGGCGTGTAGCCGTGCTTCGAGTTCGGCGAGTTCCTCCACGGTCTGCACGCGGCCGGACTCGAGATCGTCGCGTTGGGCCTGCAGTCGACGCCACTCCTCCTCGGCGGCGCGGACCTCCTGGCCCAGCCGGCCGAGTTGCTCGTAGATCGCCGAGATCGCGGCATCGGACTCGTTGAGCGCAGCCAGTGCCTGCTCGGCGGCGTCCTGACGATCAGCCTGCTCAGCAATAGCACCCGACAGTGCGGCGCCAAGTTCACCGACCTGAGTCTCTGCGGCAGCGAGTTCGGTTCGCGCCTTCTCGATTTCACCGCTGATCTCCAGGGTGCTCGGCTTGCGGCCCGACCCGCCGTCCACCCAGCCCGCGCCTACCAGATCGCCATCGCGTGTCACCGCACGCAGCCCCGGACGGGAGGACACCAAATCAAGTGCGGCACCGATATCGTCGACGACGGCGACCCCGGACAGAATCGCCGCCATCGCACCCTGCAGCCGCGGCGGCGCCTCGATCAGATCGATGGCCCAGCGCACACCATCGGGAAGTGAACCCAAATCCTGTCGCGCCGGCGTCGGCCAATCGGCCAACACGATCGCCGCGCGTCCGCCGTCAACCTCCTTGAGTGCCCGCACCGCAGCCTGGGCCGCGCCGAAATCATCGGCCGCCACCGCGTCGGCTGCCGAGCCCAGCACCGCCGCCAGCGGCGTCTCGTAGCCGGACTGCACCTTTACCAGCTTGGCGACGGTTCCGAAAAGCCCTGCGCCACTCCGGTTTTCCACCAGCCAGGCGGCACCGTCCCTGCGTTCCAGACCCACCGCGAGCGCATCGATCCGGGCCTGCAACGACGCCACCTGCCGTTCGGCGGCGCGCTCGGCTCCCTGGAGTTCAGCCACCCGCTCATCGGCGACCCGCATCGAAGCCACGGTGCGGTCATGGTGCTCGTCGAGGCCCACCTCGCCCTGATCGAGTTCGTCGACCCCGCTCTGCACGGTCTCGAACTCGGCACGGGCCGCTTGAGTGCGGGCGGCGGCCTCGTCGATGGCGGCGGACAGCCGAGCCACGCCGTCATCGATCGACTCCACCCGGGCCCGCCCGGTCTCCACCTGACCGGTCAGCCTGGCGAGGCCCTCACGGCGGTCGGCCTCGGCCTGCACGGCGGCAAGATGGCCCCGCTCGGCTTCCGTGGCCGCGGCCTCCTTCTCGCTGAGCTCGACCCGGGCGATCTCGAGCCTGGACCGCGCCTCGGCGAGTTCCGTGAGCAGTTGGCGCTCCTGCTCGGCGATGGCATCGGCCTCGGCGTCGAGCGCATCGGGATCCGGTCCATTGCTGACGACCGGTTCGGACTCCAGATACTGCTCCCGCTCGCTGGCGATGCGCACCGTTGCGCTCACCCGTTCGGCAAGTGCCGAAAGCCGGAACCAGGTCTGCTGAGCGGCCTCGGTCCGCGCCGACAGCGAAGCGACCGCGGCTTCGTCGGCGGCGAGCTGCTCGGAGGCCTCCGCCAGCCGGGCAGCCGCCTCCTCGTGCTCACGGCGCAGCGTCGTTTCAATCTCGTCGGCACCGGACAGTTCCGCACGCCGGATCACCAGATCGTCGGCCGCCAGCCGCAGCCGGGCGTCGCGCACGTCGGCCTGGATGGTCTGCGCGCGGCGGGCCATCTCGGCCTGACGGCCAAGCGGCTTGAGCTGGCGGCGCAGTTCCGTGGTCAGGTCGGTGAGCCTGGCCAGGTTGGCCGCGGTGGCGTCGAGCTTGCGGAGGGCCTTTTCCTTGCGCTTGCGGTGTTTGAGTACGCCGGCGGCTTCCTCGATGAAGGCGCGCCGATCCTCCGGGCGCGATTCGAGGATCTGCGCGAGCCGGCCCTGACCCACAATGACGTGCATCTCGCGGCCAATACCGGAGTCGCTGAGCAGTTCCTGGATGTCCAGCAGCCGGCACGGGTTGCCGTTGATCTCGTACTCGCCCGCGCCATCTCGGAACATCCGGCGGGTGATCGAGACCTCCGAGTATTCAATCGGCAGGGCGCTATCGGAGTTGTCGATGGTCAGCGTCACCTCGGCACGCCCAAGGGGGGCCCGCGACGACGTCCCGGCGAAGATGACGTCTTCCATTTTTCCGCCGCGCAGTGTCTTGGCACCCTGCTCGCCCATGACCCAGGCCAGGGCGTCGACGACGTTGGATTTGCCGGAGCCGTTGGGCCCCACCACGCAGGTGATACCTGGTTCGAAACGCAGAGTCGTCGGCGATGCGAAGGACTTGAAGCCCTTCAGCGTCAGACTCTTGAGGTACACGTCGTGCGAGCCTACCGGCGAGGTGTTCAGCGCTCGCGGAAGCCCGACTCCAGTTCCCCCGGTGCGTCGAATTCGGCGATGACGGTCTGCACCGATCCGGGTGTCGCGCCGCCGCGCAGCAACTCCAGAAGCCGCTCACAGGCCGGGCGCGGCCCCTGCGCCACCACCAGGACCCGGCCGTCCGGCTGATTGCTCGCATAGCCGGTCAGGCCCAGTTCCAGGGCCCGCGAGCGGGTCCACCAGCGAAAGCCCACACCCTGGACGTGGCCGTGCACCCAGGCGGTCAGGCGGGCGGGCGCGTCGTCGGTCATGGCCGGGTGTCGGCGACCTCGAAGGAGATCTCGGCACCCGCTTTCAGCGTGCGCCCGACCGTGCACACCTGATCGATGGCGCGGTTGACCACCAGCAGCAGCCGCTCGGTGTCCTCGGCCGACAGCCCGGACAGGTCGATCTCGAGGGTCTCGGCCAGCCGCGGGTAGCGCTCCTGGTCGCGGTCGGCGGGCCCGGAGACCGTGATGACGGCCCGGTAGTCGTCACCGAGGCGACGGCGCAGCGGTTGGTCGCTGCTCAGTCCGCTACAGCCGGCCAGTGCGATCTTCAACAGCTCGCCGGGCGTGAAGACGCCCTCATCGCTCTCCGAACCGATCAGCACCTCCGCCCCCCGGCTGCTGCGGCCGGTGTAGCGGCGGATCCCCGTGCGTTCCACCCAAAGCTCCGTCATGGGTTTGTTCTACCGTGCGCGCGGCCGCGGCTGACACTGCGGGCATGAATATGACGACCGATTCATGAACTTGTCCCGCCGGATCACCGCACCGCAGCGGCGGCAGTTATGACTTTCGCGGCCGTAGACGTTCAGCGAGCGGTCGAAGTAGCCGGACTGACCGTTGACGTTGACGTACAACGAGTCGAACGATGTACCGCCCTGGCCGAGCGCCTCGTGCATCACCTCGGCGGCGGCATCGAGCACGTCCCCCAATTGCCGACGGGTGAGTTTTTCGGCGATCCGCGCACCGTTGACGCCGGCCCGCCACAGTGCCTCGTCGGCGTAGATATTGCCGATACCCGATACCACCGTCTGATCGAGGAGTTGGCGTTTGATCTCAGAGTGCTTGCGGCGCAACACTGTTACGACGGCCTCACGGTCGAATCGCGGATCCAAGGGGTCGCGTGCAATGTGGGCGACGGGCCCGGGCACTGTGCTGCCATCCACGCTGACCAGATCGGCTAATTGCCAGCCACCAAAGGTGCGTTGATCGACAAAGCTCAACGCGGTGCCGTCATCGAGCACTGCACCGATCCGCAAGTGCTCGGTGCGTTCGATCGAACCAAGCAGCATCTGACCACTCATTCCCAGATGTACGACCAACGCCACCTCGGGTCCGAGCGTGAGCCATAGATACTTTCCGCGCCGGTCCGTCCCGGTGATGTGCGCACCGATCAGCCGTGCGGTGAGGTCGGCGGCACCGGGTTCGTGACGGCGGACCGCCCGCGGATGGTGCACCTGCACCGCGGTGATCGTCCGGCCGGCAATGTGCGCCTGCAACCCTCGCCGTACGACCTCGACTTCGGGAAGCTCAGGCATCCGGGTCGGCGGCTACCGGTTGCGAGTCGGCGTCTAAAGCGGTCCACGCTTGCGCCGCGGCATTGGTCTCCGCCACCTTCTTCGACTGCCCGATACCTCGGCCGCACACCTCGCCTCCGACATAGACCGCTGCCGAGAACCGCCGTTCGTGGTCGGGCCCTTCGGAGGTGACCTCGTAACGGGGGACGCCCAGTCCGCGGGCCGCAGTGAGTTCCTGCAGGCTGGACTTCCACTCCAGGGCCGCACCGAGTGTCGGAGCGGTGTCCAGCAGATCCTCGAACAGACGCAGGATTACCTGCTGCGCGCCCGGTAAGCCGTGTTCCAGGTACACCGCGCCAATCAAGGACTCCACCGTGTCGGCCAGAATGCTCGATTTGGCATGCCCACCGGTGATGGTCTCGCCGCGGCCCAGCAGGAGATACTCACCGAGTCCCTCGTCAGTCAGGTCTCGGGCCACCCCCGCCAGTGCATGACTGTTGACGATGCTGTTGCGCAACTTGGCCAGGTCGCCTTCGGCGTGGTCGGGATGGCGCCGGAATAGTTCCGCCACGATCACCAGACCGAGCACCGCGTCGCCGAGTAATTCCAGCCGTTCATTGGTGGGCAGACCGCCGTTCTCATAGGCGTAGCTGCGATGGGTCAGTGCCAGTGTCAGCAGATCCTCGGGCAGGTCGATACCCAGGGCGCGCACCAGGTTCTCCCGCGGCGGGGTCACGACCGCGTTCCGTCGGGTTCAGTCCCGCCCGGATCAGCGGGGCGCATCTCGGCGAGTTTGGCCCAGCGCGGGTCGATCAGATCGTGATGGTGACCGGCTTCCGCGGTCGCCAGTGCCACGCCGCACTGCGGACACAGTCCCGGACAATCCTCGACGCACACCGGAACGAACGGCAGCGCAAGACCCACGGCGTCGATGATCGGCTGTGCGAGATCCACCGTCTGGTCGATCACGCGGCCGATCTCCTCGGCGTCGGTGGTGGACTCGGTGATGCTGTCGGGATAGGCGAACAGTTCGGTCAGGGCGATGTCCACCTCTCCGGTGATCGGCCCCAGGCATCTCGAGCACTCGCCCCGGGTCGGCGCGTACACAGTGCCCGTGACCAGCACGCCCTCGGACACCGCTTCGAACCGAAGGTCCAGATCCATCTCCGCATCCGGCTCGATCGCGATGAGGTCCAACCCGATGCGCCGCGGACTGGGAACCGTCTGGTCGATGGTCATCATCGACCCGGGGCGCCGGCCGAGCCGTGACACATCAATGACCAGTGGCGAGTTCAGATCCGGGTGCGGTCCCGATTTCTTACGCGTCGCCATAGGCCGATCCTATCGACGCGTCAGCACCCGTAATCCGGCGGTGTGGAAGGTCCTGCCTTCCCGACCGGGAAGCCGGTCAGTGCTGTATCCCGACCGGGAAGCCGGTCAGTGCT
>JBAXIA010000130.1:0-8391 GCA_037138615.1 Mycobacteriaceae bacterium | reverse complement strand
GATCAGTGCCGAGTCCACTTTCGACACCGATCTCACAACGCTGCACCAGCTTTAGGAGGCCGTCCCCCCGATGGCCGCGCATGCCCACCGACGGCTGGAACGCGACGGCCGCGGAGCCCGGACCGTGACCATCAAGCTGAAGAAGTCTGATATGTCGACGTTGACCCGCTCAGCGACGCTGCCGTACGCCACCGCCGATGCGGGTGCGCTCACCGCACTTGCCCGCCGGCTCCTGCTGGACCCACACGAGGTCGGTCCGATTCGGCTTGTGGGCGTTGGTTTTTCCGGTCTCAGCGACGTGCTTCAGGAGTCGTTGTTTCCCGAACTTGAACACCATGAGCTCGAGTCGTCAGATACCGCGCTGCCCGAACCGACCAACGAGGCTGCCGGCTGGCGAGTTGGTGATGACCTCGAACATCCCGAGTTTGGCCACGGCTGGGTGCAGGGCGCCGGACACGGTGTGGTCAGCGTGCGGTTCGAGACCCGCAGCAGCGGGCCGGGCGTGATGCGTACCTTCGCGATCGACACTCCGGCGCTGACGAATGCTGACCCGATTGACAGTCTCGACTGGCCCGACTATCCCGATGACAGCGAGCGGTCAGCCCCAGCGGGCGACGACAGAGTCGACGGGTAGTCCGGCACCGAGTGCGGCCATCAGAAGCACTCGAGCCTGGCCGGACCGCAGCCGTGGCACCATCACCGCACCCGCGGCCACCAGATCATGGCCGGGCCCGTATGTCGCGCTGGCGTGTCCGTCCGGAACCCGGGTGGTCACCGCTACTGCGACACCGCGACGGCAGGCGCGGGCCACGGCGTCGATCAGGGATGCGCCGGCATTGCCGGATCCCATCGCCTCGATCACCAGTCCGCGTGCGCCGGCGGCGGTGAACCCATCGACGGCGGTGCCGTCAGCACCCGGGTAGGCCGCCGCGATATCCACCCTGGGCGCGGAGGTTACGGTGCCGAGAAAGGGTCTCTCCTTGGAATCGGTCGCGGTGAAGGTCCCATCGGCGACGCTGCCGATCTGTGCCTTCGCGCCGAATACCTGGGCGCCGCCCTGTTTGGTGGTGCCCAGCGGGGACAGCACTGCGCCGGCGAAGCTCATCAGGACTCCGAGGCCCCGGGCCAGGGGACTGGCCGCCACCGTAAGCGCATCACGGAGGTTGCCGGGCCCGTCGGGGTTGGCAGCATCGGCCGCCCGCGAGGACCCGGTCAGCACCACCGGCGCGTCACCGCCGTAGGTGAGATCCAGCCAGAGCGCGGTCTCCTCCATCGTATCGGTTCCGTGTGTGATTACGATCCCGTCGGCGCCGTCCGCGGCTGCGGCGGTGACCGCGGATCCGATCTGGAGCCATTCGACCGGGGTGAGCTCCGAGCTGTCCAACGACAGCAGGTCGACAACCTCGACATCGAGACCATCGACGAGTTGAGCGCCGCTGCGAGTCTGGCGCAACACGCCGTCTGGGTCGGCGCTCGTCGCAATAGTGCCGCCGGTGGTGATGACGACGAGACGCGACATGGGCTCATTGTTGCAGGAGACCCCGGTGCGGCAGCAGCCGGACTGTGAGATCCAGGAAAGGCACTAGGGGATGATGGGGCCGTGACCGATGACCCTGTGCCTAGCGCCGAGCAGGTAACGGGCACCGATGCCGGTCAAACTACGGTGCCCCCGCGTCGGCGATTGAGCCTGCTGCTCGCGGTTGCCGTAACGGTGCTGATCCTCGATATCGTGACCAAGGTTCTGGCCGTGCGGTGGCTGACCCCGGGTCAACCGGTGTCGATCATCGGCGACACCGTCACCTGGACGCTGGTCCGCAACTCAGGGGCCGCGTTCTCGATGGCCACCGGCTACACCTGGGTTCTTACGTTGGTGGCCACCGGCGTGGTGGTCGGCATCATCTGGATGGGCCGACGGCTGGTGTCGCTGTGGTGGGCCTTGGGTCTGGGCATGATCCTTGGCGGCGCAACGGGCAACCTGATCGACCGCTTCTTCCGCTCACCCGGCCCATTGCGCGGCCATGTGGTCGATTTCCTGTCAGTCGGGTGGTGGCCGGTTTTCAACGTAGCCGACTCGGCGGTGGTCGGCGGAGCGATCCTGCTGGTCATTTTGTCGATTTCAGGCTACGACTTCGACCGGATCGGCCGTCGCCCGCCCACAAGCTCACCCGTGAGAGCGCCCGACTCGGCCGAATCCACCTGATGAGCGAGCGATCGATGCCAGTCCCCGAGGGTCTGGCCGGTATGCGGGTCGACGCGGGTCTGGCCAGGCTGCTCGGGCTGTCACGTACCGCCGCGGCGGCCGTCGCCGAAAATGGCGGTGTCGAGATTGACGGGGTGCGTGCGGGTAAATCAGATCGGCTGCAGGCGGGGTCGTGGTTGATTGTGACATTGCCGGAAGCGCCTGCGCCGGTGGAGAATACGCCGGTCGAGATCGAAGGTATGGCTATTCTTTATTCCGATGATGACGTCGTCGTCGTGGACAAGCCGCCCGGTGTGGCCGCGCATGCGACGGTCGGCTGGCATGGTCCGACCGTGCTCGGCGGACTTGCTGCGGCGGGATTCCGGGTCAGCACCTCAGGTATCCATGAACGGCAGGGCATTGTGCAACGTCTCGATGCCGGAACCTCCGGTGTCATGGTGGTGGCGCTATCTGAACACGCCTACACGGTGCTCAAGCGGGCCTTCAAGCAACGCACCGTCGATAAGCGTTACCACGCTGTGGTTCAAGGGCATCCGGACCCGTCGAGTGGAACCATCGACGCGCCGATAGGTCGTCACCGAGGCAATGACTGGAAGTTCGCGGTGACCGAGTCCGGCAGGCCCAGCATCACCCACTACGACACCCTTGAGATGTTCCGGGCGGCCAGCCTGCTCGATATCCATCTCGAAACCGGCCGCACCCACCAGATTCGGGTCCACTTCGCCGCGCTGCACCATCCCTGCGTCGGCGACCCGACATACGGGGCCGATCCGGTCCTGGCCAAACGCCTGGGCCTGGAACGGCAGTGGCTGCACGCGCGCTCGCTGGCGTTTGCTCACCCCGCCGATGGCCGGCGAATCGAGATCACCAGTCCCTATCCGGCCGATCTTCAGCATGCGCTGAACGTGCTGCGCGCCGAGTCGTAAGTCCTGAAGCGCCTTGACCATTAACGACGACTCCGCGCGTCCGCGCGGCGGTACCGACGCAACGGGGTTGTTGTACGCCATCGGGGCCTATGGCACCTGGGGGATGTTCCCGGTGTTCTTTCCGCTACTCCAACCTGCCAGCGCACCCGAAGTATTGGCCCACCGGATCGTCTGGACAGCCGTGTTCATGGCCGTCGTCCTGATCGCTGTGGGCCGGGTGTCCGACCTGTGGTCGATCAGTGGTCGCACCTGGCTGCTGTTGGCTTGTGCGTCAATACTGATCTCGATCAACTGGATCATCTACGTCTACGCGGTGAACAACGGCCACGTCGTCGATGCCGCGTTGGGGTATTTCATCAATCCACTGGTGAGTGTGCTGTTCGGGATGGTGATATTCGGTGAGCGACTGAATCGTGCGCAATCGGCGGCGGTGCTGATTGCGCTGGTCGCGATCATCGTGCTGTCCGTCGAAACGGACGCCACCCCGTTGATCGGGCTGGGCCTGGCGATGTCTTTCGGGCTGTATGGCGTGGTGAAAAAGGTCGTGACCACCGACCCGAGGGTCAGCGTTGCGGTAGAGGCCGGCATCGCCGCTCCAATGGCGGTGGTGTTTCTCCTCGTGCTCCAGGTCAATGGGCACGGGCAGTTCACCAACCACGGGCCCGGCCACGCGACGCTGATGGCGCTATCGGGTCCACTGACGGCAATTCCCCTGTTGATGTTCGCGGCGGCGGCCCAGCGGTTACCGCTGGTCACGCTGGGTTTACTGATGTACTTCAACCCGGCACTGCAGATGACCTGGGGGATTCTGGTTGGCCACGAGCCCATGCCGCCGGCGCGCTGGATCGGTTTCGGATTGATCTGGGTGGCGTTGGTGGTCTTCAGTGCCGATGCGCTGTCTCGCGCGTACCGAGGGCGCGCAGGTAAGTTGCTCCTATCATGAGTGACTCCAAAACCAAGCAACGTAACCGGCGGATCATCATCGGTGTGCTCGCGGCGGTCGCGTCGGCGGCGGCCATTGCGCCGATGGGGATGGGCCTGCTGACGGCCCGCGAGGTCGGTCGCGAGCCGGACCTGCCTGTCCTGACGACAACCACCGCGCCCGCGCTGATCATCAAGCCGCTTCCGGTGCGGCCGGTAATCAGCGCCTTCGTCACGACACCCGAACAGTGTCCGGACTCGCCGCCGGCAGCGCCCGACCAGCCCACCCGGATCTGCGATATCAACAAAACTGCGGTCTATGAACTCGGTCCGGAGGGGCTGAGCCTGGATCTGACCAACGTGGACTCGTTTCTGAACCCATTGACCGGTGTCCAACTGGTCCAGATGACCATGACGTCGGAGTCGGCGAAAAAATTTGCCGACTTCACCGCCTCCCGCATCGGCCAGCAGGTCGCCTTTGTGCGTGGAACGACGGTGGCCTGGGGTCCCAAGATCGCCGCTCCGATCGACGGCCAGGTACTCCAGCTCTCCGGTGATCTGACCGCCGAGCAGGCCGAGGCGATCGCCCGGATGCTGGGCGAGAAGCGCTGACCAGCAGAACTGGGGTGCCAGCCCCGATTCGGTTGGTTCGGGGGTGGGACACGGGCCGCGACACGCCCGGTGCCGTCCCCGGACGGTCCTAGACTGACGGGCCTATGGATAGCCCGCCTGATCTTCGCGCGCGCGCTCAGCGCGGCGGATCGTTTGTGCACCTGCACAACCACACCGAGTATTCGATGCTTGACGGTGCCGCCAAGATCACGCCCATGCTCGCCGAGGCGCAGCGCCTGGAGATGCCCGCGATCGGCATGACCGACCACGGCAATATGTTCGGTGCCAGTGAGTTCTACGCCGCCGCGACCAAGGTTGGAATCAAGCCAATCATCGGCGTCGAGGCCTATGTCGCTCCCGGTTCCCGTTTCGATACCCGCCGGATCCTGTGGGGCGATCCGGGCCAGAAGTCCGACGACGTCTCCGGCAGCGGCTCCTACACGCATCTCACCATGGTCGCGGAGAACGCCACCGGCCTGCGCAACCTGTTCAAGCTTTCCTCGCGAGCGTCCTTCGAGGGCCAACTCGGCAAGTGGCCGCGGATGGACGCCGAGATCATCGCCGAACATGCCGCGGGCATCATCGCCACCACGGGATGCCCGTCCGGTGAGGTGCAGACCCGGCTGCGTCTGGGCCAGGATGCCGAGGCACTGGAATCGGCTGCCAAGTGGCGCGACATCTTCGGAACCGAGAACTACTTCCTCGAGCTGATGGACCACGGCCTGTCCATTGAGCGCCGGGTGCGCGACGGGCTGCTGGAGCTCGGCCGCAAACTGGGCATCCCCGCGCTGGCCACCAACGACTGCCACTACGTCACCCGCGACGCCGCACATAACCATGAGGCACTGTTATGCGTGCAGACCGGCAAGACACTGTCGGATCCGACCCGCTTCAAATTCGACGGCGACGGCTACTACCTGAAGTCGGCAGCCGAGATGCGCGCCCTGTGGGACGCCGAGATTCCCGAAGCCTGCGACTCCACGCTTCTGATCGCCGAGCGGGTGGATTCCTACGCCGACGTGTGGGCACCGCGCGATCGCATGCCCGTGTTCCCGGTGCCCGAAGGACAGACGCAGGCAAGTTGGTTGCGTCACGAGGTCGATGCCGGGCTGGCCAGCCGCTTTCCTGCAGGCGTACCCGCCGACTATGCCGAGCGCGCCGCCTACGAGATCAATGTCATCTGCGACAAGGGGTACCCGTCGTACTTCCTGATCGTGTCCGACATCATCAACTACGCGCGCTCGGTCAACATCCGGGTCGGCCCGGGCCGCGGCTCAGCGGCCGGATCCCTGGTGGCTTATGCACTTCGGATCACCGATGTCGACCCCATCGAGCATGGCCTGCTCTTCGAGCGGTTCCTCAACCCCGAACGCGCGTCGATGCCTGATATCGATATCGACTTCGACGACCGCCGCCGCGGCGAGATGGTGCGATACGCGGCCGAGAGGTGGGGGAGTGACCGCGTCGCGCAGGTGATCACCTTCGGCACCATCAAGACCAAGGCTGCGCTCAAGGACTCTGCCCGAATTCATTACGGCCAGCCGGGCTTCGCGATCGCCGACCGCATCACCAAGGCCCTGCCGCCGGCTGTGATGGCCAAGGACATCCCGCTGTCCGGAATCACCGACCCCACCCATGAGCGTTACAAAGAGGCCGCCGAGGTTCGCGGGCTGATCGACACCGATCCCGACGTTCGGACCATTTACGAGACCGCTCGCGGGCTCGAGGGTCTGGTCCGCAATGCCGGCGTGCACGCCTGCGCTGTGATCATGAGTTCCGAACCACTGACCGATGTCATCCCGCTGTGGAAGCGTCCGCAGGACGGCGCGATCATCACCGGGTGGGACTACCCGTCCTGCGAGGCCATCGGACTGCTGAAGATGGACTTCCTCGGCCTGCGCAACCTCACGATCATCGGTGACGCGCTGGAGAACATCAGAGCCAATCGCGGCGTCGACGTGGTGTTGGAGACGCTGGCACTCGACGATTCGGCCACCTATGAACTGCTGTCCCGTGGCGACACCCTCGGAGTATTCCAACTGGACGGCGCCGCGATGCGAGATCTCCTGCGCCGCATGCAGCCCACCGGTTTCCAAGATATCGTCGCCGTGCTGGCGCTGTACCGCCCCGGCCCGATGGGTGTGAACGCCCACAATGATTACGCCGACCGCAAGAACGGCCGGCAGACGATCAAGCCGATCCACCCTGAGTTGGCCGAGCCACTCGACGACATCCTGTCCGAGACCTACGGCCTGATCGTCTACCAGGAACAGATCATGCGTATCGCACAGCGCGTCGCGGGTTACTCGCTTGCCCGAGCCGACATTCTGCGCAAGGCCATGGGCAAGAAGAAGCGCGATGTTCTCGACAAGGAGTACGAGGGCTTCTCTGACGGGATGAAGGCCAACGGATTTTCCCCCGGTGCCATCAAAGTGTTGTGGGACACGATCTTGCCGTTCGCGGACTACGCGTTCAACAAGTCGCATGCAGCCGGCTACGGGCTGGTGTCGTACTGGACGGCGTATCTCAAAGCCAACTATCCGGGTGAGTACATGGCCGGCCTGCTGACCTCGGTGGGCGACGACAAGGACAAAGCTGCGGTGTATCTGGCCGACTGCCGCAAGCTTGGGATCACCGTCCTACCGCCGGATGTCAACGAATCCGAGCTGAACTTCGCCTCGGTGGGCACCGATATCCGCTTCGGCCTCGGCGCGGTACGCAATGTCGGCGCCAACGTGGTGGGCTCGCTGATCGCTACCCGCACCGCCAAGGGCAAGTTCACCGACTTCTCGGACTACCTCAACAAGATCGATGTCGCGGCCTGCAATAAGAAGGTCACCGAGTCGCTGATCAAGGCAGGCGCGTTCGACTCGCTGAGTCACCCGCGCAAGGGTCTGTTCCTGGTGCACACCGACGCCGTCGATTCGGTATTGGGCACCAAGAAGGCCGAGGCGATGGGCCAGTTCGATCTATTCGGTGGCGGCACCGATGACGGAGGAGCCGGCGATGCCGTCTTCACCATCAAGGTTCCGGATGACGAATGGGACGATAAGCACAAACTCGCCCTCGAGCGCGAGATGCTCGGTCTGTACGTCTCGGGCCATCCCCTCAACGGCGTGGCACACCTGCTCGCGGCCCAGGTTGATCACGCGATCCCGTCGATCCTCGGCGGTGATGTCGCCAACGATGTGCAGGTGCGGGTCGGGGGAATCCTGGCTTCGGTGAATAGGCGCGTCAACAAGAGCGGGGTGCCCTGGGCATCAGCGCAGCTGGAGGATCTCACCGGAGGTATCGAGGTGATGTTCTTCCCTCAGACCTATGCGCTGGTGGGTGGAGAGATCGCCGATGACGCGGTGGTGCTGGTTAGCGGCCGTGTGCGGATCCAGGACGATCGGATCAGCTTGATCGCCAATGACCTTGTGGTGCCTGACTTCTCGAATGTCCGTCCAGACCGGCCGCTGGCGGTGAGCTTGCCGACCCGGCAGTGCACACTCGATAAGGTCAATGCTCTCAAGCAGGTGCTGGCCCGGCACCCGGGCGTGTCCCAGGTGCATCTGCGGCTAATCAGCGGTGACCGCATCACCACTCTCGAACTCGACCAATCACTGCGGGTGACGCCGTCGCCAGCCTTGATGGGAGATCTCAAGGCACTACTGGGCCCGGGCTGCCTCGGCGGTTAGCCGGCGCCTCGTTTGCGGAGGTTTCGTAGGAGTCGGTCGGGGTGGTGGTGGT